>JBCNMJ010000156.1:0-7621 GCA_039594975.1 Chryseobacterium sp. | reverse complement strand
TCTAACCCGTATACACGAGCGATACCATCACCGATGGTTAAAACTGTACCTACTTCCTCAACGTTAGATTGAGTATCGAAGTTGGCCAATTGCTGTTTTAAGATCGCAGATACTTCTGCCGGATTTATTTCTGCCATTGTATGGTTGTTTTTTTCTTAATTTAATTGAAAACCTTTTTTAACTTGGTTAAGCTTAGTTTTTACAGACGCGTCGATCTGCTGATCTCCTACTCTTAAAATATATCCTCCTAAAATTTCAGGATTGATAATTCTTTTTAAATCGAAGTTGGCACTTGTATTAACAAGGTTACTTGATTTTAAGATTTCTTCAATGTTAGCATTAGATATTTCTGTTGCAGTAGTAAGAGTAAGTCTCTGTACCCCGTTTATATCTTCAACTTTGTTGATGAACTCCTGAGCGATATTTTTTAGTTGAGATTCACGACCTTGTTTAATAACCAGTTTAATCAGGTTTTGAGAAGACTGTGATAATCCCTTAAAAATTTCTGATGCTACTTCAATTTTCTTTTTAGAATCGATGTAAGGAGTAAGGAAGAATTTATTCAAATCTTTAGACTCTGCCATTACTTTCACTACATCTTTCATTTCTGAAAATACAGCAGCCGTCTGGTTTGTCTCGTTTGTAAAATCAAGCAAACCCTGTGCGTATCTTTTAGCTACTTTAGATGTAAGCATTCTTAGTTAAGATTTGATTTGTTTAAATAATTCTGAACCAACTCATTTTGAGCTTCGTTGTTGTCTAATTTTTGCTTAAGGATAGATTCTGCGATATTTACAGAGATTGTACCAATTTGAGTTTTGATATCTGCCATTGCAGCATTCTTCTCAGCATTGATAGTTTGTTTAGCAGATTCAATCATTTTATCTCCTTCAGCTTTAGCAGCATCTTTAGCTTCTGCTACAATTCTATCTTTAATATCTCTGGCTTCTTTAAGGATAGCATCTCTTTCGATTTTAGCTTCACGAATGATTCTTTCGTTATCCTCTTTTAAAGTTTCCATCTCTTTTCTAGCCAATTTAGCTTGATTAAGAGCGTCAACAATAGAAGTCTCTCTATCATTGATAGATTTTAAGATAGGTTTCCATGCGAATTTACCTAACAAAAATAATAATGCTAGAAAAATAACAGACTGGATAATAAATAATCCTGACGAAAACTGATGAATTAATTCCATTATATAAATGTATAAATAATTATTACTTTTTTTTAAAATTAACATTGTTGCAGCCAACCGCTACAACAATGTTTTTTGTTTGTTTGGCTTATGATGCGAATAACGCAGCAAATGCAACACCTTCTACTAGTGCAGCTGCAATAAGCATAGCAGTTTGGATTTTTCCAGATTGCTCAGGCTGTCTAGCGATAGCTTCAAGAGCAGCAGCTCCGATTTTACCAAGACCGATACCTACACCAAGTACGATAAGACCTGCACCAATAATTCTAGGGATTTCCATAATATATAATTTTAAAAAATTGTTTTAAGTTTAAATTTCAAATTTTAATTAGTGAGCTGCATGATGTTCATGTTCGTGCTCTTCAACAGCCATTCCGATGAATAGAGCTGACAACATTGTAAAGATATAAGCCTGTAGGAATGCTACTAAAACTTCTAGTAAATAAATTACTAATGTTAAGAATGGGAACGCTACTCCTGCGATCCAGTTATTAAATATATAGATTGAGCCGATTAGCGTCATTACTACGATGTGACCTGCAGTCATGTTCGCAAAAAGTCGAATCATCAATGCGAAAGGCTTAGTAATCGTCCCTAACAATTCGATTGGTAACATCACAAACTTCATTAAAACCGGAACTCCAGGCATCCAGAAAATATGTTTCCAGTAATCCTTGTTTGCTGAGAATGTAGTAATCAAATAAGTAAGGATAGCCAAGAAGAATGTCATTGTAATATTACCTGTAACATTGATTCCGAAAGGCATCAAACCTAATACGTTAAGAAATAAGATAAAGAAGAATACAGTTAATAAATATCCCATAAACCTTTTATACTTGTGTCCGATATTCGGAATAGCTACTTCATCTCTCACGAAGATTACCAGAGGTTCTAAGAATTTAGCTGCACCACTTGGAACAGGAGACTTTTTGTAAGATCTAGCCATCCCAGTGAAAACCAACAACATAACAACCGCAACTAAGAAAATAATAAGTACACTTTTAGTAATTGATAAATCTAAAGGCTTCTCATTAGTTGGGTGACCATCTTTATCCAAAGTCAATGTTCCCTTCGCATCTGTTTTGTAAATTTTTTCATGATGCAAAACATAAAAAGAACCGTCAACTTCTACAGGCTCTCCGTGCATAAACCCTTCTTTGCTGTTACTCATAAAAGAGTGAAAACCGTTATCATAAAAAATAACAGGAAGAGGAAAACCAATGTGATGACCTTCTTTATCCACCATCAATGTGAAATCATGTGCATCCAATAAGTGATGATCGATGAACTCTTTGTTTTCTTTAGTTACTTTGTCTTTCTCTGAAAGCTCTTTAGCTGGAGCGGCACCAGTAGTAGCCTCACCATGCTGTGCAGACACTAGGTTTAATACAAAAATACTGTAAAATAAAACTGCGAATTTCTTAAACATTGATAGGTTTTTTTCGTTGTGCAAAAATATGATATTTTTTCTAGTTTCAATAATTAATTTTCCTGTTTTTTATCATGATTAATTAGCTTTATTGCATAGTATGTAAGCAGTGCTGTCAGGACAAAATATGGAACAATAAAATGAAATTTATAGCCTGGTATAGCTTCAAAGTTTAATTTCTTCCTAATTAAGAACATCAAGCCAAATTTTAAAAGAATCAATCCTATTACAGACATCCCTAAGAATTGCGGCGCTACCCTATTAATTAAAATAACCAATGTAATCATCATCATGAACATTACACTCAGGAATAAATAAAATTTCACAATAACAATTTCATCCAGATGGAAAACAAATTTCCATAAAGAGAAATGAATCAGAAACGTTAAAAAAAACAATACTGTAACCAGAATATTTGGATTAATTTTCATTTTAAAATTTATTTTCACCTAACATTGGTTAGGTTAATTTTAACTAATCGCAAAAATAGACTTTTTCTATCGTATTTTTTCACTATTTGATTTTTATCATCTTATCACAGCATCTTTAATGCTTAAAATATTCTATATCCTATATAATATTACGTCTCATACAGGTTGATATACTAAAAAAATCCTTATTTTTGCACACTTATAATTTACAAATCAATATGTTTAATAGTTTACAGGATAAATTAGACAAAGCGCTTCATAATATTTCAGGACGTGGAAAGATCACGGAAATCAATGTTGCGGAGACCGTAAAGGAAATTCGTAGAGCATTGGTAGATGCCGATGTTAATTATAAAGTTGCAAAAGATCTTACTAAAAGAGTTCAGGATAAAGCTTTGGGACAGGATGTTCTTACTTCCCTTACTCCGGGACAATTGATGACAAAGATTGTTCATGACGAATTGGTAGATTTAATGGGAGGTTCTCAGGAGGGAATCAACCTTTCCGGAAAGCCTTCTGTAATTTTGATTGCAGGTCTTCAGGGTTCCGGTAAAACTACTTTCTCCGGAAAATTAGCTAATTATTTAAAGACAAAAAGAAATAAAAAACCTCTTTTGGTTGCTTGTGACGTGTATCGTCCTGCGGCAATCGATCAGCTGAAAGTTTTGGGTGGACAAATCGGGGTTCCTGTTTTCACGGAAGAAGGTTCTACAAATCCTTCTACCATTGCAGAAAACGCCATCAATTTCGCCAAATCAAATGGTCATGATGTTGTGATTGTCGATACGGCAGGTCGTCTGGCAATTGATGAGCAGATGATGAACGAGATTAAATCTGTTCATTATTTCATTAAACCCAACGAAACGCTTTTTGTTGTTGATTCAATGACAGGTCAGGATGCTGTAAATACAGCAAAAGCATTCAATGATGCTTTGAATTTTGACGGAGTTGTTTTAACTAAATTGGATGGTGACACCCGTGGTGGAGCAGCTTTAACAATTCGTTCGGTAGTTGAAAAGCCAATCAAGTTCATCTCTACAGGTGAGAAAATGGAAGCTTTGGATCTTTTCTACCCGGAAAGGATGGCAGACAGAATCCTGGGAATGGGAGATGTTGTTTCCTTGGTAGAAAGAGCCCAAGAGCAGTTTGATGAAGAAGAGGCAAAAAAACTTCACAAGAAAATCGCTAAGAACGAATTTGGTTTTGATGATTTCTTAAAACAGATCAATCAGATCAAGAAAATGGGTAACATGAAAGATTTGATGGGGATGATTCCGGGTGTTGGAAAAGCAATTAAAGATGTAGAGATCAGCGATGACGCATTCAAACACATCGAAGCAATCATCTACTCTATGACTCCTGAAGAAAGAAGAAAACCTTCCATTATCAATACTCAGAGAAAAAACAGAATTGCTAAAGGTGCTGGAAGAAAAATTGAAGATGTAAATCAATTAATGAAGCAGTTCGACCAAATGGGTAAAATGATGAAGATGATGCAGGGACCTCAAGGAAAGCAAATGATGCAGATGATGAGCAAAATGCCAAATATGCCTGGAATGGGCGGAATGTTTGGAAAATAATAGTTCAGACAACTTTTATGATAATATAAAATCCGACTCAGTTTTGAGTCGGATTTTTTGTTTTTAAACTAAAATTTGGGGTTATTTATCTCCTTTCTGAGCCTTAGCTTTGATGAAATAAGAGAAACCTACGTTTACACCAAAAGTGTTTACAGTATTTTTAAACTCTGTTCCCATAAAAGTGTCCTTATTGGAAAACTGATCAAAAGAAACTCCTAAATTAACCCCTAAAGACTGAGTTGCCATATAAGTTACTCCTCCTTTTACTTTCCAAGCAAGACCATCTGCTGTGTATTCATCTGTACTTCCTGAATAAGTTTCCTTCGTTTTGTTAGATGCATACCCAATACCTGCTCCTAAAAAAGGAACCAGTTTACTGCTGTTCGCAAAATAATATGTTGCAGTCGGCATTACAGAAAAACTAGAAATTGTAGACTTGTCTCCGTCTTCTTTTGTTGTAATACTTGTAAATCCTAGGTCGATTCCAACTGCTAATTTATCAATTACAAAATATCCCACAGAAGGTGTAACAGAGAAAGTACTTACCTTCGCTCCATCATAGCTTTGTCCTTCTACTTTTGTTTTTGTATCAACACTGTTGAAACCCATACCAGTATTTCCACTGATTACCCAGTCTCCTTTAGTCATTTGCGCATTTGACAAACCGAAAAGTGCAACTGCACCCGCTAGTAATAATTTTTTCATAGTATTTAATTTTAAAAAGTTTATTATTTGTTTTTATTTTGCAAAAATATATTTCACTCCAAAAGAGATAGAAGACAAGTTTAAACCAAAATTATAATTGTTAAGAGCTTTAGCGCCTTCTTCTTTATATTTAAAGTTTTTGTATCCGAATTCTCCTATTGTTGCTTCAATAGACCAGTTTTTATTTAAGAAATAATCTAGACCTGGTTTTACAGTTACTCCGATTGAAGTATATTTTGTTTCAACAGATAGCATTTGATGGTCTATATATCCATACATTTCATCTACATAGGTAACCAAGGCATCCTGATTTATTTTTCCAAATTCCATTGGAATTTCAAGCTGGCCAAAAATATATAAATTATCTGATAAAGTCCAGTATTTTCTTACAAAAGGAGCCACCACAACAGCATTTTTTTCTCCTGTATAGTCAACAAAAGTAGTAAAAGAACCGCCACTGTAAACTTCGTTATCTTCTTCTTTTTTGTTAGTGAATCCTAAACCTGTTCCCACAGCTAAGTTTTTAGCTACAAATACTCCTACTGTAGGTATTATTTTGAAGTCTTTGATTGTAGTATTAATATTTTTATTCTCTTCTTTAGAATAACTTAATTGTCCTGAAACGTATACCGTTCCCGTTTTAATTTGGGCACTAGAAAGCCCGAAAAGTGTAATAGCACCAGCTAGTATGAGTTTTTTCATGAATTAGTTTTTAATATTGAGAAAAAAAGCCCTAAGAAAACTTAGGACTTTTATTTTTTTAATGCTTTTAGCTTAAATTATTTAGCGAAAACATACTTAACTCCGAAAGTTACAGAAGATAAGTTCAAACCGAAGTTGTAGTTGTTTGTAGCATCACCATCTTTTGGTTTGTAGTTGTTGTATCCAAACTCACCGATAGTAGCTTCAATAGACCAGTTTTTGTTTAAGAAATAATCTAGACCTGGTTTTACAGTTACACCAACCTGAGTGTATTTTGCTTCAGTTGAAGTTGAAGTTGTACTAGTAGTAGAACCTGATGTAGCTACAGATGTATTTTCAACTTCTGTTTTTCCAAACTGCATTGGTACTGCCAATTGTCCGAAGATGTATAATTTATCACCTAAAGTCCAATATTTTCTTACGAAAGGAGCAACAACAAAAGCAGGTTGTTTTACTTCGTTAGTAGTTACGATTGTAGTACTTGGCAATACAGTTGTAGAGATATTTGTATCTTTTTGAGTCTGGTATCCAACTCCTAAACCTACTGCTAAGTTTGTTCCTACAAAATATCCAACTGTTGGCAATACGTTGAAATTTTCTGTTTTATTGTTTCCGTTATTTGTTTCTACTTGAGAATATCCTACAGATCCTGATAGGTAAGTTGTTCCTTTAGCAATCTGTGCATTAGATAGACCGAAAAGTGCAATAGCACTTGCTAATAATAATTTTTTCATTTTAATAATTTTAATACTTTCTGACTGCAAATTTATACTGGCTCACTCTAATATTAAAATTTGTTAACATGATTAATATCACTGTTAAAGTTTGGCATTTTCCCAAAATAAATCCAATCAAATATAGGTTTTTGATTTTTTCACAATATTTTGAATAAAAAAGTTATAATTTATTAACCAAAAAGAAAAAAGATTATTTTTCACCATGTTTTAACTTGTGCAATCGGAATATAATTATGATTTTATCAAGATTATTTATGAAACAAGCCGATATTTTCACAAAACAATGTATATCCGTAAATATATATCCGAAAAAACAAAAACTTCGTCCATGGACGAAGTTTTTATCAATATTTTATTTTTTTATTTCAAAAAGAAATTTACACCAAAATTAATAGCACCAAAATTAAATCTGTCATCATGCCAATAAGGTCCGTGATCTTTATATTTACTGCTTATATTTTGGAATCCTAAATATAACTCTGCGTTTTTCATCTGATACCCTACTCTTGGTGCAACATATAAACCACTATTGATATAGTTTTTAGTAGAAATAGCAGCTCCCAAATCCAATCCTACAAAAAGCGGAATTTTATCAAATTTATATTTCCCTGATGCTGCAATAGGAATAAATCCGAAGTCATCGAGCTGATCTTTTCCGAAAAAATGAGAATACCCTGTAGTAGCACCAATATCTAAACCTTTAGTAATATTCCACATATAAGCAGCATCTACACCTATGGTAACACTTGCAGCATCTGCAGCGTCACCTAGCGGAGCACCAATGTGACCTCCAAGTCTAAATCCTTCCTGTGCATGAGCCATACCACCAAATAGTGCAAAAG
>JBCNMJ010000155.1:0-7724 GCA_039594975.1 Chryseobacterium sp. | reverse complement strand
TATACAAATAAGAACATCGAGATATGTCAAGAATTTGCCAAATAACAGGAAAGCGTGCAATGGTTGGTAACAACGTTTCTCACGCTAATAACAAAACGAAGCGTCGTTTTGAAATTAACTTATTGGAGAAGAAGTTTTACCTTCCGGAGCAAGATAAGCACGTAACACTGAAAGTATCAGCTCATGGATTGAGAGTGATTAACAAGATTGGAATCGAGGAAGCTCTAGAAAGAGCTGTAAGAAACGGATTGATTAAAAAGTAATTAAATCATGGCAAAAAAAGGAAACAGAGTTCAAGTAATCCTTGAATGTACAGAGCATAAAGAAAGCGGAGTAGCAGGAATGTCTAGATACATCACTACTAAAAACAAAAAGAACACTACAGAAAGATTGGAGCTTAAGAAGTACAATCCGGTTCTTAAGAAAGTTACCGTTCACAAAGAAATCAAGTAATTTAGAAAATATAATTTACCATGGCAAAGAAAGTAGTAGCAACCCTACAGAGTGGTCAGTCAAAAAAAATGACTAAAGTTGTGAAAATGGTTAAGTCATCTAAGTCAGGTGCTTACGTTTTCGAAGAAAAAGTAATGAATGCAGACGAGGTAGACGGTTATTTGAAAAAATAATCTACACTTTATTTACAATATAAAAAACTACTCAGCTTTTGGGTAGTTTTTTTGTTATCTTTGTTCTAAAGACAGATAACACAACATCTTATATTATAAAATTCTATGAGTTGGTTTAAAAATATTTTTAAAAAAGAAGAAAAAGAAACTTTAGATAAAGGATTGGAAAAATCCAGCCAGGGATTCTTTGAAAAAATGACGAAAGCCGTAGTCGGCAAAAGCAAAGTAGATGATGAAGTTCTGGATGATCTTGAAGAAGTACTTATTGCATCCGATGTGGGTGCCTCTACAACCATAAAAATCATAGAAAGAATTGAAGAACGTGTTGCCAGAGACAAATACGTTAGCGTAAACGAACTGGATAAAATCCTTCGTGAAGAAATTTCAGGACTTCTTCTTGAAAATCCTCATGCGGGGACAGGAAATATAGACACTTCTAAAAAACCATATGTTATTATGGTCGTGGGAGTAAACGGAGTCGGCAAAACAACAACAATCGGGAAGCTAGCCCACCAGTTTACTTCCGAAGGAAAAAAAGTCGTTCTAGGAGCAGCTGATACCTTCAGAGCAGCTGCTGTGGATCAGCTGGTAATCTGGAGCCAGAGAGTTGGCGTTCCTATTGTAAAACAGGAAATGGGATCAGATCCTGCCTCTGTAGCTTTTGACACTGTACAAAGTGCTGTTGCCCAAAATGCAGATGTCGTTATCATTGATACAGCCGGAAGACTTCATAATAAGATCAATTTAATGAATGAGCTTTCTAAAATCAAAAGAGTAATGCAAAAAGTTATTCCTGATGCTCCTCATGAGATTTTACTGGTTCTTGACGGATCTACGGGACAGAATGCTTTTGAGCAAGCTAAACAATTTACAGCAGCAACCGAAGTCAATGCCTTAGCTGTAACAAAACTTGACGGAACCGCAAAAGGCGGAGTGGTGATTGGTATTTCCGATCAATTCCAAATTCCTGTTAAATATATTGGAGTGGGCGAAAAAATGCAGGACCTTCAATTATTCAATGGTACGGAATTTGTTGATTCGTTCTTCAAGAAAAGATGATATTTATCATGTTTTCCCTTAAATTAGCAAAAATCAATTTCATAAATATTAACAATTAAAAAATTTGCAACTATGGGAATTTTAACATGGATTTTATTCGGACTTATTGCTGGAGCAATCGCAAAAATGATCATGCCGGGAACTCAGGGAGGAGGATGGCTGATTACAATCATTTTAGGAATTGTAGGAGCTTTCGTGGGTGGAGCTATTGGCGTGTATATTTTACACTGGGGTGATGTCACTTCTTTCTGGAATCCAAGAAGCTGGATTTTAGCTATCGGAGGAGCGCTGATCGTCCTCTGGATCTACGGAATGGCAACGAAGAAAAGCAGCTGAAAAAAACAATTAGTATAAAATAAAACGGCGGATTTGAAATTCAAATCCGCCGTTTTTGTTACAATATATAATTTAGTTAATTTTTATCTGATAAGGCATTTCCATTTTCACTTCAGACTTCAGCTTTTGGTTGGTAACCTGCTCAAGAATTTCATAATTGGCCTTCCCTATTTTATTCTTAATTAATCTTGCAGAAATATCATCTTCATTCATATCATCGAAAATCTGTTCAAATGCTGTTTTTTTCTTCGGATACGATGTTACCCCGTAAGATTTCAGGCCAGCCTTTTGCGCCGCAAATTTCACAGCATCATTCAATGTTCCCAAATCATCTACCAAACCAATTTGCTTGGCACGTACTCCACTCCAAACTCTTCCTCCTCCTACATTATCAATCTGCTCAAAAGTTTGCTTTCTGTTTTGTGTCACAAAATGAACAAATCTTTTATAAGTTCCTTCAACACTTCTGGTAACCTGTGCAACTCCATAAGGTGTCAATCCATTTAAAGCAGAGTAATAAGCAGAATTGGCATTCGTAGCCACAATATCTGAACGTATTCCGTTTTTATTGGCAATCTCTTTATAATAAGGCATTACCCCAAAAACTCCAATCGAGCCCGTAAGTGTATTCGGTTCAGAATAGATTTTATCTGCAGACATAGCAATATAATAACCTCCCGAAGCAGCATAATCCCCAAATGACACCACAACTGGTTTTACTTTTTTAAGTTGCTGAAGCTCGTATAAAATTTCATCTGAAGCATTTGCACTTCCTCCAGGAGAATTAATTCTGAAAACAACAGCCTTTACTTTATCGTCATTTTTAAGCTCCTGAATATATTTCACATATTTTTCCGAATAAATATCCCCGTACTTATCTCCATTATTAATAGAACCCGAAGCATAAAGTATTGCAACACCATCACCAGAGCTATCCTTATCAGAATATGAATTGATATAGTTTGTAATAGATACTTTATTTAATTTGTCATTTTTAGATGAACCTATCTTAGATTTGATAAAATCATCATATTCTGATTTCTGAACTAATTTATCTACTAATTTATATTTTAGACTCTGCTCGGGAATCATTCCGTAAAGACTATCTACTGCAGTTTTAAACTGATTAGCATCTATCTTTCGGGAAGCTGCTATTTTTGCGGCCGTATTTCCCCAAATATCATTCAACAAAGTACTTAGCTGCTCTCTATTCTCATCAGAAATATCATTTCTTATAAAAGGTTCTACCGCAGACTTAAATTTACCGTGTCTGATTACTTCTATTCCGATCCCGTATTTATCAGCAAATTCCTTAAAGAAGGTAACCTCAGTAGCAAGCCCCTTCAAATCAATCATTCCTGAAGGATTTAGAAAATACTGATCCGCCACAGACCCTAAATAATAAGTAGATTGGGAAACTCCGTTTCCATAAGCATATACAAATTTTCCACTCTTCTTAAAATCCTCTAAGGCAGCTCTAATATCATCCAGTTGAGTAATTCCTGCATTTAAATGATCCGTCTCAATACTGATTCCCTTAATATGATCATCTGTTTTAGCTTTCTTAATGGCCTCTAAAACATCATATAGCAATATGCTTTTGTTTTTATCATTTACGTTAAATATACTGGTCTGTTCTTCTGTAGGACTATCTATAATATCTGTCTTTAAATTAATGGTTAAAACTGAATTCTTTTTTACCACAACGGATTTTTCTCCACTCATTGCACTGAAGAAAACAACGACTATAAAAAAGAAAAAAAACACGGCACATAGTATTACAAATGCAACTATATTTGCCATTACATTTTTAAAGAAACTCTTCATAAAATTTATATTTAAACAATATGTCGCAACATACTGTCATTTTGTTACTCGGAAGTAATCTTGGTGATACAAAAAAAAATATTGAACAGGCTATTGACAAACTCAATAAGGAGGTAGGAAATGTAATAAATTTAAGCGAATTTTTAATTACTGAACCCGTAGAATTTGTTAGTTCTAATATTTTTTGTAATATTGCATTAGTAATATGTACACATTTTTCACCTATTCAGTTACTTAAACATATCAAAAGGATTGAAATTGAGATGGGAAGAGCACATGATTCTAGCACTCTGGGAGTATATACGGACAGAGTAATAGATATTGATATCGTAAAGTTTGACAATTTGAAATTTGTGTCAGAAAAGCTAGAAATCCCTCATCAGAAACATCTTTTTGAAAGGGAATTCTCCAAGATAATCTTAAAAGACTTTATCTAAAACATAAAACATATTGTATGAAATTAGGTTTATTATTATTGGCTGCATTGCCTATTGCAACATATGCACAGGACAGTATTGCTGTTAGTTCCTACGATGAATACCCTAATACGTTCTCCTCAGGTTCTGCCAATGTACAGCCTTTCAACAACAAAGCAAGAAAATTCAACGACTGGTCTATCTCAGTCGGTGGAGGTGCTGCTTTCATGGTTCACGCTGACTTGAGATCTTTTTATGATAAAAAGGTCAACTGGGGGTATAATTCTTATGTGAGTATTGACAAACAGATTACTCATGTTGTAGGGGTTAGCCTTATTTATCAGCGAGGCGAAACAACACAGAAAGCTCAACTTGAAGGAGCTGCTGGAATTGCCGCAGGAGTTGCGGAAGCCAATACAAAATTTAATCAGATTGCTTTAATGGGAGATGTTAACTTTTCAAATCTTTTGAGAAGAGTGGACAACCTTTCTCCTTACAGATGGGCTTTCCATGGTTATGCTGGTATTGGATTGATGAGTTATAATACCTCTTTACATGATAATAATGAATTCAGATGGAATACCACTCCACCTAGAATTCCTTTGTTCATTAAGCAAAAAATGGATATTAATTCAATTTATTACCAGTTTGGTGTTGGATTGAAATATAATGTCTCCAAACTTATTGATATAGAGGCCAGAACAATGTACATTATCAGTGGGGATGATGAATTTGATGGAGGAGGAAATGCAGGACCTGCAGATTACGATCCAACATCCAAAGTTTCCAAGTATAACATGATCAGCAAAAGAAGATCTGACAATGCCTGGACAGTTAACTTAGGAGTATCCTTCAAACTGGGGAAACATTTAACACATTTGGCTTGGCACGATCCATTACAAGAAACATACTCTAGAATCCATACTTTAGAAAATACCAATGTAGATTTTGTTGTATGTGAAAAAGGAGACCAAGACAATGACGGCGTTTGTGATGATTGGGACAGACAGCTTGACACTCCTGCAGGAGCAAGAGTTGACGGAGCCGGTGTTGCACTTGACATGGACCTTGACGGTGTGATTGATCTTTACGACAAATGCGTAACTGTACCTGGACCGGTTGAAAATGCTGGTTGCCCTAAATAAATAAATCATTTAATTAACTAAATAATAAAAATACACTATGAAAATAAGTTTAGCAATTGTAGCATTAGCACTGGCTGTTCCTGCCATAAGCTTTGCACAAGATTCAACAGCAGTTTCGGCTGAAGAAAAATATCCTAATACTTTTTCATCAGGCTCAGCAAATGTTTCTCCTTTCACTAATCAATCTAAAAGATTTAATGATTGGGCTATTTCAGCAGGGGTCGGTGTACCATTAGTTCAATCGGCAGATTTAACATCAATAAAAAATGGTAACGGTAAAAATCTTTTCGGATATTCTGCATATATTAGTATTGATAAAGCGATTACCCATGCTTTCGGTATTAACTTACAATACGACAGAGGAGAAACCAGACAAGGATGGTTCAGCACTAAAAAAGATGCACCAGCAAATGCATCTGTTTACCAACAAGTAGGAGCAAGAACTCAATATGATGCAATCTCTTTATTGGGAGATGTTAACATTTCAAACATACTAAGAAGAGTTGACAATAAGTCTCCATACAGATGGGCTTTGCATGCCTATGGAGGTCTTGGTACATTAGCTTATAGAGCTTATCAGAAAGATGAAAACGGACAAAGATTAATGACAGAAGTTAAACCTTTTAAATTGGGTTCAATGTTTGCTCAAGCTGGTGCCGGTGTTAAATTCAAAGTTAACAGAAGACTCGACATTGAAGGTAGAGTAATGTACGTGATCACTGGTGATGATGAATTTGACGGAGGAGGTAACAAATACAGCGCTATCAACCAACGTGAAGAACAAGTTTCAGACAACTTCTTTAATGCTACTTTAGGGGTAAGTTTAAAATTAGGAAAACATGAGTCTCACTTAATGTGGCATGACCCTCTTCAGGAAGTATATTACAAATTAGATGTTTTAGCTAATAAGAATCAAGATATCGAGGTTTGTAAAAAAGGTGATTTAGATAATGATGGTGTTTGTGATGATTGGGACAGACAGCTTGATACTCCTGCAGGAGCAAGAGTTGACGGAGCCGGAGTTGCCCTTGATACAGACTTAGATGGAGTAATTGACCTTTATGATAAATGTGTAACTGTTCCTGGACCTGTTGAAAATGGTGGTTGCCCAGTTGCGCCTGCAACAACCGGACCTGTAACGGATGATACAAGAACGTTGGAAGGAATTGAATTCGATCTGAACTCAGACAGAATCTTACCATCTAACACTCCTATCCTTAACAACGCTGTAAATTATATCAACTCATCAAGTGGTACTTATACAGTAGTAGGAGCTACGGATACGAGAGGTACCGATGCTTACAACCAGAAATTATCCGAAAGAAGAGCAAATAATGTAAAAAATTATTTAATTAAAAACGGAGTTGAATCTGGAAAATTAAATGCAATTGGTAAAGGTAAAAAAGACCTGAAATATCCTGAATGTGACCCAGCTACAAAATGTCCTGAATGGAAAAACAGAGCTAACAGAAGGGTATATTTCGAAGCTAAATAGTAAACTTTCTATTATATTGAAAAGTCACGCAATGCGTGACTTTTTTTGTTTCAATACTTTCCTTATTTTTACCTTATGATTTCTCCACAAGACCTACAAAAATTAAAATTTGATACTCTGAAATATTTTTGGAGCTATGATACTTTCAGGGATTCTCAGGAAGAAATTATAGACTCCATACTTCATTCAAAAGATACACTAGCCTTGCTACCTACAGGAGCCGGAAAATCTCTGTGTTATCAGTTACCTGCACTTCTTCGTGAAGGGGTTTGTCTTGTTATTTCACCGTTACTTGCGCTCATGAAGGATCAGGTCAATCAATTGAAAAGCCGTCAGATTGAAGCAGAATATCTATCTTCCGAACTCGATGAATTTGATGCAGAAGTTATCTATAACAGATGTAAGGATGGTCTCACAAAATTATTATATATCTCTCCCGAAAGATTGACAAATACTCAGTTTTTACAGAATATCGAAGAAATACAGCTGTCATTCATTGCAGTTGATGAAGCACACTGTATTTCGGAGTGGGGACAGGATTTCAGACCCAGTTATCAGAATATTAAAGAATTTAGAAAAAATAATCCTGAGATTGCCTGCTTAGCTTTAACGGCAACGGCAACTCCAAAAGTACTGGATGAAATCAAATCTAAGCTTGAATTAAAAAATCCTGCTGTATTTCAAAAAAGTTTTAAGAGAGAGAACATCAAGATCTTTTCAGAAGAAGTTTCAGATAAATACCAAAGGGTTTTTGATATCTTAAAATATGCTACGAAATCTGGTATTGTATATGTAAGAACAAGAAAAGATGCGGAACAGC
>JBCNMJ010000154.1:0-7778 GCA_039594975.1 Chryseobacterium sp. | reverse complement strand
AAGAAAAATCAGCAAAAACAGAGCTGATAATGCCATAGCATATTTTCTACCTATCGTAGAACTCGTTAAACCTGCCATATAAGTTTAAATTTGAATTTCCACAAAATTATGAAATGTTAACAATATCAAAAAGTGAGAAATCTCACAATTTATCAGTTTGTAATCTTTCTAAATAAGATTTCAGACGTTATTAATTAAAGAGAAAATAAAATAGTTAACAATTATCTTATGACATAAATCTTGTTGCCATAAATGATCTTTTGAACATCATCAGGAATGGTTTTTACAGCAGTAACATTTACACGTCGTGAAGCACAATACGGATTCATAATAAATTGTTTAAATTTCTGTTTATCTGATTTTTTATCTAACCAAAAATGCACTTCATTTCCTTTTTTTACAGAAAATGCTTTATGCTTATAAAAATCATATACAAGCACCTCATCTTTATTATTTTCGTAGAGAGTAAAACCTGTTCTAAGAATTAAAAAAAACAGTGTACATATTATCAATCTCGCAGCATTTCTGGTATTAAATTTCAAAATCGAAAATCTAAGCAAATAAACAGTCATAAACAAACATACAACCTCCATAAGGTTCATCGCTATATTATCAGAAAAAAGGAAATCAATATCCGCAAACCAGTGAACCAATTTTAGCAATATCTGAACTGTAAAATCATAAATTGTGTTAATAAAAGAGAGATCTAGACCGAACGCAATTAAAGCTGTCATTACGAATGAAAATATAATAATAACTTCAGAAAAAGGCACAATAATAAAGTTGGCAAGAATGGAAATCAATGAAAACTGGTGAAAATAAAATAATACTAAAGGTAATGTTGCCAATTGCGCAGAAAGAGAAATTGATACCGTATTAAAAAGTAATTTCTTAAAATAATTATCGGCTTTTGGCAAATAGTTTAAAATAGGCTGATTCAACCAATAAATCCCTAAAACAGCAAGAAAGCTCAATTGAAAACCTACATCAAAAAGCTGCTGGGAATCATCAATTAAAATAATGAAAGCAGACAAAACAAGGGAGTGCAGCAAATCCGGTTTCCGCTGAAGCAAAACATACATAAAATAAACGGTCAGCATAATACACGATCTTACCACCGAATTTCCAAACCCGATAAATGCGGCAAACAGCCAGATAAAAATCAAACTGGAAATGATTGCATATTTTCTGAACTGAAGAGGTAAAACCTTTATCAACACCATATAGAACAATCCGAAAATCACCACAATATGCGTCCCGGAAATTGCTAAAAAATGCACCAATCCCGATTTATTAAAATCCTGTAGCGTTTCAGCATCAATTTCAGTTCGGTCTGCTAAAATAATTCCTTTTAAAAACTCCTGACTTTTAGAAGAAAGGCTTGATTGATTAATCTTTTGTAAAACTTCTAACCTTTTCTGCTGTATTTTTTCGGTTAGAGAAAGATCATATCTGTGCTTTGACAATATTTCTCCCTGAAGATAAAATTGCGACCGGATATTTTTCCGCTGAAGATATTTTGCATAATTAAACTGAAAATCATACTGAGGCTTTTTTACATCATATCGAGAAGCTTTTGATTTATAATAGTTTTCAAAATTCAGTTCTTCAGATGCTTTAGGAAGATAGATCACAGCATTTTCATAGTTTTTTCCGGACTGCACCAAAGCTTCATATTTCTTATACTTTTCCGTAGAATTTAGTTTTTTAGAGATTTTAAAAACAATAAAATCTTCTTTTTGGGGAGCTTCTGTATTCTCATTAAACTGCCGGGAATAATGGAAACAGATTCCAATTCCAAAAAACGAAGCCATAAGCAAAAGCGGCTTTATTTTAGAAACAAAATACGAACGGTAAAAAGTGGCAAGTAAAAAAACAAGACTCAGAATAATAATTCCAGTAATTATATGTTCAGTTACAGGAAAAATGTCTTGCAGAAATATCCCAAGAATAAAAGCAATGACAAGAATCAAAAGAGGCTGCCTGTTCAAAATCATTTGTGTTTGGACAAGCAATTTAATAAATTTTACGATAAAAAAGAAGCAAACCGCTGACTTCCAAAAACAATCAGCTAAAAAACAACTATTGAAGTTTTAAAATTACTTCTGCTGCATTTTCACTTGCACCTTCTCCACCTAATTTTTCCCGCAATAATTCATAATCCCTAAGAACCTCAGCTCTCCTCTCTCCTTCTAGTATTTTTTTGAGTTCGTCAACCAGGTTTTTAGTATTTAAATCATTCTGAATTAACTCTTTCACTACCTCACGATCCATGATGAGATTGACCAAAGAAATGTATTTGATATTTTTCACCAACCTTTTTGCAATGGCATAAGAAACCTTACTTCCGCGGTAACAAACTACTTCAGGCACACTTAATAAAGCTGTTTCCAAAGTTGCTGTTCCCGAAGTTACCAAAGCAGCCTTTGAACATCTTAACAAATCATATGTTCTGTTTGATACAAAGTGTACATTTTCATCCACATATTTTTCATAAAATTCTTTAGGAAGACTTGGTGCACCCGCAATGACAAACTGATATTCTTTAAAATATGGTCTTACGGAAAGCATCATTTCAAGCATTTTTTCAACTTCCTGCTTTCTTGAACCCGGTAAAAGGGCTATGATTTCTTTTTCGTTTAATCCGTTTTCTTTTTTAAATCCTTCAATACTGATTTCTTGAAGCGTGGAAATTGCATCTAGTAAAGGGTGCCCCACAAAATGGGAATGGACCTTATGTTTTTTATAAAAATCTTCTTCAAAAGGTAGAATCACCATCATCTCATCTACATATTTTTTGATGATCTCTACTCTTCCTTCTTTCCATGCCCAAAGCTGAGGAGAAATATAGTACACTACTTTTATCCCTAGTTCTTTTGCAAACTTCGCAATTCTTAAGTTAAACCCCGGATAATCAACCAGAATTAAAACATCAGGCTTATTGTTTTTAATATCTTCTTTGCAAAATTTAATATTGTTCAAAATGGTTCTTAAATTCATCGCAACTTCCAAAAACCCCATAAAAGCCAAGTCACGGTAATGCTTTACCAATGTTCCGCCTTGCTTCTCCATAAGATCTCCTCCCCAAAATCTGAATTCTGCATTGGAATCTTTTTGTTTTAAAGCTTTCATTAAATTACTTCCGTGTAGATCTCCGGAAGCTTCGCCTGCGATAATATAATATTTCATTCCCTCTGAAATCTTTTATGTTTTTATAATCATCAGCAAACCTTTCCATATTACTTTCTGCTATCAAAGTTATGGGAGGCTTCTATGATCAGGATAGAAAACAAATAAGATATTATAATATCTTTAATTTGTAAATTTGTTTCAAAGATAATGATAAAAATGTCAGAAGAATTTGAAATACGAAATAAAGTTGCGGAAAGCGGTTTAATCAATTTTGATCTCACCACACTTGTTCCGAAAGGAGTAAGAAAAGGTATCGATTTGAAAGATTTTCTTTACATGGAAATGATTTTAAAAGAGAAAGATTTCCGTGAAAAAGTAGCAGCCATTAATCCCGAAGAGTACCGAGATGCTTATGTCTATATATACAATTCTGCAGATGCCATTGTCCCTCTTTGGGCTTATTTTTTAATCACAGCAAAAATTACCGATGTCACTAAAAAAGTCGTATTCGGTGATAAAGAAGATCTAGAAGTTATTTTGATGCACAACGCCATCCAAAGCTATGATTTTGATGAAATGAGAGGCAAAAGAGTCCTGGTTAAAGGCTGCGCAGATAAAGAAATTCCGGAGAATGCTTATATTGAACTTGTAGAGCAATTACAGCCTCTTGTAAAATCACTTATGTTTGGAGAAGCATGTTCCAATGTTCCGATTTTAAAGAACTAGCTTAACATAAAATAAAACCTCTAACAATTACAGGATAAAAAAACTCATCATTCAGAATTTTTAATAAATTTGATTTCAACAATTAAAAATCACATACGAAATGAGTTTACTCGATTTACTTACCGGAAACACCAGCAATCAGGTTGCTGAAAAAGCTGAAAACAAATTCGGAATCAGCAGAAATCAAATTATTGCCCTATTAGCGGTAGCCGCTCCATTGATTATTTCTTACCTGAGAAATAAATCTCAGGATGCTAAAGAAGCTGAAGCACTAAACAATGCATTAGATAAAGACCATGATGGAAGTATCCTTAATGATTCATCTCAATTGGAAGCCAGAGAATCTGAAGGCGGTTCTATTTTAAATCACATTTTTGGCGGAGATAAACAAAATGTAGAAAACCAGCTTTCTCAGAATACCGGTATTTCTATTGATAAAATCGGACCTGTTTTGGCAATGTTAGCTCCTGTAATTATGGGATATATCGGAAAAGAAAAGCAACAAAACAATGTAGGAGCAGGAGGTTTGGGAGATCTTTTGGGAGGAATTCTCGGAAATGCATCCAACCAGGCTCAGGCACAGCAGTCCAGTCCTTTGAATGATATTTTAGGGAGTGTTTTAGGCGGCGGATCCCAATCTTCAGGAAACCCGCTGAATGACATTCTGGGAAGCGTTCTTGGAGGTGGCAACAACCAACAAAATCAACAAGGAGGCGGTCTAGGAAGTATCCTGGGAAGCTTTTTTGGAAAATAGTTTATCATAAAAAAAGACCAGAGATTATTAATTCCTGGTCTTTTTCATTTCTGTCAGTTTTTAATTTGATTTTCAGAAGCTACAGTAGATTTTGACTTTCTTCTTGGTCTTCTTTTTCCATAACTTCCATTATTAATTTTTCCTTTTCTTGATTTTTTGTCTCCTTTTCCCATAAGTAATAATTTTGGTTGAGTGATGACGAATTTAGAAAATATGTGTTTAAAATCAAAGATATAAGCTGTTAAAATTATTATAAAACTACACTTTCACAGTCTTCCACTTTCCTCTTTTAAACAAAACAAACGCAAGAACTGTGATTAAAGTTTCAGCAACGGGGATGGAAATAAAGACACCCTTCGGTCCCATTCCTGAATATTTTGCAAGAAAATAAGCCAAAGGAATCTGGAACAGCCAGAACCCAAAAAGATTCACCCAAGTCGGCGTCCATGTATCTCCCGCTCCGTTAAAAGCATTGATCATCACCATCCCGATTCCGTAGAAGATAAATCCTATACTCATAATATGTAAAGCATTTTTAGCATAGTTTTTAATTTCTATTTCCTGTGTAAAAAAGCCTACTAAAAAATCACTCAAAAGAAAGAATATCAAACTTACCGTCAACATAAAAATTACGTTGTATTTTACCGTTTTCATCACGGACTGTTCAGCCCTTACCATTTCGTTGGCTCCCATATTTTGCCCCACTAAGGTTGATGCCGCATTACTCAGCCCCCAAGCCGGAAGCATAAAGAACATCATGAGCCGTAAAGCCGTCTGGTAACCCGCAGAAGCATTTTCATGACCTGTAGTTGCCACCAATTGTGCTAAAAAAATCCAGCTACAGGAAGCAATTACAAACTGAAAAATTCCCGGGGTTGCAATTTTTATGACAGATTTTATAATTTCAAAATCCGGTTTAAAATAATTAATCAGGATACGGATCTGAGTATCGGCAATCAACAGGTGATACAACTGATACATTACCCCTATGCTTCTCCCGATCGTTGTAGCCAAAGCCGCACCTGTTAATCCCATCGCAGGAACCGGGCCGAAACCTTTAATAAGAACCGGGCACAAAATAATATTGGCAATATTGGCAATCCAAAGAGATTTCATCGCAATCGCAGCATTTCCTGCTCCTCTGAAAATTCCATTAATTAAAAACAGGAGCATAATGATTACACTACTTCCCATCATTATTCTTGTGAATTCTCTTCCGTAAGATGCCGCTTCCGGTTTTGCCCCCATCAGGATTAAAATTTCTTCAGCATAAACCACTCCGAGTAAACTCAAAATAAAAGTCACAACAAACGAAACCAATAAAACCTGTGCTGCACTTCTGGAAGCCTGTTCAGGATTCTTCTCCCCGATCCTTCTGGCAACCATTGCCGTTGCCGCCATACTCATCCCGATGGCAATAGAATACATTACAGAGAGTACAGATTCTGTTAAGCCAACCGTCTGGATTGCATAACCGCTTTCTTTTAAATGACCGACAAAATACAAATCAACCAACGCAAATACAGATTCCATGGCCATTTCCAGCATCATCGGAATTGCCAAAAGAAGAACCGCACTTCTTATGGTTGCTTTGGTATAATCGACTTCTTCGCCACTTAACGCTTTTCTAATAAAAGCAAAATATTTCTTCACAATTTTATCATTTAAGTTT
Organism: Chryseobacterium sp.; assembly: GCA_039594975.1. Taxonomy (GTDB): domain Bacteria; phylum Bacteroidota; class Bacteroidia; order Flavobacteriales; family Weeksellaceae; genus Chryseobacterium. The sequence goes on along the minus strand of JBCNMJ010000154.1, from coordinate 1,494 downwards.
CCAACAAAAATATACATTCACAGATGATTACAACTTGGCATATGAAAAGATTTCCAACAGTCCAATCAATTATATTTTCACACCCAAACAATAAATTCAATAAATATTTATTGTAAAACAATAAATATTTATATATTTGCAATAATAAAACAGTTGACACATGAAGCTAAATTCAGATTTCATACTTGAAATTCTAAAAATTTTCTTTTGGATATTCACATTTATTTTAGGTATTGCAATATCCATATTAGTCCTTATTTTCTTTTTTACCATTTTCGGAATTGATATGGGCAATTTAAAAGAAATAAAGATTAGCATTACCCTTTTCAGCGGAAAAATAAAAGATATACAGTCGCTGGGAAAATTAAAATCAATTTTTATTTTAGGGTATTCCATCCTTGAAGGTTTTTTGCAGCTTGTCTTTTTTTTAACGGTCATTAAAATCCTTAAAAAGATCAGTCTCAATAGTACTTTTTCTACCGGAATATACTTTTTAATCTCCAGGATTGCCAAACTGGCTTTGTTAATCGGTAGCTTATCTTTCTTAGTCAATATGGGCAATGAACTGATTCATGGAAACCTCAATATATCAGCGGATTTAAACAGTAAAAGCTTACAGTTCTTTTTAGTTTCAGGTGTAGTTTATATTATCGCACAGGTTTATAAAAGAGCCGTTGACCTACAAAATGAAAGTGATTTAACAATTTAAATGCTCAACACTATGAAAATTATCGGCAAAAACTCTTTATCACAATACATAAGCTACCTGCTTTTTGTTTTGTTCATCATTATTGCTTTTAACCTTGTGTATGAAATCATCGGTCATAGTATCTTATTCTATAAATACAAAACAGGAAGCACAATACTATCAGATACTTTTGTTTTGGGAAACGATGTGGGATGGTCAAAAAACAAGTGGACGATTCCCATGGAAAACCTGTTAAAGTTCAAAATCAATTACCCTTTTTCGGAAATTCAGATGGTAACCGGAATCTATGCTCCCAATCAGATCATTCATAATATCCTGGGCATGATTTTCCTGAGCTTATTCTTCTTTTTCTCTTATAGATGCTTTAAAGAAATGAGCGCTGATCAGATTTTCAATCAAAATGCAATAAAATGGCTCAAACGATTTTGCTTTCTGAACCTTATCATCGCAGCAGCCGGAATTTTCGAATTCTTCTATTTTAAAATGAATTCTGTGTATACCTTATTGACCTACTTCTTTTTTGCTTTTTTTGGGATCATTATTCTCTTTATTGTTGAATTTTTCAAAAAGGGACTAGCTTTGCAGACTGAAAACGATTTAACAATTTAAGCCATGCCTATTATCATTAATGTAGACGTAATGCTCGCCAAACGAAAAATGCAGTCACAGGAATTGGCGGAAAAAATAGGGATTACACAGGCAAACCTTTCGATTTTAAAAACCGGAAAAGCAAAAGCGGTTAAACTTTCTACACTGGAAGCCATTTGTAAGGCGTTGGATTGTCA
>JBCNMJ010000153.1:0-7812 GCA_039594975.1 Chryseobacterium sp. | reverse complement strand
CATATTAATCGCTATTTTCTGTGGACGAAGTTGAAAAATAAAGCACATCAATGTTGTGCTTTATTTTTTTAACTAATGAGGTTCTATTTAATGCTTTCGAAGAAGGATAGTAATGGCAGAAGTAGTTCGACAGGACTCCCTCTCTCGCTTAGGGAGACGCTTATTTTTTAACGTCTCCTTTTTTTTGTATCTTATATGTTTTGATTTTCAGTTGGTTACATTATTTTAGTGTCATGTAGAAAAGTGTTCGATCTTTCCAATGTTTTTTAAATGAAAAAATATTTCCCTTCAGAATTTTCGTATTATCCATTATTTTGTGTTCAATATTCCTTTAACCAATCAATCTCGTAATTCAAGGGATCTTATCATTTTTAACCTCTGGGGCAAAAGAAAGATATGAGCAATTGATAGAAAGAAATCCAGTATTGGTACAACGCATTCCAAAATTGTTGCTTGCTTCTTACCTTGGAGTGTCCAGAGAGACATTGAGTCGTCTGTTTTCTTAACTCTATTAATTTTGTGAGGTTTGTCACACTGTTGAATGTAAAAATCTCTGGAGCTTTGTCTCACAATAAATTTATAAAAATGGAAAAGAAAGTAATCAATCCTTGGAATTGGCAAGATGCCAGAAATTATGTGCAAGCAGTGGAAGTTAAAAATGCAAATTCAACTTTATATCTATCCGGACAATGTGCTGTTAGTGATGATGGAATATCGAGTAATGCTGATATGAGAACGCAGATTTTGCATACTATTGACAATGTTGAAAAAGTTATTCAATCAAGCGGTTGTGAAGCTCATAATCTCGTCCGTCTTAATATATATACGACCAATTCTGCTGAATTATTTGAAAACTTTGATGTTATCCAGCAATGGCTCAGCAAAAATAAGGTGCAGCAGACTAGTACAGTTTTGGAAGTAAAGACTCTTTTTGAAACTTTAAAGGTAGAACTGGAAGCAACTCTGGTTAAATAACTTCGGATATTAAAAATGGCGATTAGTTCACTAGTTGCCATTTTTCTTTTGCGATAATGCCACTTTATGCCTTTAATTTGGTTTTAAACAGGAAAGAACTGGAAGATCTTTATGCTATTTATACCGACAGGAATAATGACATCATTATTAACGATAAGTGGATATGGAACTACTGGATTGAAAAAACACTGTCTATTGAGGGGAATATAGATCTATTTGTTCAATTAACAGAAAAACAGGCGTTCCTGACCACAGGCTTCTAGGAGATTCACAATTCAGCATATTTTTATCTTGGTGTTGCGAGCTGTCTTTACAACCCGGCTGCCAAAGAACAGATGGAAAAATATTTAATTGCAACTGCTGGCTATGGTGCCTTCTATAAAGGGGTCTATATTTATATCGCATTAAACGATAAAAAAATGCGTTGGATCTGTTTCACAAATTTATCAGTTCTTGAATTTTTTAAGGTTCATTTAAATTCTTATGATCGAGGTCATGAATTCGGTTCCTCCATTTCGCTAATTTTACTCTCTTAGTCCATTGTACTAATGAAAAATTCGGAACCGGTGTTGCTTGTTCCAAATATGAAGCTGTCGAATAGGGAATAAGGATAATAAGCACCATTTCCGACTTATGATTGACTCTTAATAATTAGAAATTCTGCTTGATAAGTTTCTAATATTGATCCAAAATTTCAGTAAAGTAATATAAAAACTATGCGATGAAAAAGCCGCTACTGCTCGCATTACAATGATGCATATTCATCAACTTTCTTTTCAGTTTTGTTTCATATGCCCAGAAAGGCAATACCTTAGCCATTTTTAAAAGAAATTCATTCTGGCTTTAAAATCAGTCATAAAAAACCCTCTTCTTTCGAAAAGGATTATTCACACCACAAAGATGATATTATCAATCTCTGTAGGACAAAAATATTCGGGATATTATCTTATAATTATGATTGAAATCATAAATTATTTACTAAAATTGTTAAAATGAAAAGTTCAATTACCTTTCATTCCAAAAATTATTCAATATCAGATGCTAATGCTACTAATAGTTGTAGCTCGAATCCTATAAGTTCTACAACTTAACTCCTTAACTGAAGAGCATTTTAAAATGCGCTCGCAATATGGTCCTACTGTGGAAACTGATGATTACTGTGAAATTACTACAATGCCTTGCTATTTAGTCCAATGTCAGCAATTTTACTAAGTAACTTATCACATTTTTTTTCTTCAGCTAACGTTGCTAAAAGATTTTTCAGGCATGTATTTTCCTTAAGGACTTTTGCATAAGCAGCTAATGTACCATAAGTTGCAATTTCATAGTGTTCTATTTTCTGGGCTGCTGCTATTATGCCTGCATCTCTTACAGTTCCAATTTCGGTTTCTTCAATAATACTCTTTCCTTCATCAAGAAGTCCCTGCATAGCATCGCACTTTTTTGCTTGAGCTTTCTTTTTCAGTGATTTGAAACATTCCTCAAGTCTTTTTACATGGATTTCAGTTTCCATTAAATGATTTTCAATAGCTAACTTGAGTTTTTTATCTGTTGCATTTTTATGCATTTTAGGTAAGGCTTTTATTAATGCTTTTTCTGCCCAATATATATCCTTTAGAGCGTCTTCAAATAAATCTTTTAATCCTTTAGATGCATTCTTTTTAGTTGGAGTTTTTTTTGTATGACTGACTGGAGTTGCTTTTTTAGATGTTTTTTTCGTTACGGTTTTAGTTGCCATGATATTAGATTTAGTGTGATTATTTTTTAATTGCTGCAATTCTAGGACCATTTGTACTTCAGTATGATAATCAGCTATAAATTATCAAAAATATTTTTATGGTAGATCTATTAAAGCCCATTATATAATTATTTATATTGTATAATGATTCTGAGAACTGGAGCATAATAATGATTTTATATGGTGTAGAACTGTTGTGTAGGCTGGATGTTAAGATATGAATACTAGAAAGAACTTTTTTATGGTATAATTCATTTTTAATCAATTATCTTTATCAGTGTGAATGGAGTTATACATTATAATTTCTATTAAATTATATCAAAATACCGAGAGGTTCTATTTTAAAATAGCAATAGTATTAAATATTCCAATATCTTAATATTGTTTTAAAGAACATTAGATTAAATTGATGTTTATAGACCTGATGTTTACAGGAAATTGGGTTAATAGTTGATTTAAAATTTGATGTATAATTCTAAAGTATAAAAAAGAATAAAAACAACATTTTTTCATGAACAGTAAGATCATAGGTGTAGGTAACTGCATTCCGTCAGAAACAATAACCAATCTATATTTTGGCAAGCATGTTTTCCTGGATGATAAGGGTATCCTTTTAAAAGATGATAACTTTTCACTCAGTGAGAAGTTAAAAAAAATAACAGGAATCGAGGAGAGGAGATATGCCAGTTGTGATCAGGTAACATCTGATCTCGGGCTCATTGCTGCCCAAGCTGCAATAGAAGATTCTAAGATAGATATTGAAACGTTAGATTATATCATTTTTGCCCATAATTTTGGAGATGTCCGCTTTGGGACAGTACAATCCGATATGGTGCCGAGCCTCGCTGCAAGGATTAAACATTCGTTGAAAATTAAGAACAATTTTTGTGTAGCTTATGATTTAATATTTGGATGTCCCGGTTGGATTGAAGGAATAATCCAGGCAAATGCTTTCATAAAATCAAGTATTGCCAAACGATGTCTGGTAATAGGGGCTGAAACACTTTCCCGTGTAGTAGATATCCACGATAGAGACAGTATGATTTATGCGGATGGCGCTGGTGCAGTGATTCTAGAAGGGAATTCTGATGATGATTCCGGCATAAAAGCCCATTTATCTTCGTCTCACACCTACAAAGAAAAAGATTTTTTATATTTCGGGAAGTCATATAACGGAGACTGTTGTTCGGACACCAGGTATATTAAGATGGACGGCCGGAAAATTTATGAATTTGCCCTGCTCCATGTACCTGAAGCTATGAAACAGTGTCTGGATAATAGTGGTTATTATATCCATCAATTAAATAAAATAATTATTCATCAGGCCAATGAAAAAATGGATGAAGCAATTGTTGAAAGATTTTATCGATTGTATAATAAAGCTGTTCCTCCGGATATTATGCCGATGGTAATACAAAAGCTTGGTAATAGCAGCGTGGCAACCATCCCATCTTTGCTTACCATGATTTTAAAAGGTGAATTAAATCAACATGTAATAAAGAAAGGTGATATTGTATTATTTGCTTCTGTAGGCGCGGGAATGAATGTCAATGCGTTTGTGTACAAATTCTAAAGCTTTTTTTGATCAATTATTTTGACGATTATTTCTTTTTAGTTCCCTTTCAATTTCGTCAACTTCTGTTAAAGGAAGGAGATAGCTGTCATTTATATATTTAAGAATATTTTTATCTGTTTTATTATTTACTTTCCTAATAAAAAGCTGGTTACCAGATTTGAGAGATGCAATTAAATCTTCAACATACAGATCTTTGTTAAAAAAAGCTTTTTCAATTACTGCTCTTTTGTCATCGTTGATAATAATATCATTAAAATCCGTATTCATAAGAACGGTCTGGAAAAATGATTCAGCAGGTAAAAGAGTATGGAGGTAATAATCTTCGAAATCCATTACTCTTTTGTTGTTGATCATAAAGCCACACGTTTCTCTTGTCAGAATGAACCATTTTCCACCAATATATGGTACAACACCTTTCATGAATTCTCTTTTATAGATGAGCGAAGAGATTTTATGGGTCAGTTCAGTAAAGTGATTTTGTATCCTTTGCAAGGTATCTGGCCTGTAAAACTTCTGATCATAATAAAAAAGGTAATTTCTTCCATTATTGACTGTAAGAAATTTACGTATAATATTTTGTGATTTAAGAGGATAATCCTCTCCACTTAAATTGATGAAATAATCCCATTCCTGACTTACATTTAGCAGGTACTCTATTGCATTCATTTCGGCTTGGATCATACTGAATCCTCCAGATACAATATTCATGCTTTCCAGAATATATACATTGGGAAAGTGTACTAAGAATAGCTGGATTTCCTCCGTTAATTCTGTTTTAGCTTTTCGGTCAATATGGATAAGGTAAAACTGATCTCTCGTGTAAATCTTTTGAAACATTTCTTTAAATACATCAGGTTTATGATGTATCATAATAAAATAAGCGATTCTTATGTGTGCTGTTGAATGTACACTTGAAGGTTGAGAATGGGGATGCGTGATAGGTAACGAAGTTTGCATAGGAGTAGGCTTTAAATTATCCGCACCTGCAAACAATTCAGATTATGTGTGTAATTTACAAATATTTTTGATAATCAATTAATTATATTTATTTTTGTTTGATTATTTTATTGTACATTTGCAAAACATTTTATAAACAGGTTTCTGCCTTTGCCATTCTATAATAGTTTAAAATCACAATTTTTCTTTTCAGTCTTTGCTTTTTCAGCTGTCAATTATCATTTGGTTTTCGAATTTGAAAACACTCTAAAAGTATTTTCATTTTAGAATGATACGTTATTGCAAGCTCATGAATACTACACAGGTAATTATTGTTAGTTAAGCAAGTAAAATGATGAATAGAAAAACGAATTTTTGTTCATCTTATGATACCAATTCAAATTCCAGAAAGTGAATTTGCTTACAAAAATATCTGGGGATCCCGAAAATTATGATGAGTTTCAAAAATTTAAATTTAATTAATCCCATTATCCGTACTGTTACAGAAGCCGGTTATTCTAAACCTACTGATATACAGTATACAGCGATACCACATATTCTTGGCGGAAAAGATATTATAGGATGTGCTCAGACAGGTACGGGAAAAACGGCAGCATTTGCAATGCCAATCCTACAGTTGTTAAAAAAAATATACTCCTGAACATAAAGAAATAAGAACTTTAATACTTACACCAACAAGAGAATTGGCAATACAGATTGAAGATAGTTTTGCTGTTTACAGTAAATATTTACCTTTATCACAACTTTCACTAGATGATTTTAAAAGCAGTAAGATTAAAGTTCTGGTCGCTACAGATATTGCGGGCAGAGGAATTGATATTGATGATCTTCCCCATGTTGTAAACTATGATTTTCCCAATATTCCGGAAACTTATGTCCATCGTATTGGACGAACCGGAAGGGCAGGGACGGAAGGTACCGCTATTTCGTTTTGCGATACGGATGAGGGTTTAGATCTTAAAAATATTCAAAAACTGATAGGATTCATAATGCCGGTCAGATCATTTTATAAATAAAATCTGTAGAGTTACAGAAAATAATATAATTTTTAATAATAATTACAATGCAACAAGGCACAGTAAAATTTTTCAATGAAGCAAAAGGCTTCGGATTCATTTCTCCTTCAGACGGGAGTAAAGATATATTTGTACATTCTTCGGGATTAGACACAAGAGCAATCCGTGAAAATGATAAAGTCGTTTTCGATGTACAAAAAAGCGATAAAGGCTTAAATGCTGTTAATGTAAAACTGGCATAATTAAGCTTGATATCTGTATGAAATAAAATTATTTTTCAATATTGATACTCTATAAATTGGTATAGTTTATAATTTGAATTACCATTGTCCTCCATTTTTAAATGGCGGATCACAATGATCGATGAATTTACAAGAATTATTATTTTTGATCCGTTGGTTTACGAATTTATTCTTATTTTTTTTTTGCTACATGAATAGTTACAAAACAACCCAACTAGTATTAGCGATAAAAGTATTGTCTTTTTCATCTTCAAATATTTTAATACGCAAGATTTCAAGCTCCTAATCGTGAAGTTGCCACAACTGTAGGTTCAAGCCTTTACAATAGCGGCCGGACTATCATAATACTGGCTCTTAAGCAGGAGATACGATCAGGCCAACTATAATACTCTGTATTATAAAAGTATGCTATTGATTACTCTGTTATAGTACCCATTTGGAATTATATACCAATAATAACTTTTTAATGATAAGTAATACTATTTATTTTTAATTATTAGTGTTTTATGTGATGTTTTATATATTAAAAATTATGATTACTTTAAAATTTGTGACAAAATAGCTTTTGTTTTTGTTTATTATTTGGTTATTTTCATATTTTAGTGAAAAATTAACAAAAAATAATAACCATGCGAAAACTCTACATGGGTGCATACCTCCTATGCACAGTTCTGAGCCTATCTGCTCAGGAAGTCCTATGGCAGAAAGACATCAAATCCACCACTCAGGATTTTCTAAGCCAGGTGACTCCAACCGTAGACCTTCAATACTTAATTACCGGAAGTTCCATACAATCACAAAAACTCTCTACAGACAACAAACAAAATAACGGTTACGATTTTCATCTCGTAAAACTCAACCAACAGGGCGAAGAAGTCTGGGAAAAATACTTTGCAGGCAAGAATCACGATTACCTTTCAGCATCATTATCCACACAGGACGGAGGCTTTCTCTTAGCAGGAACTTCGTATTCAGGCAAAGGCCTTGATAAAAAAGACGACTCCAAAGGAGGTTCCGATATCTGGCTTATCAGAATCAATGAATTTGGCGATGAATTGTGGCAGAAAACCATAGGCAGCACTTCCGATGAAGAAGCCAGAGCTGTCATTCAAACCACTGATTTAGGCTTCTTTGTCGCAGGAAACGTTCAGAACTCTGCAAATGGCTATGGCTCCAAAGATGTTCTCATCATCAAATTAGACAAAACCGGAAAAGAACTCTCCCAACTCATTTTAGGCGGAAAAGGCTTAGATGAAGTAGAAAAAATGATCCCGACCAGAGACGGAGGAGTTTTATTAGGAGTGTATT
>JBCNMJ010000152.1:0-7891 GCA_039594975.1 Chryseobacterium sp. | reverse complement strand
TATTGAATGTTAAGAATATCAGTAAGAGAGCTAACTATAAGATTTATAGTGCAGCAGGTCAGTTGATCACGAGTGGAATTATCCTAAACAACAAGGTAGATGTCCATTCATTAATCAACGGAATGTATGTGATCGATATTCAGGATGGCTCAACTTCGGTACAGAAGAAATTCATCAAGGAATAAGAATTATTAATTGATTACTTTTTAAATAGAATCAGCTCTCAGAAATGAGAGCTGATTTTTTTATTAAATCATTATGAATGAAAGTCTTTAATAAATCTCGTCATTAAGGAAACTGTTATTATGGATAACGACTACATGGATCCAAATTTCCAACAACAGATATATTTCAGTTGTTAAATATAAAATACTTTTTATTAAGATGATTATTTTAATTTCTTCCCAAAAGCCTTTTTAGAAGCTTATAGACCTCAAACCACAGCACAGAAACTGTAGCGGTAAGGAATGTTAATCCTAATTCTTTTATTGTAAGAGGCATCACACTAAAGAATTCTGATACCGGCTTTACGTATAGAATAACAAACAATAATACAAGAACCAATGTGGAAATTCCTGCTAATAAATAATTACGATTTTTAAAACTTTCAAAAATACTGTAATAGAAAGATCGATTCACCAAACTCAGTAAAATATTAGCAAATATTAAAGTACTGAATACCAAAGCTCTTGTTTTAGGCTCATCATTCCCCAAGTGGACAGAATATTGATATATCCATAGTATTCCTGCTGTGATAACCAACCCCTGAATAATACTTACCATAAGCTCTCTCCAGTTCAGAAATGTATCTGTAAGCACTCTTGGAGGTCTGTGCATCGCATCTTTTTCAATAGGCTCATTTTCATATACAATGGAACAGGTAGGTCCCATCACCAGTTCAAGAAAAATAACGTGAACTGGGGTAAATATGTGAGGGAACACCCATCCCAGGAATAAAGGCAAAGAAACTGTAAGGATAATCGGAATATGTATGGAAATAATATACTGAACGGCTTTTTTAATATTGGCATAAATTCTCCGCCCCGCAGCAATTCCTACTACCAGCTTTTCAAGATCATCATTCGTAATGACGAGTGCTGCTGCTGATTTGGCAATCTCAGTTCCTTTATTTCCCATTGCTACTCCTATATGAGCCGCTTTTAATGCAGGTCCGTCGTTCACTCCATCTCCCAGCATAGCTACTACATTACCTTGTGCTTTCAGCGCATTCACCACTTCAAGCTTTGCTTCAGGAAACATTCTTGTAAATAGAGTTGTTTTTTCAGAAAGCTTTATTAAATCATCTTCTGAACTTGCGGTGATCTCACTCCCATTAACGGCCGGAGCATTATTGATAATCCCGGACTGCAATGCAATAGCCTTTGTGGTATCCGCATTGTCGCCTGTAATGACCTTAACCTTAATTCCTGCATCATAAATATGCCGGAACACTTCTTTTATTTCTTTTTTAGGAGGGTCATAAAATACGGTTAGTCCTATAAATTCAAAGCTAAAATCCTGCTGCTTTTCAGGGAAACTATTTCCTTCGAAATGAGATTTGGCAACTCCAAGCACGCGATATCCCTGCTCACCAAATTCTTTTACGATATTTCTGATTTTATTCTTTTCCTCTTCTGAAAGTTCAGAAACATTGAGGATGGCTTCAGGAGCTCCTTTTGCCGCAATAATCCTTTCTTTTTGTTCATTTTCAAAAAGATGGGTCATCATAGGAGGTTTTCCTTCCAACGGATATTCATGAAATAACTGATACTCTTTTCTGTCGTCAGAATCCTGAGTCTGCTCATACATCTTATGTAAGGTTATTTCCATCGGATCAAACGGAACCGGCTCACTGCTCCACATTGCATAATCAATAAGTTCATCCAGCTCTTTTGTCTTGAAATTCTCCTGTTCATAAATCGTATCAGATTTATAGTCATAAAGATGCTTTAGCTGCATTGAGTTTTCAGTAATAGTTCCTGTTTTATCTGTACATATCACTGTAACACTTCCCAACGTTTCGACAATACTGCTTCGTTTGATAATGATTCCTTCCCGCATCAGCTTCCAGGCTCCCAGAGCCATAAAAGTGGTAAAAGCGACAGGAATCTCCTCAGGAAGAACAGACATCGCCAAGGTGAGACCACTTAATAAGCTGGTCACAAAATCTTCTGTTTTAATATAGCTGAAAATACATACTGCCAAAAAGATAACCAACCCGATAATGGCCATCCCTTTTACAAAACTCCGGATCTGAAGCTGTAAAGGAGATCGTTCTTCTTTTATTCCCAGTATAGACTGCCCTATTTTTCCTACTTTAGTTTCTTTTCCTATTTGTTCAACCTCAAAAACAGCAAGCCCGGAAACAGTAATTGTTCCGCTGTATACTTTATTATCTTCTGATTTGCTGTCTTTAAAAACAGAGAAGCTCTCCCCTGTAAGTGAGGACTCATTAACGGAAAAATCATTGCTATGTACAATTGTACCATCTGCATTGATGAGATTTCCTTCTTCGGTAATACAGAGGTCCCCCACAGCAATTTCAAAAGTGGGTATTTTAACAACCTTTGAATTTCTTATCACCGTACTTAAAGGCTCATTCAATTTTTCAAGCTCTTCCAGGGCTTTTTTACTTCGGTTATCCTGATAGAAAGAGATGGCCGTAACTCCTATTATCGCGACCAGCATAAATAATGCTTCTCCATAGTCACCTATAATTACATAAATAAGAGAAACACAGATCAGCAAGATAAGCATGGGTTCTTTCAGAATATCAATCAGCATATCTGCCCATGTCTCTTTTTGAATCGCCTCCAGCCGGTTATATCCGTATTTTTTTCGGGAAACTTCAACTTCCGCTTCAGTAAGACCTATGAGATTTTCAGGGATATTATAATTCATATGAAATGGATGTAGTATTAAAATTACTGAATGTTTTTGTCATAACAGAACAATATTGATGATTTTATCACTAATTGTATCTGCTTTTAACTTCAGGCATCCACTCTTTTATACAAAAAAACCTCTTCAAAAGAAAGAGGTTCACACAAAAACATGAAAAATCCCGAGATCGGGTGTGTATTTTAAGAAGTTACTAATTACCAAAATACTCGCTTTGTGTATGTACTGTATTTTTTATATTTCTATATTCTTATTTGATGATTATATTACTAAATCGTCTGCAATTTTATAAAAAACGTTTTTCACTTTCAAATCATCAATAGAATGATTACGGTAATTATTCCATGTTTTATACACAAAATAAGCAGAAGAAATAAAGATTTTTTCTCTAAAATTACATGCTCTATAACCTGTTAATTTTATTCAAATTTTTTCCGAAATCCTTCAATGTTATAGTTGTCTAAATCATTTACTATAAGTAATCTTGCAGCGAAATGATATGTTTTTTAGTAGGGGATACTAAATACACGGTTTAGTCATGGGTAGCTTAATAAAAAAGCTACCCTTCTAAAACTAGAACACTATGATGAATCTATAATATAAATTTTCAGCTGCTATGAGCATGAAGAAATCTTCTTTTCTGATGAATAGCAAAAGAAATATTTGATCAAGTAAAGCAGATAAAATGCCTTGATGAAACATTGAATAAACACTGAAAATTCTAAAACAATTTCTTACCAATGGATCGACAAATACGAAAAAAAGAATTTTTGTTAAGAAGTTATATGTATACCTCCGAAGCCGAAAGAAAAACATACTATGAAATTCCTCCGAGAAAAAATTTCAGCAGTATAATAGGCATTCTTATTACGCTGCTTTTAATCAGCATCTCAGTTCTTCTTGTGCTGAAAAACCTATTATATATTCAGGATCTTCATTTTTACATCTTATTGTTTTTAAGTGTTTCAATAGTGATTTGGAGAATAAGCCTGTTAAAAGTTATTCTCTTGGAGATATCGAAAAATACATTACTGGTAAAATACGCTCATCCTTTCAAAAAAAAACAATATGAATTGCCTGCTTTAGAAATTCCTCTACATAAATTGAAATCATTTAAAATAACACGGGAATTTTTTGTGTATTATTTGGAAATAAGCCGTAGAAGTGAAAGAGGAAATGGGGTAAAAAATTTTTATTTCCGTTTGGGACTTCTCTCGGAAAAGCAAATGGCAAACATCAGAGAAATCATCAATGTTATAGATGATGAAATTATAGGAATATAACCCATATATATATCTTAAAAGAGCCTATAACCTTTCGGATTCGTTTTTCATAACTATTTATATAAAAAGCCGTATATCAGTTCAGATATACGGCTTTTGTATGTATTAATCAAAAATGTCTGGAAAATAAATTTTCCATTTGCTGTCATGCTGACGAAGGAAGTATCTTTTTATCATAAGATCCCTCGATTCCTCGGGACAGAATGCTCTTGAAGAGAGCTTCTTTCCTCGAGTGAGCCTGTCGAAATATCTTTTCCTTCCATCAAACGATCCTTCGGCTGTTTCGCTACGCTGCACGCTCAGGATGACATGGTTTGCCAATTATCGCTTTGTCATGTGACGAAGGAAGCATCTTCATTATAAGATCCCCCGACGGGATGACAGTGGTTTTATGGTTTCCAAAAGCTCCAGGCCGTACCATTATATACCGCAAGTTGTTTTTTTACGGTATCATATACCATCATTCCCGGTGAAGGATTGATTACATTCAGGTGAGGACTGGCTACTTTAGGCAGAATCATGGCTTTATTGGTGTCAGATAGTACCAGAATCCCATTGGTGGTATCTGTTGATCCATTGACTCCGATCACCGTTTTTGCGGTGGACTGCTCTGTTTTGTTTGCTCCCTGTATAGAAAGGTCAGCAACCCCTATTGTAGCTGCAGTGCCATCATCCGCACTAAGGTTCACCCATGCTCCGGCATCTTTCAGGTATTTTACCTTATGATCTGTGGTATCATAAATCATACTTCCTTCTGCTGTTATACCGCTTTTATCAGTTATATACGGAAGTACTAATCCCCTGTTTTCCGTATTGGCAAACTCTAAAGAGACTGATGTATTAGTCACAGCCTGTTTCCCGACAGCCACCTGGGATTTCGCCGTTATTACGGTCAATATCAGCATAAATGTTATAATATTTGTTGTTTTCATTTTTTTTAATGTTTTTACTCATTAGTAATCCGAATAATAATTGTCATGCTGACGGAGGAAACATCCTTTCCATTATGAGATCCCTCGATTCCTCGGGATGACAGACTATAGACAATTTGTTTTTTTAAAACCTCATAGGTTTTTGAAACCTATGAGGTTTGGTTTACGGCTATTAACCGTTGTTATTATTCTGCCTTAATCCGGACAGGTTTGTGTAGATATGCAATACCAGCCAAATGTTGCCCCATTATCTGTAGAGGTGTACATCTTCATACATTTGTTGGTGGTATCATATACCATCATTCCTTCTACAAAGTTGGCCGGTGCAATTCCTACAGGATTTCCTCCTGAGAATGCCACCCTGTTCGGTACAAAAGCTTTGGTTTTGGACTCCAATGCCAACCAGCCTCCTTTTCTTACCATCGGCCAGTTGTCGGAGTTGGTTCCTGCTCTGTTAAGAGCGGTAATCCCCATTTTGGTATCTAACGCAGTACCTGCCAAGATACCCGGTTTGTAGCAGAAACCTGAGACTGCTGTTCCACATACATCAATAAGACCTGTATTATAGGTGTATTTTGTAAAAGAACTATTACCGGTAGTACCATTTCCTATCGTTCCATATTGGCTTAATCCCACAAAACCAAAATATGGACTACTATTCTTATAGTTTACGGTAAAATATCCTCCTGTTTCTACAGCAATGATTTCATCATTAAGACCCATTCCGTTTGCATTAGTTGTATTACCCGGCATATAGACAGGGGTAGAATATACTGTAGTACCTGAGGCATCAGATTGACCTAGCTTATAATTAAAATTACTTCCCCAACCCCACTGTTTTTTATCATTAGTCAATACATTTACTGTTGGATAAGTATCAACACCATGTTCGCTTGGCGAAATCCATACAATGTTTCCACCTAATGTATGACCATTTGATGTAGCCGTTACCTCTTGCCATGTGTTCCGTGAAGTATTTGTACCATCACCTAGTGCTCCGTCACCATTATGCCCCATGGTATAAAGTCTTCCGTTAGTACCTAAAAGAAAATAAGCATGAGCACTATATCCTGCATCCTCCGTCATTCCAATCATTTTAGGAGTCACCCCGGCAGGAAGCACGACTTGTGTTGCAAAGGTCCTATTTGTTCCGGTATTAGCATTATCGGAACCATCACCAATAAAAGTAGCTTGCCCCCAGGTATAAAGCTTACCGTCAGAAGTTAAAGCCAACTTAGCACCAACTGAACCACGTACCGCCACCACATTGTCAAGCGTTTGGGTTGCAGAAATTTTTATACGGTGCCATATTGAATTATTAGCTACATTCGCAGGAGCTCCGTCTCCATAGAACGTTGGACCCTGGTTAAGTGTCCAAGCTTCACCGTTACACGTTACAATAGCCAGTGAAAGCTGAGCTCCAAACATCATTTTTACGTTGGTTGGGCTAACTCCCGGAGGCAGCCCATCCGCTTTATTATTAACCGTAAGCTTACCAAATCTGTAGCCAGCTGGAGTTCTGTAAGTAATGGCAGTGTTACCTATAGTTGGAACAGTATACATATTACCAGCTCCCCAAACATAAAGTCCATCAGTTGTTAATAAATGATAAACATTAGCTATTGCCGCTTTCAAAGGTGTACCGGTATAATTGAACCCATTTCCTGTTGACCCGGTGGTTGGTAATACAGTGCTTGGATCAATTTTCGTTGGTGTAAGCAAGTCTAACACAACATTAGTGTTTGTAGTAGATACGTTAGGTGATGTATTATGACCCCAGATATAAAATGCGCCATCTTTTCCTTTTGCTATAATATCGTCGTCACCTGCTATCAGGTTATCATATTCTATAGTATTAGGATCTGTTGTATTTAGGAAAGTATTGTCGTTACAGCCTGTTGTTATGCAAGAAGTTTCATTTACCGTTACATAAGTAATGTACTTGTTTTGCCCCGAAGCAAAACTATAAGGATGTACCCAGTTTCCACTAGTGGCATCATAAGTTCCGCTCACGTACACTACATTCGCTGTAAATGCAGCATCATCTGCTACCATCATTTTTACAGGAGCACTATTTCCAAAACCGGCACCGTAAGCACTAAGGTCTGCCCCGAAGTTTACCGTACCAACAGCATTGGTAGGCTGTGCCAGCCATTGTCTCTGGATACGTGAACCGCCCGTAAAGCCATTTACCGTAATACTGTTTAGCGTAAGATTCGTATTGTTATTATCTCCTAGAACTAAATACGTTTTATCCTGGGCAAATCCTGTACGTGCCGCATCCTGGTTTGGATTGACGAAATCATTGGTCGTTGCCACGGTAAGAATAGTTCCTGCATTGACACTTTTTGAAACTTTCTGTTCCAGAATCTCAACATCATCTCTTCCTACTCCAAAGATATTATTATTGTATGTTGTATTGGTTGCCCCGTTCCATACTATATTTCCGGCAGTATCCAGATAATGGTCAGTATTTACCTGTCCCAATGTAATACCATATTTAATGGCAAGGTAGGAATCTACTTTTCTACGTTCCGCTGTAGTCAGAGTTCCGGCACCATATACGATCGTTTCCCCGATATGTCCTGTAAATCCGGCATTGTCACTGCCATTACCTGAAAAAACGGTATTTCCGAAGATATGTCCTCCGTATTGAGCATTGACAGCCGCATAATTAACAGCCGCATTCATGGCGGCACCGTTTAATCCTTTCGCACTCGTAGTATTGGTATTTTTGAAATACATAATACTTGGAATGCTAGCATCAAACACAGG
>JBCNMJ010000151.1:0-8177 GCA_039594975.1 Chryseobacterium sp. | reverse complement strand
TAAACATTTGATTTTTTTGAAAAACGTTAACAAATTAATTTTATTGTATCACAATTTAATTCTAAAATTTTCATTTTATTTGTAATTCAGAAATTTCAATAATAAATATGAAACAAAAAGTATCGATTTTATTCCTATTCGCTTTTGTATCATCATTTTGGGCTCAAAGAACAACCATTGAATGGAACGGCTCTAAAATCCAAGATTTTGGTGAAACAAAACTGAATCTCCCAAATTTCAAAAATGAGGGGTTTTCATTTGGCCAAAATAATATTTTTATATCAACTAAACAAAAAATAGGAGAAAGAGATTTAAAAGTTTCAAATCTAAACTGGGAAGCCGTTTCGTATAAGGAATTGTATGAAATTAAAAAGGATCTTCTCCCTAATCATGATATTGCCGATATCAGTTATTATTATTTTGAAGGGGAAAGATATGCGAGCATTTCTGTTGCTTTATTTAAGAACGAAAAGGGAAAAGTACTAAGGCTTTCTTCATTCGACCTTAACGAATCCACTGTCAGTACAAAAAATATTGCTGCTAAAGTAGGAACTACCGCCAATCCTCTTTCTACAGGCACATTTTATAAGATAAAAGTAGACAAATCAGGTATTTTTAAAATTACTACTCAATTTTTAAAAGATAACGGAATCAATCCGAGCTCCATAAATCCTAAGAACTTTAGAATTTACGGAAACGGGGGGATTATGCTTCCTGAACATAACCAAGATGTAAAATACAGTGCTCTTCAGGAAAATGCCATCCAGGTGGTAGGAGAAGATGACGGGGTGTGGAATGATAACGATTATGCCATTTTCTATGCACAAGGACCCAATGGATATAATCTTTATGATAAATCCAACGGAAATGGTTTTAAGAGATACGAAACAAGAAATAATGTGAGTAATAACGTAAAAAATATCTACGAAGATTATTCTTATTATTTCATCAATTTTGATAAAGGAGCCGGAAAAAGAGTTCAGTCAGCAGACATCAACCTCCCTTCTACTCCACTGATTACGAGATACGATAGTTATCAGGTGATTAATAACGACCAAAAAAACCTGTTAAAAATAGGCAGAATCTGGGTGGAAGATTCTCCTTTTACTACCGATAAAACGGTAACATTCACAACCAACTCACCAATACAAGGTGGAGATGTAATACAATATAAGGCACAGGTAGTCGGGTTTAAGTCCCAGCAGAATTCAGTTGAATTTAACATTAATAACCAAAATTTTGTAACGCGTTCGGTTCCACAAAATGATCCAAACTATACATATGATTATCTTCCTTTGAAATATGAAGGAACCCTAAATAATTTACAAGGAAATCAAATTACCCTTACCTGTAAACCTAATATCAGTATAAATCCTAATGGTTTATTTTATTTTGATTACCTGGAAGTTCAGTATAAAGAAAACTTAAGCTTCAACGGTTCACAAATGAACTTCAGAGATTTTTCTCTTGTAAGCGGAAGCAACACAGCATACGGATTTAGCATTAATAATGCTTCAGCTATTGAACAGGTTTGGGATGTTACCGACATTACAAATGCAACAAGAAGAGTAAATAAAGCTACAGGAAATACGATTTTTAATTTTGGATATGTTACTTCCGATCAGAATTTCAATAATGAATTTGTAGCTTTCAGATCTGATGCAGCTTATTCTCCTCAATTTGTTGAAAGAATCGGAAATCAAAATTTATCAGGATTACAAAATGTGGATTACTTGATCCTTACTACTCCTGAGATGATGGGACAGGCACAAAGATTAGCAAATTACCACCAGACAAAAAACAGTTTTAATGTACAAATCGTAGATATTAACAAAGTATACAATGAATTTGGCAGCGGAAGCAGAGATCTTACAGCTATCAGAGATTTTGTTACTAAACTTAATACTCCTCTGGGAAGTTTAAAATATGTTTTTTTATTAGGAGATGCTTCTTATGACTATAAAAACAGAATTCCAAACAATACGAACGTTGTTCCAAGTTATCAAAGTGAAGATTCTCAGGATTTTGTAAGTTCTTTCGTAACGGATGATTATATCGTTATGACAAGCCCGCAGCCTCCAACAAATTTATTAATTTATAACACTTTGCCAGACCTTCCGGTAGGTAGAATCCCTGCTGCTAATGTGACAGAAGCTACCAATATGATGGATAAAACGCTGGCTTACTATAACTCTTTATCCGGTCAGTCCACTCCTTTCGGAGAATGGAAAATGAAGCTTGATTTTATAGTAGATGACGACAATGATGGTGGCACTCCTTTCCATACTGTGATGAATAATACACTGGTAAATACATTTGAAACAGGAACTCTTCTTAAAGAATACAATGTAAGAAAGCTGTATTTAGACGCATTCCAGGCTCAAAGTACTGCCGGAGGTCAACGATATCCACAAGTAAACCAGGCTATCTCTAATGACATAGGAAATAGTCTTTATTTATTCTATTTTGGGCATGGAGGAATCAATGGCTGGTCACAGGAAAGAGTATTAACTTCTGATGAGGTACAAAATGCCAATAACTTTTCTAAAGTTTACAGTAGATTTCCATTCGTTTCCACTATTACATGTGAATTTACGCTTTGGGATGAACCAAGTACTTTTTCTGTAGGAGAACAATTTATAAAATTGAAACAAGGAGGAGCTGCTGCTATGATAACCTCCAGCCGTGCTGTTGGTGTAGATTATGGAATACAGTTCACCAATCTTTACACACAACAAATGTTTAAACTTACCAACGATGATTTTATCACTATTGGAAATGCACATTTAAATGCAAAAAAACTAAAACCCGGAGATTCGAACCATTTAAAAGTAAACTTTCTTGGAGATCCGGCTATGAAGTTAAGCAGACCTCAAAGATTATTGGTAATAGACAATATAGAAACGCCTGTTCCAGGATTAATAAGAGGGCTTGATTTTGTAAAAATAAAAGGACACATCAACAATCCTAATGGAACTGCCAATACTACTTTCAACGGAAGGGTTGTGATTAACATTTTCGATAAGAGACTTAATAAATCTACCTTAAATAACGATGGAAATCTAACCCCTATATTAAACTACACTGAAGAAGGAAGTGCTATCGTAAAAGCCTCAGGAACGGCTGTAAATGGAGTTTTCACTATTGAATTCTACGTTCCGAAGGATATCAATTATGCAGTGGGTGAAGGAAGGCTATTAGGCTACGCTGACAATAAAGCGATTGATGTATTTAACAATCAGGCAGTACAGGTAGGTGATATCAATCCTAACGGAATCAATGATAACGAACCGCCAAAAGTAAAGTTATATATGAACAACACTAACTTCGCAGATGGAGGTATTACAGATCAGAATCCTATGCTCCTAGCCTGCGTTACTGATGACACAGGAATAAATTCTACAGGATCTGGTATTGGTCATGATATTACCGTATATTTAGACGGTCAAATTATCAATACCGTTGTATTGAATGATTTCTATTCCTCAGGAGAAGGAAATGGGTGCCTAAGTCCTAGTTTGGCAGATTATCAAAAAGGAAATGTAACATATCCTTTCCGAAACCTGGCAATAGGGCAACATCAATTAACATTTAAAGTTTGGGATATAAACAATAATTCGACAACTGCTACGTTAAATTTTGAGGTTAAGGATGAAGCCGACCAGCATTTAATTATCAATAGACCATTAAACTGGCCAAATCCATTTACTAATAAGACCTATATACAATTTGAGCATAATTGTGATGATATTTTAGATGTACATGTTCAAATTTATACCATAACAGGAAAATTGGTAAGAACTTTGTCTCAGGCTGTTGTTGCAGAACCCTTCTTACAGGGCTTTAGAACACCTCGCCAAGCAATAGAATGGGACGGAAAAGACGATTTTGGCGATACAGTAGCAAAAGGTACGTATATTTTTAAGATATTTGCAAAAAGTCAAAATCAAGAAAAATGTAAAGGAAGTGCTACAGCTGTAGAAAAAATGGTACTTTTGAAATAATTTTAAAATGACAAAAACAATAATATTAATAAAAAACTGATAATATATTAAAAGACAACATATGAATTTAACTACTAAACTGCTATTAGGAATAGGTTTAAGTGCTGGTTTTTTAGGCTATTCACAAGATTTGAGCAAGGTGAATCCTGTATTAACCGGAGCTCCTTTTCTAAGAATTGCACCAGACGCAAGAGCCGGAGGTATGGGAGATCAAGGGGTTGCTACTTCTCCAGATGCATTTTCTCAATTTTGGAATGCCGCAAAATATCCTTTTAGCAGAACAAGTTCTTCCTTTGGTATAAATTATACACCATATATGGGAAAGCTTACGAATGATGTTTTCCTTCTTTATGCAGCTTTTCATAAGTTTTTAGGACAAGAAGAAAGATCTACCATCTCTGCGAGTATTTATTATTTCAACATGGGAGAAGTTAATCTTACCTCTTTCGTAGATAATCAGGTACAGTCTAACGGAGTTTCAAAACCGAACGAATTCTCTATTGACGTAGCCTATGCTCTAAAACTTTCTGATTCTTTCTCAGGAGCTGTTACCGGTAGATTCATTCGTTCAGACTTAGCCGGAGGATTCAACACCGATACAACTTTGAAACCTGCTAACTCTTTTGCGGTTGATATTTCTGCATATTATACCTCTCCTAAATTTTCCAGCTTTGGAGGTATGGACGGTAAATTGAACGGAGGTTTAGCTATCCAAAATTTAGGTCCTAAATTAGATTATACAGGTAATGAAGAATCCAGATCTTATCTCCCTACAATGGCAAGACTAGGGGTTGGTTACGATATGTACCTTGATGATTTAAATAAAATTGGTCTTAGTGTAGAAGGTTCAAAAATTTTGGTTCCGGGTTCTGAATATGTTGGAATGGATCCAAATACAAGACAGCCGATCTATGCAGTTCCAAACGTAGGTGTAATGGCAGGAATCGGAAAATCATTCAAAAATAAAAACTCTATTATGTATAGCGGTGCATTAGAATATTCTTATGACAACGCTTTTGCAGTGAGAACTGGTTATTTCCACGAAAGTGAAGAACAGGGAGCTAGACAATATGCGACTGCAGGTATCGGTTTAAAATACCGTTCTTTCGGACTTGATGTATCTTACCTGATCAATATGTCTAAAATTAACACTGCTCTAGACAATACGCTTCGTTTCGGTTTAACCTGGAATATTGGAGAGGAAACATCTAATGTAGATTATTAAATAAACATAATATAAAGCTCAAAAAAGTCTCATTTTTATGAGGCTTTTTTATTTTTCAATAATTATTTTTGTAATATGAACTATTCATCGGAGCTCAAAAAATTCGTCACCAGCCAATACGTGTATTCTGCTATCAGAATTACGCTGGCGACAGTTTTACCATGCTTAGTTCTTGCGCATTTCGGAATCTTAAAAGAATACTTTTTATTTCCTCTGGGAACCAGTTTTGTAGCTTTAACAGATCAGCCCGGTCCCTTTATCCGTAGAAGAAACGCTTTAGCTTTTGCCATTATTTGCTTTGTTGTCGTTGCACTCATAGCCAGTTTGGTAATGACCATTAAAATCCTTGTTTTTGCGGAAATTATCGTTTTCGGAATGTTTTTCTCTTTAATCGGGGTATACGGACAGAGATTAGCAGCAGTCGGTTCTCTTTCCTTGGTTGTGCTTGCTATTTTTATTGACGGGCATCTTACCGGAGCTGATATTCTTAAAAGTTTACTGATCTTCGCTTCAGGTTGTATTTGGTTTTTACTGATATTCTTAATTGTTACAACCATTCAGCCTTATAAACTGGCAAGCCAGATGATTGGGGAAAATTATCTTCAACTTGCCGAGTTTTTAAAGATAAAAGCGAATTACTATCAAAAAAATCCGGATTTTGATAAACTTTCCATTCAGGTAATAGCCAAACAGATTGAAATCAAAAATCTGCAGGAAGACACCCGCGAAACGGTGTTTAAAACAAGAACCATCGTCAACGAATCTACCACAACAAGCCGTTTGCTGATGTTGATGTTCCTAAATTCAATGGATCTTCATGAAAAGCTGATGACTTCTGAAAGTGATTATCAACAACTTCAACAAAGTTTTGATGACAGTATGATTTTGGTAAACATTCATGATTACCTGAATCTGCTTGCCGAAGAGATTACCAACATCGGAATCGCACTTCAGATCGGAACAAGAGCAAAACCCATATTCGATCTGGAACTGGAATTAAAAAAATTAAATCATCTTTATTTTGATCTAAGAAACGAGCGAATTTCACCTGATAACTTTGAAAACTTCATGATTCTGCGCCAGATATTAATGCGTATTGATGAAATCACCAAAGAAATCAATGAAATATATAAAGTGTTTTCCCAAAATGTAAAACTGGCAAAAAGTCTTTCTACCGGGTTAGATCTTAGAAAATTCATGCCTAATGAAGAGAAGATCAATTTTAAAGTTTTAAGAAACAATATATCACTTTCTTCTTTACACTTCCGTCACGCTCTAAGAATCACCATTGCCTTATTGCTCGGATATTCATTTTCTTTATTTCAGTTTTTGGGAATAGGTCATACCTATTGGATCTTAATTACCATTACGGCAATTTTAAAACCCGCCTACTCCATCACCAAACAAAGAAACCTTCTCCGTTTGTACGGAACGATAGCGGGAGCCATCATTGCATATGGAATCCTGCATTATATACATATTAATGAGGTTTTGTTTACCATACTTCTTTTAAGCATGGTGATGTGTTTCAGCTTTTTAAAAGGAAAATATTTTTGGGCAGTTTTATTTATGACCATTTATGTTTTTCTAAGCTTTAATTTTCTAAGTCCGGGAAACGTAAATATTATCTTTAAAGACAGAATTCTGGATACGATGATCGCCGGAATCATTGCTTCGTTGGTTTCTTATGTTGTGCTTCCCGTTTGGGAGCATACTCAGAATTTAGAATTAATGAAAAAATCTGCGGAATCTAATTTTCTTTATTTTCAAAGCGTGATTTCCAAATTTCTAGATGAAGATTTTGATATTGAGGATTATAAAATGAAACGTAAAAACGCGATTATTTCATTAGCCAATCTTTCCGACAGTTTCCAGAGAATGATCTCAGAACCCAAAAATCAGCAGAAAAAACTGGAGGTGGTTCATCAGTTTGTAGCGACTTCCCATCTGATTACCGCTTATACTGCTTCGCTTTCCCAATATGTAAAAAATGATGAAAAATATCCCGAAATAGATTCGGAAGGATGGGGTAAAAAAATAGAAGCAGAACTTCAGCAGATTTCCAATCTTTTGAATGGAGATAAAATCAGCGAATCTCTAAAAATGAAAAGCCGTATTGAACCTGAAGATTCTTCTTTTGACGATTTGATCTTAAAAAGAAAAACCGAGCTTGCCGAACATGAAGCCAGAAACTACAGGGATCCCAGTAAAATTTCACATTTAACTGAGCTGAAAAACGTTCACGATATCCTGGAGCTTATTTATGATGTAGCCAAAGAACAACGAAAAGTAATTGAAAAGTACAGAAATGAAGCAGAAAATGCAGCAGCTTCAGAACCTATTCCTCAACAATCGTAAAGCAATACTCATCAAAAAATTCTACTCTGGCTTTTAGTTCATCCGAGATATGATCATCATGTACCCTACATTTGATGTGATGAAGATGTTTTAATTCGAACGGTCTTACTTCATAATGTTTTTTCAAAGACCAGTGTTTGGAATGGTGAATTTTATACATACTTTCCTTTACACTCCAGATAATGGTGTAAAAAGTAACTTCATTATCAAAAGGAATAAAACCCCGCTCGCTTTCATAAGTGAATTTGTCAATGACCCTTAAAATCTTAGGATTAAATTTTTCCAGATCAATTCCTATTTTATTCTTAGAAATGGCAATGGCAGCAAAAGGAAAAGAATGGGTAATGG
Source organism: Chryseobacterium sp. (assembly GCA_039594975.1). GTDB lineage: Bacteria > Bacteroidota > Bacteroidia > Flavobacteriales > Weeksellaceae > Chryseobacterium. Next base: position 242 of record JBCNMJ010000151.1, on the reverse strand, counting down.
AAATTTCTGCATCTTTAGGAGAAAGAAATGGTTCTCTTTCTTTATATAATATTTTAGAATGTGGCTTCAAACCTTTTAATAGTTTTCTCACCATTAATACTTCCAATAATTTTTTCGGGTGATAATCTTTTACTTTTTCAGCATTTTCAGGCTCTAAAAGTTCATCAGGATTCAATTCTTCGCTTTCATCATATTTCCATATAAGAATTGTGGCAGTGTCATCAGAAAAATCACGATAAAGA
>JBCNMJ010000150.1:0-8586 GCA_039594975.1 Chryseobacterium sp. | reverse complement strand
AATAAGGATTCTCAAAATGTTCCTCAATATAGGAGTTTACTTAAAAGTATGAAAACCATCAGGATGATTTTAAATACTGGTAAAATAAAATTTACGATGATTTTCATACTGTTTTACGTCATTTTTAAATTGAATTTTTTTTCATAAAATCTATGATCTCTGAAATATATCCGAAGGCAATAGAAACAACGGTATCTGCTGCTCCGTAATATACTGTGACTTTATCTCCTTCCGTAACGGCCGCACATGGGAAAATAACGTTCGGGATATCTCCTGTAAGTTCATACATTTCTGCAGGAGCCAAGAGATATGGCCTCGTACGGTACAGTACTTTTGAAGGATCTTCAAGATCAAACAAAGCAGCTCCCATAGAATACCTGAAACCTCTGCAGGTATTGATAACGCCGTGATAAAAAAGCAACCATCCCTCTTCTGTTTTTATAGGAACAGGCCCGGCTCCTATTTTTGTACATTGCCATGCGCTGTCTTCAAAAGGAGTTACTTTCATTACACAACGGTGCTCTCCCCAATATTTCATATCCGGGCTATAACTGATGTAAATATCCCCAAAAGGTGTGTGTCCGTTGTCACTTGGCCTACTCAACATAGCATATTTACCGTCGATTTTTTCAGGGAACAACACTCCGTTTCTATTATAAGGTAAAAAGGCATTTTCGCATTGGAAAAATTCTTTAAAATCAAAGGTATATCCAATTCCGATCGTCGGTCCGTTGTACCCGTTACACCATGTGATCCAGTAGCGGTCTTCTATAAAGGTGACACGGGGATCATATTTGTAATCAGACTCGATCATTTCGGTATTTCCGGCCTTCATTTCTATAGGATCATCATTGATCTTCCAATTGATACCATCCTTGCTGAACCCCGCATGAATATTCATCTGTACTGCCTTATTATCACAACGGAATACCCCTGCAAAACCATCTTCAAAAGGCACTACTGCACTATTGAAAATACTATTGGAGGTAGGTATTGCGTACCTGTCTATAATCGGGTTTTCAGAGAATCGCCACATGATATCGCGGCAATCTTTCGGGCGATCCTGCCAAGGGATCATTACTGATTGAGATGTCATAAAATATTTTTACTTTTTATTTAAGTTATTTGTGATTAAGCTTGTTCTTTTTGTTGTTCCGGATATGGAAAAGGAACCAACCATGTCATGATAAATGCGGGAATGGTAGCTATCAGAACCCAGATGAAGAAAAGTTTATACCCTACCCAATCGCTAATCATTCCGCTAAACATTCCTGGGAGCATCACTCCTAAATTCATAATGCCCGTTGCAAAGGCATAATGTGCTGTTTTGTGCTTTCCCGGAGCAATCTGCTGCATCATGTAGAGAATCAATCCTACAAAACCAAACCCATAACCGAAATATTCTACTACAACGGCTACACTTACAGGAAACAGATTAACCGGCTGATAATAAGCCAACAAGGCATATACTACAAATGGAATATTGAATGCCGCACAAAGCCATATCAATGATCTTTTTAAACCGCGGGCAGAAATAAAGTACCCTGCCAATACAGATCCTAAAATAAATGCAGCGGAACCATATGTTCCATAAATAAGCCCAATATCCGACGTTGATAATCCTAATCCGCCTGAAGATCTTGGAGCTTTGAAGAATAATGGTGCAATCTTAATGGCAAACCCTTCCGCAAAACGATAGAGAACTATAAATAATAAGGACCATACAATATTTCGCTTGGTAAAGAAGGAGGTAATTACTTCCCATAATTCCTGACGAACATTTTCCGTTGTCTTACCTGAATTTTCTTCTACTGTTTTATTTTCTTTCGGTAAAAGGAAATAATGGTAAACTGCTAACGCAAAAAATAAGAGGGCATATACTCCCATGATGATCATCCAGGCATGGGTAACTCCTTTTGTTTTTTCTAAAACCCCTGCAAAATACACCAGAATTCCACTACTGATAATCTTAGCCAGGTTATAGAAAGCTCCCTGCCAACCAATGTATTGGGCCTGTTCTTTATTAGTCAAAAAGTAGATGTAAGTGCCATCCGCAGCAATATCATGGGTTGCTCCGCAAAATGCAATGACCGCAAAAAGAGCAATACTGTATTTAAAAAATCCGGGTAAAGGAAGACTTAATGCAATCAAAGCAAACAGAATTCCTATAGCAAACTGGGTGAAAACAACAAAGAATTTTTTTGATTTATAAATTTCCAGAAAAGGGCTCCAAAGAGGCTTCAACGTCCAGGAAAATAAAATAAGTGCCGTCCAGAAAGCAATCTTCGAATCTGATATCCCCATATCCTTATACATGATTCCTGAAACTGCATTTACAGTCACAAAGGGCATTCCCATTGCAAAATACAATGTTGAAATCCACAAGATTGGTTGTATCCGATTCGTTTTAAAGTTGTTTTTTCCCATGTTGAGAATAAAGATAAAGAAAGAGGAAGTCTCAAAAAAGAAACTATATAAAAATGCCGTGATTAAGCAAATGAGACAACCTCTCTCTTTCTAATTTATCTGATATAATGATTTGAGTTATATTTTTTTATCCCACCATAGCTTGGTTCCACCGGTATCCGGTCCGCCCAGATATTGTACAGCTTGAGGATAATTAAGTGTGTTATTTCTATACTTGGTCGGAATTGGTATTCTTCTGATCATAAGATCTGTGCTTATGGTTCCCTGGCTGTCATTCAGAATATTTTTGAAAATAACAGGATATCCTGTTCTTCTCTGCTCTGCCCATGCTTCTGCCCCATCAGGATAAATCGCGATCCATTTCTGAGTCATAATTCTTTCCAATTTTCTTTCGAAAGTATCTGCAGTACTCCATTTGATGGTAATTGTACTTAGCATCGGGTTTCCTGCCACAATGTTATTAGCTGTATTTTTAGGGTCAATATAAGGAGCTTCTGTGGAGGTAGCATCTGCTACATAAGTTGTGTACTCCGTGCTTTTCCCCCATTCCGCAAATGACATTTCTATTCCTTTGTTATAATTTACTCCGGCATCTCCTGCTCCCAAATAACCTCTGATAGCCGCTTCTGCTTTCAGGAACCATGCTTCTGCTGCGGTAAAGATTTTATTTTTACCGTTGCTTGCTGAAAAATAATCTCCTGTTGCCGCTGCTGCAATGGGCTGAGAGAAATCTCCATAACGATCTTTACTTCCTCCAAGATCTGCACCTAGTCTTACACCAATGTACTGACCGAAAACAGCAGGATCTGTAGCCGGTTTAGCATATGCAGAAATTCTAGGATCATGGAATCCGTTCATAAAGGCCATTAAAGGCGCTCCGATTTTGCAATCACCCCATGAATAAATAATATCATTCAATGGGGAAGCTCCACCATAGCTTACCAATGCATTTTCGGAGTTATCATCAATTAAACCCACTGAAGAAGATAATGCTTCTTCTGCATATTGTTTGGATTTTATGGGATCTGCATAGCTTAATCTCATGGCAAGCCTCAATTTAAGTGAATTGGCTAATTTTGCCCAATTGGCTACATTTCCGGAAAATACCACGTCAGATTTTTGTATTACCGTTTTATCTTCAATACTCGGAGTTACGGCCAAAGCCTGAATTGCTTTATTAAGATCTGTAATAAAGTAGTTGTAAGCATCCTGTTGCGAATCAAAATCCGTAATTCCGTTCGCGTTGGGAGATTCGAATTTACTGTAGATCACCGGTCCATGAGCATCTGAAACTTTCTGAGCAGCAATTACCCTTAAAATCATCAGGATAGCTTTGGATTGGGAAAAGTCTACTCCCGGATATTTTTCCGCTGATTCTCGGAAGAAGTTTTTATACTGCTGATTGACATCTTCCAGCTGATTCATCATGATTCTTTCGTTCCAACCGTCCATAATGAAGTAAGTGGTATTGTTTTTTCCTCCATTGTATGGTGTGGCTGTACTGAACAAACCACTGTACATATCTGCATTAAGGTTGGTCTGCAGCTGATAGATCCAGTTGGTAGGATTCTGCAAATTCTTCTGCATTTGCTTTAACGGATTGGTAAGGACTACGAAATCAGCAAGTAACTGTTCATCCGTAACTCCACTATATTGCGAATTGATATTTTCAAAATCATCGGTGCAACTGCCTGAAAATAATGCAGCCACAAGACTCAAAATAATAATCTTAGAATTTATTTTTTTCATATCTCAGGTAATTAGAAGTTAGCTTTTAAAGAGAAACCTAAAGAACGGGTAATCGGCATCCCGAACATATCGACACCCACACCACCCGGATTCACCCCGGAAACCTGTTCCGGATCAAACGGCGCATCTTTGTAGAAAAAGAACAGATTCGTTCCGATAATACTTAATGTAGCATCTCTGAATACTTTTGAATTGGTTTTAAACGTATAGGCAATGGAAGCTTGTCTTAATCTAACGGCAGTCGCCTTATAAATGTAAGCTTCATTGATACCTCCTCTTCCTCCGACAACTTTATAATAAGCTTCTGAATCTGTTGATCCTGTGTAAGGAGTTCCATTTTCATAGACTGCATTCGGAATGGAGACACCACCTGCGTCTCTGGAATCAGCGGATGCCTGACTCACACCTAGCCCATCATTAACCGACTGGGTAAATCCTAAAACCTGCCCCCCGAATCTTCCATCTACAAGGAAACTTATATTGAAGTTTCCAATATTGAAGTTGTTATTTAATCCAAGCATAAATTTCGGGTTAGGATTTCCCAAGTATTGCTTTTCATTGCTATCTTTAATCGGAACTCCGCTAGCATCTACTACGATTCTTCCCTGAGCGTCTCTTTTAAAAGCCGTTCCATAAAGATCCCCAAATGAACCTCCTACTTTCAGCATATTGAAACCTCCTCCGGTCAATACAAAAAGTTTTTCAGGATCAGGATAATATTTCAAAGGTAAAAGTTCTTTAATGGTATTTTTATTAGACGAAGCGTTAAGCGTTGTGGTCCAGCTGAATTTCCCATTATTAAAAACCTTGTAAGATAAGCTAGATTCAAAACCGATGTTTTCAATTTTTCCGGCGTTGATATCAACCTTACCGGATTGTACCCCGAAATTGGTTGCAGCATCAACACCTTTTAAATACTGATTGCTCACCACTGATTTATAAAATGTGAAATCAAAAGATAATCTGTTCCTGAACATTCTTAATTCTGTCCCGGCTTCGAAAGTTCTGTTAAATTCAGGTTTCGGGAACAGGTCGCTAAACATGGTATTGCTTACAGGCGCTGAAGAATATGATCCGGTGATCACTCCGGCATTGAATTCCGGCTGCGGAATTGTAGAAGTAGGATCCAAAGCATTCCCTACCGTAGCATAGGAAGCCCTTACTTTCCAGAAAGAAATCGCCTGTGGAAGATCGAAAATTTCAGTCAAGATTCCATTTGCTCCTATGGATTCATAATCGATTCCGTTATTTCCTGTTCCTGCTAAAGTAGATGACCAGTCATTTCTGAAAGTCAGATCCAAATAGACTTTGCTCTTGTATCCAAGACTCGCACTTGCGAACACAGACTGATCCTGTCTTTGAGGATGGGTGATAATATAGCTTCTTCCGTTACCAAAAACTCCCTGCCCTTGTTCGTTACCCCAATCTAAGTTATTAAGGGCAAAAAGGTTCGCTACAAAAAGTTTATTATTTTCGATCGTTGTAATGTTATATTTAAGATCGGAAATGCTTGCCCCTAACGTGAAATCTAAACTAATATCATCATTGATTTTAGGATTACCTATTAACAAGGCATCTCCGTAAATAGTAGTTTTATCTAGTGTATTTTTATAGATTTTTCCATTACTGTCCTTACTTCCTAAAACGGTTGGCTGAGAATATGCCGCAACGTTTCTTTGAGAATCGGAATTAAAATAACTGTAGTTTCCCCTCACTTTTGCAGTTAACCATTTGTTAATCGTATAACTCAAGGCCGCCGATCCATATAGATTTTTATTTTTGGTAAGTACAGGGTTTTTATTAAGTATCCAGTATGGGTTTTGAGTTTCATTATCAGCAAATTCACCGTTGGGCTTTATTGCCCACCAGTTTTGTGCATCCAGATATCTGGTTTTATCAAAATAATAGTAATTTTCAGCAAAATGATCAAAGTCTATTCCTCTAGGCAACCAATACAGATTGGTAATGGGAGAAAAATAAGACCCAGGAGATAATCTGTTTTTTGAAGTTTGTAAAGATGCCATTACATTCGCATCCAACACAAGCTTATCATTCAGGAATTTACTTGTTGTCCTGTAATTGACATTGTATTGATCTAAATTGGAAGTCGGAATAATTCCTTTATTCGTTGTATTTCCCAGTGAGAAAAAGCTGGTTGATCTTTCGTTACCTGCCTGAAAGCTTACACTGTTGATCCAGGTAACCCCGGTTTGGAAAAAATCTTTTGTATAATCTTGTGAAGAACCTTTTGCTCCCCAACTGTCATATGATCCCGTATTTCCATTGGCCGGATCATAAGGAGTTGTTTGAAGATAGCTGTGCTGAAGTTTAGGAAGATCATACACTTTATCAAATGTTAAGCTTGAACTGTATGAAAGGCTACTTCTCCCGGCAGATCCTTTTTTAGTGGTGATAAGGATCGCTCCATTACTTCCCTGAGCTCCGTACAAAGCAGCAGCAGATGCCCCTTTAAGAAAATTAATGCTTTCGATATCTTCCGGATTAATGGTACTCAAAACATCTCCCGTATCTGGCATAGAGGCAAAATAGTCAACATTCGGGCCTCCTGTTCCTGCAACTCCCGTATTGTTAATGATCGGAATACCGTCAATCACATATAAAGGCTGGCTGTTTCTCGTAGATTTATCTCCTCTCATCACTACTCTTACGGATCCACCGACACCACCGTTCGTTTTATTGATCTGTACGTTGGAAACCTTTCCGTTGATCGAGTTTAAAAGATTGGGGGTTTTTACTTCTGTCAAGTCATCGCCGCCGATTTGCTGGCTGGAATAGGTAAGTGAACGAGCCTGCCTTTTTATCCCTAAAGATGTAACAACAACCTCTTGGATATTGGTTGTTTTAGCAGTGTCGGAAGCCTTTGTTTCCTGTGCATATCCAGACACAGAAAAGGCCAATACAACCGGTACAACTATTTTTCTCATAATATTAGATTAGTTAAGGGTTATGCGAAAATTCTTATATATTTCTTTAATATTTTCATGCTTTTAAAACAATTCTTCCATTTTCCTCAACATAATATTTCGAACGCATCAAATAATTAAAGTTTTCTTAAGATTTAATTCACATTGACAAATCTAAATTTTGTGGACAGTCAGATATAATGTTATTTTATCATAAAACGATATTATTTTTTCAGTCACTTTTTAAAACTATTATTTATATACTGATATACAATACTTTACACAAAAATACCATAATATAAAATCTGTGTAAAATTGATCAGTTTTTTAAGAATTATTTAACTTTTTATATCATTTTTTTCATGATTATGGTGTATTTGATGGTATAAAAAAACAAATCCGGATCTCTAAAATCCGGACTGCTTTATCTAAAAAAATATATTTTACAATTAAAAACAAAAAACTACTCTATTTTTTTCACTCCCTTAAAAAGTTCTTTAAATTCTGTAGGGGTTGTCTTTTTGATGGATTTGAAGACCTTATTGAAGTTTGCAATATTATTAAATCCGGCCTCAAATGCAGTTTCAGAAACCGTAAGATTCTTTTCCATTAACCATCGGGCAGCGTAGCTTATCCGTATTTCGTTGACATAATTTACAAAAGTTTTCCCTGTTCTTTTTTTAATAAACCTGTTGAAAGTCACACTGCTCATATTTACAAGAGCAGCCGCATCATCAAGGGTTATTTTATTCTCAAAATTCTTATGGACAAAGTCATGAACAGTTTTCATTTTATCGTTATCCACAAATGTTTCAAGCTCTATGCTGTACGAGGATAACAATGTTTTATTTTCGGCAGTTGCTAATTCGTTGAGGATTTTCATGATCTCGATAAAGGATTCAAAGCTGTTCATTTTTGATAAATTGAGGAATGAATCCTTCAGTTTTTCAGCTGTTTCCTGGGAAAATAAAATTCCTTTGATGGATTCCTTTATCAGGTTATTAATAGGTTTCAGGATATTCTTCTGCATTACCGACTGGTTAAAAAAATCCTGGTTAAACTGAACCGTAATTTCATGAGTCTTCCTGTTTTTACACTTATAATTCGCCCAGCAGTGCGGTAAATTAGGACCTACTATTACCAGTTCCAAATTTCCGATTTCCCCGGTATGATCACCGATCATTCTGCGGTATCCTTTTCCTTTATAGATAAAGTTAATCTCAATTTCCGGATGGTAATGGTACGGAAAATCAAACGATGCCTTTATCCGGTCAAAAACAAGAAAACTGTCCTCGGGAGATAATGGGGTTATTTCTCTCAAAATATTTTCCAGCTCTTTCATCTAATTTCAAATTTTTAAATGTTCTATACAATTTACGGCCTAAAGTAAAAATTTATTCGCTAAAAAAAACAATAAATGACAAAATAATATTATATAATGTCAAAAATATATAAACAGAAAAAAAATAATTGATTTATTATTGTT
>JBCNMJ010000149.1:0-8738 GCA_039594975.1 Chryseobacterium sp. | reverse complement strand
TATAAGCTTTTGTATTATTGTCAGTATTTTGCAATGAATTTGAATTCCTATTTTCTGTTTCAGGCATATTATTAGCATAAACCTTTTCAGCAAAAATTAATGTTAAAGCTGTAAAAACAGGAATGGTAAGATACTTTTTTGTTTTCGCAAATTTTGAATTTTTACTTGTCATCATAATAAATCGTTTTTTGGTGTTGTTAAAATTGAATTGGTGAATCAGATTCAAATCCTGTTGTTTAAGAATTTCTTTTAGGATAAGTTCCTGATAAGTTTTGATATTTTTATTTTTATAAATTACTTGTTCATCCGCAATAAATTCGTGATTGGTAATCATTGCCCTTTTATATAAATAAACAAATGGATTAAACCACAATAAGATTGTAAGAATCTCCGTAAATAAAATATCTGCAGTATGTTTTTGCTTTACATGGACTTCTTCATGAAGAAAAATACTGTTTTCAATTTTGCCATCTTTAAAATAATCTTTAGAAATATAAATAGTATTCATAAAACTAAAGGGTGGCATATTGTTTTCAAGTACTTTAATTACTCTGTTTTTATAGATGATTCTGCTGCCTTTAAGACTTTTGATTTTATAGATTGATAGCAGAAGCTTACAAAGTAAAATTCCTGATATCAAAAGATAAACCGGGAGAATTAAGGAGGTATCATCAAATGATTGTTCTGAGACAGCAATTGGTGTATAAGAAACTGTTTGTGGAATTTTTTCATCTTCAAAAAGTATTTTTTCTGCAGGTGCCTTTTGTTGGGTTTTTATAGTTATAAAAGGGACTGCATAAGAAAACACAAGGCCAAAAATCAGGAAGAACCGATTGAAAACAAATGTTTTTTCCTTTGCCAGAAACAGATGATAGCATCCTAACAGAATTCCTGAACAGATAATGATTTTTAAAATAATTGATTCCATTTTTATTCTTTTATCTGTTGGTCTATTATATCGCGCAGCTCTTTAAGTTCTTTCTGTGTGAGTTTCGAATTGGATGTAAAGAACGAAGCAAACTGTGCAACCGAGCTGTTGAAAAAACGATCGATCATGGAGGTCATTTCTTCTTTAAAATATTCCCCTTTTGCAATCTTGGCATAATATTCACGTGAATTGCCATATAGAGTAAAGCCGACCAAATCTTTATTCTGCATTCTTTTCAATAATGTAGCAACTGTTGTGGCAGCCGGCTTAGGTTCAGGATAAGATTCTAAAATATCTTTCATAAAAACCTTTTCTCTTTCCCATAAGATTTCCATGAGTATTTTTTCGGAACCTGTAAGTTTTATTTCTTTCATGTTTCTATGTTTTGATACTTGATTCTACAAATGTAGAATAAAAAATTAATTATGCAAATTTTTTATGGCATTATTTTTCCACTCATCGTTATAACCTCTTAAATATCAATTATGAAAATCTACAATTATCTTTCAGGAATCCTTTGCGTTGTTGTTTTTTTCTCCTCATGTAAAAAGACGACGGCTCAGCAAACCCATTCTGATGGAAGTGCTGAAACCCTTGAACCTAACACTTCTTACAAACCTGCTTTCGTAGGACAAACAAGAATACAAGCTGTAAAAACTAAAACACCATATAAATTTGAGATTTTAACTAAAAGTTTAGGTAGACCTTGGGGGATTATTAATTTACCGGACGGAAGATTCCTGATTACTGAAAAGTCAGGGTATATGAATGTGGTTTCTGCAGATGGAAAACAAGTCTCAAAAATTGATGGTTTTCCAAAGGTAGATTCCAAAGGACAGGGCGGGATGCTGGATGTTGCTCTTGATCCGGATTTCAAATCTAATAATATTATTTATTTTAGTTTTTCCGAGCCATTTGGAAAAGGCAATCTAACTTCAGTAGCGAAAGGTACTCTGTCTCAGGATTTGAAAACTATTTCAGGAATACAGGTGATTTTTAGGGCAGAACCTTCTTATGACGGTGATAAGCATTATGGAAGCAGATTAGTTTTCGACAAAGATGGGAATCTGTTTGTCAGTACAGGAGAGCGTTCAGATAAACAAACGAGAGTGTATGCTCAAAAAACAGATAATTATTTAGGTAAAATATTAAAAATAACTAAGGAAGGAAAACCAGCACCGGGAAATCCTTTCATCGGAAAAGACGGATATAAGCCTGAAATCTATGCTTATGGAATCAGAAACCCGCAAGGTTTGGCGATAGATCCCAACGGAAATCTTTGGGATGTTGAAATGGGACCGAGAGGAGGAGACGAAATTAATTTAATTCAACCCGGAAAAAATTATGGTTGGGGCGATGTCACCTACGGAATTGAATATTCAGGTGAAAAGATAAATGGTGGAACAACACAAAAGGCAGGAACGGAACAACCTGTTTATTATTGGGATCCTGTAGTTTCACCTAGTGGAGTTACTTTCTATACAGGGAATATTGATGAGTGGAAAAATAATTTATTCATCGGTTGTCTTAGCGGAGAACATATCAACAGAATCGTAATGAAAAATAATAAAGTCATTGGTGAAGAGCGATTGCTTTTAGATCAAAAAGAAAGATTCCGGGATGTGCTGAATGGAATGGATGGGAATCTATATGCGGTAACCGACAGTGGAAAATTATATAAAATTTCGAAAAAATAATAAATGAAAACGCCTGACAATTTCAGGCGTTTTCATTTATTTAAAAACTATTAATTAGTCTATTCAAGCCTTCCGTAAGAATTTCCTGAGACGTTGAAAAGCAAATTCTGACATGTCCTTCTGCTCCTTTTCCGAACCATCTTTCTGAACCTGGAACAATTGCCACTTTCCCTTGCTGTAAAACATGCTGTGCAAATGCTTCACTAGACATTCCGTTTTCAATCTTAGGAAAGATTACGAATGTTGCTTCCGGGAAATTAGGGGTTAAAATTCCTGAATTGCTTAGCATGCTGTGCGCAAGATCTCTGTTGTGCTGTAAGTGTGTCAGAAAATCATTGAACCAGGGCTTCGCTTTATCAATGGCTACACTGGCTGCAATCTGTGACAGGGTAGAAACTCCTTCAATAGTTGAATTAAAGTTTGATTTTTCTGTAAAATCATCCAAAAGATCCTGATCGTTACATAAAACTGCTCCAATTCTTAATCCTGCAATTCCGAAAGATTTTGAAAATCCAAAAACGGTAAAGCTTTTCTTTTTGGCCTCTTCAGAAACCGAAGAGTATGTATTGAACTCTTTTTTATCATAAACAATATCACTCCAGATTTCGTCACTCATTACCCAAAGATCATGAGCTGCAGCAATCTCAGAAATTTTCTTTAAAATCTCTTTGGAATATACTCTTCCGACAGGATTGTGTGGGTTGCAAATGCTGATAAGTTTGGTTTTCGGACCAATTAAAGAAACCAGCATCTCAAAATCAATGTCACCTGTTTTAGAATCTACTGCGCATAATTTAATGTTTCCGCCAACAGCATCCACTGTTTTTTTGAACAGGAAATCAACCGGATCGAAAATAATGGCTTCATCTCCGGGATTCAATACATATTTGGCAACCATGAACATTCCCATTGCAGCACTATTGATCGCTAAAACATTTTCAGGAGTAAAGCTTCCGTTTTTCCCGCTGTTAAAATGTTCTGCAACGCTTTTTTTAAACTCAGGAATTCCTGAAAAAGGGCCATAACTGAGATATCCGTCTTTTATGTATTCAATAATTCCGTTTTCGATTTCCTTTGACATTCTGAAATCCGGATCTGCCGCCGTAAGAGGAATGATTCCGTCTTCCAGTGTTGCCCATCTTCCGTTGTAAGCTTTTCTTTTCAGAGCCTCGAAATTAATATCGTTATTTGTAAACATATTTTATTTGTAAGAAATTGGTAATGTGTTTTTGGGTTGCTCGCTCAGCGGTAAAAGGAATTGATTCAATAATGCTCTTCCGTTTTTGATGTGGATCTCAATTTCCGGTTTTCTTTCCTCTTCATATTTTTTGAAGGTTTCCTCAAGATCGTTTCCTTCCAGTAAAAGCTGAGTCAATGTGTAAGAATCTTTCAAAGCAGAAGTTACTCCCTGGCTTGTAAAAGGAATAAGCGGATGTGCAGAGTCACCAATGAAAACTACGTTTTTGTGATAGAAAGGATTCAACTCTTCCAATTCGTAGACTCTCCAGATGTGAGCATTTTCATAACTTGAGCCTTCAATAATAGAGGAAATAAGAGGATTCCAGTCTCCGAAATGATCCTGCATGAATTGCTTAATGCAATCCGGAGTATAATCTTCATTGATGAAAAACTTGCTGATGTCAAACTGGCAATACCAAAGAATTTTTGATGAGGAAAGCTTTAAAACTCCAAAAGTAAGTCCTCCGTTTTCATGGTGGAACTTCAGAAAATTGCTTTCGATCTGGCTGGCTAATTCTTCGTTTTCGATAATGTTTACGACTTCATTTTCAAGAACAGCCTTCATTGTTTCGTGCTCGAAAATGGTTCTTCTTATTCTGCTTCTTGATCCGTCTGAAGCGATTACAATATCAGCTTCTAATGGAGTATTTTCATCAAGCGTAATATCTGCTTTTCCGTTGGGAAATCCATTCAGGGCAACTGTCGTTTGATAAGAAATCTTTTCTGCAGGAATTCCTTTAGCCAAGATCTCGATCAATGCACTTCTGGAAACCACAAATACATCATCAAGATCTTTTTCGGAAATAATTTTCCCGCTTTGGCTGTAATGAAGGTATTTTTTTAAAAAACTTCCTTTTGTGTAGAGTTCGTCAATATTAATAATGCTTGAAAGGTGCTCTATTCCTTCTTTCGGAAGAATAAATCCGTGACCTTTAAGATCATTTGGGGTTCTTCTTTCATAGATATGGTAGTCGATATTATTTTTTTCTAAATAATTGGCCATACTCAATCCGGAAACTCCGGCTCCTATGATTGCAACTTTGCTCATCCTTTTAATTTAAGTCGTATTGTTAGTTTTGTTTTTATTTGTAATAATCAGAATCGATAAAATTCTATATGCTGTAGTTAATAATTAAATCCAACAGCTTATTCCTTTTTAATCGATGTATGAAAATGTTTCTTAATTGAAATGTGATATCAAAAGAAACGAGTAATAGTATTTAGGGTAGAGATCATTCCGGCGCCTTGAAGATGTTATCATCGGAATGGAATCCTGCAACACCACCACTTACAGCAAATTTCATTGCAGAAGCAGCAGTCATCCCTACTACAGGTTTTATATTCTTCTCTTCGGTTACAATTACCCAACCGGAGATGGCATAAGAATGAGGAAGGTAAACAGCAACATAGTTGTGTTTATCTACGTCTGACATTTCTTTCTGGGTTAGAAAGCCGATTCTCCATATTTCAGGATTTTCGTTGGTTTTTACCCAAACCGGATCATTAAATTTCTTAGTATCTCCCACAAATGAGGACATCACGTCTTTTGTTGGAGAATAAATATGCTTTATACCAGGAGTTTTTTCTAAAAGCCGATCTATAGCATCAACAAAAAATCTTCCTACTACAAATTTGTTTCCCAGGTAGCCAAGTAATGCGGTACCCAGCAATATAGATATGAAAACGATTCCCGGAGCTTCTTTAGAAATCGACGGAATTATATTGTCTATGGAAGTGACAATATACCAGATCACAAAGACAGTAAGACCGATGGGACCAATAATAAGTAATCCCTGAAAAAAATTCTTCAGGAAATAACTCATAATGCTTTCAAACGTCGGTTTTTTCAAAATTTATTCTTTATCCGTGGATGCTTTCTTTGTTACCGTACGACTGGATGATTTTAGCTTCATATTCCAGCCATTCTTCCCAACGTTGGTTTACTTTTTCAGGATCGCCAAGCTGTCTTGCAAACCCGATAAATGTAGTGTAATGGTTAGCTTCCGAAATCATTAAGTCTCTATAGAACGTTTTTAATTCTTCGTCTTTGATATTTTCTGTTAAAACTTTAAATCTTTCACAGCTCCTTGCTTCTATCATGGCTGCGAAAAGCATTTTATCAACAATTAAATCATCTCTGTTTCCTCCTTTCTGAATGAAATTGACAAGTTCATTAACGTAGTCATCTTTTCTGGTACGTCCGAAAGTATAGCCACGTTTTTTTATGATCTCATGAACCTGATTAAAATGTTCTAATTCTTCCTGAGCAATGGCCAAAAGTTCCGTTACAATTTCCGGATATTCCGGAAGCATGGTAATAAGCCCGATCGCATTGGTAGCTGCTTTTTGCTCACACCAAGCATGGTCGGTTAAAATTTCCTGAAGGTTTCCTTCTGCAATATTTGCCCACCTCGGATCGGTAGGAAGTTTCAGCTTAAACATGACTTAAAAAATTTTTGTAAAATTAAAATAATTTGCAATAAGAATATTATTTTATTTCAAATTGACTGTTAGGAAGATGGGGAAGCGGTTTTCTTTCTCAAAAATTCAAGTATTCTCCATCCGAAACCATCAAATTTCTTTAGTCCGGCTGCAATAATGAATGCTAAAATGACATTCACAATATAAATAAGGACCATTAAAATCCACCACGGCATATTTTCTTTTAACGGAACGACTAAGAAATATACTAAAGAAGAGCTGATTCCCTGGGCAAAATAAAAGAAGATCGCGTTTTTACCGATATGGGTAACGAAGCTTTCTTTTGAAATTTTAAGTCTGTTGTAAAAAGCAAATAAGGTGGTAAGAGAAAATAAGGTCCAGATAATATAAATAATAGTAGGAGGAAATTTATTCTTATTGATTTTGTAGAAAATGTCCTTTCCATAATGGGAAAACATCCAGGCTAAAGCTAAAGCCACCAGTCCGTACAGGACAGGAATCCATTTTGTTGGGATTTTTTTACCTTTCATTTGGTGAGCAATCAGAAAGACAGTCATATAAAAAGCCACATATCCTACCTGCCCTGAAGGATAATAGTTCGGGAATATATTGAATATTAATGTTAGTGCAATACAAAGTCCGATGAACCATTTGATGTGTTTCGGGAAAAATTTTAAAATTAAAACACCGAATACGCTTAATATAAAATAAACTTTAAGATACCAGAAACTTCCCATTACTACAGGAAATGTATCCGCATTGGTGTATTGGTGTAGATACCAGTTTCCTAGATTCTGCCATTGAGGTTGTATTGAAATATCTATTGCAGCATATTTAGATCCGAAAGTAGAGTAGACGTTTTGCAGCCATTCGAGAGAGAAAAAAGCAAGTCCGAAAACTTTAAAGAGATAATCTAAAAAGAAAAGCAGTGTCACAAAAATCATATAAGTGATCTGTAACTTCACAAGCCTGTAAAATGTTTTTTCTATATTTGAACCTGAGGTGATTCCACTTAAAGCATAAAACAAAGCAACATCAAAAACCAATGAGAAAACTCTCACTTCCGGAGCAATATAAAACTGCCCTGACCAAAATGCGGTATGAATGAAGATGATGGAAAGTGTTGCCAATCCTTTTGCGAAATCTATATAAAGGTCTCTGTTCATGTCGATTTAATCTGAGTTCAAAAGTAAATAAACTTTATGAATTTTTTTAACAAAGAAAAAGAGACAGGAACAATGCCTGCCTCTTAAGAAAGATATTTCAAAAAGGATGTTACTTTAAATTTTTAAATTCTTCCGCAGAAATTTCTCCATTCTGAATTTGTTTCAACTCCTCCAGATATTGTTTCATATAGTTATCCAGCTCCGGATATTGAGAATTTTTTGCCATTTTATAAGTTCCGTTCAAAACGCCCTGATAATAATAAAAGAAGTTATAATCAAAAGCAGAAGCGGAAAGATCATACTGACCTAACAAGAATCCCAAACGAACCGCAGATCTTCTTTGTGCTGGTGTTCCGTGATGTCCTGCACTTGTTGTTTGATAATCTCCGATGCTTTGTGCAAATTCGTAAGCCGCTGCAATTTGCGCAAAACTGGTCTGATTGTAGCCGTTGGGTCTTCTTAGATAATATCCGGCAAAACCATCAGCTTCCAGTTCGTTTGGTCTTGCAGTAGATTCACTTACAGAAGGCAATCCGAATATGTACTGCAATTGATGACCATATTCATGGGCCAAAATCATTGCATTCACAATGTCTCCACCTTTCGATTTCGCATCATAATAAATAGCATATCCGTAATAGATTTTTCCTGTCGAATAAGAAATCGCATTGTAAGTAGAATTAAAATTCGAAGGATCGTTCACGAATCTTAAAGTAGGATTGCTTCTTCCCCACATACTTGCAATTTTTGTCATCTGAGAATTCATAAAATTGGTGTCTGTAGAGTTTTGCAGAGACGTTAATAAAACAGATGATGAACTCCAGTATTGATCTACATAATAACAAACTTTTTCCAGTTCGTTCGGTTGGTCGATCTTTAAGTTTTCTGTTTGCTGTTCCTGCTGAACAGGAGTTTCCATAGTGTCGTCGTTACATGCTGATAATGAGAATACAGCAATTGCTCCCAATACTATTGGGAAGTGGAAGTTTCTTTTCATATATATTAAATATTTGGTGTAAACGAAGTTATTAATTTAAACGAAAAATATTATCACTTTATTGTGAAAAATTATTCAAAACATAGTTAAAAAATTATTTTAAAAAGATTGAGTTGAATTTGAGAGGATTAGAAAATATTTCTTATATTTGCACCTCGAAATAACTAAAAATTTATAAACAATGTTTGCAATTGTAGAAATAGCAGGGCTTCAATACAAAGTTGAGCAAGACCAGAAGTTGTTTGTAAACCGTTTAAAAGGAGATAAAG
>JBCNMJ010000148.1:0-8779 GCA_039594975.1 Chryseobacterium sp. | reverse complement strand
GCTCCTAAAAGCGAAGCCAAAGGTTTACCCCATTTTTCAGGATTCTGACCTAATTTTTCAAAATACTCCTGGAAACTGAATCTGATATTTTTATAATCGCCACCAATCGCAACGATTTTAGCAACACTTTCTACAACAGCATAAGAAGCTCCCAGCAAAGAATTCTGCTTAGAAATCTCCGCATCAAATCCCCAACTCGCCAAAGAAACCGTTTCGATATCTTTTGCTCCGATGATTGGTAAGGTCTGTACACTTCCTTCCATCAAAGTCTGCTGATATTTTCCACCTAAAGGCATTGCTACCGTAGTTGCACCAATCGATGAATCGAACATTTCCAACAAACCTTTTTGAGAAGCAACATTTTTATCGCTTAATATTTTTAAGAAATTCTCTTCATTGAATGCAGGAATTTCTTCTTTTACTTCATTAAGGTGAGTGATTTTAACTTCCTGGCTTTTTGAACAACCATTCGTGTCTAAGAATTCTCTTGAAAGATCAACAATTTTATCACCTTTCCAGAACATCTGCATTCTTCCTGAATCCGTCACTTTTGCAACTTCCACAGCTACAATATTTTCAGCTTCACAGAATTTGATGAACTGTTCTTTATCTTTTGGTTCAACCACAACGGCCATTCTTTCCTGAGATTCAGAAATAGCAAGCTCGGTTCCGTTCAACCCTTCATATTTCAAAGGTAAAACATCCAAATTAACTTCCAAAGAATCAGCAATTTCACCAATAGCCACAGAAACACCTCCAGCTCCAAAATCATTAGATTTTTTTATCAACCTTGTTACTTCAGGATTTCTGAATAATCTTTGTATTTTACGTTCTTCAACGGCATTTCCTTTCTGAACTTCAGAACTCATCGTGTGGATCGAAGTTTCGTCCTGTTCTTTTGAACTTCCGCTCGCTCCACCAACTCCGTCACGACCTGTTGCACCTCCTAAAATGATGATAGAATCACCAGCTTCAGGCTTTTCACGTCTTACCCAATCCACAGGAACCGCTCCGGCAACGAAACCAACTTCCATTCTTTTTGCTTTATAGCCTTCGTCATAGATTTCAGAAACCATTGTAGTTGCCAAACCGATCTGGTTACCATAAGAAGAATATCCGTTTGCAGCCTGTTTTGTAATTGTTTTTTGGGGTAATTTACCAGGCAAGGTTTTGTCAACAGATTCCAGAACATCCGCAGCACCCGTTAATCTCATTGCCTGGAAAACGAAAGAACGACCGGACAAAGGATCTCTGATTGCTCCTCCTAAACACGTTGAAGCACCACCAAAAGGCTCAATTTCCGTAGGGTGATTGTGTGTTTCATTTTTGAATAATAAATACCACGGCTCTTTTTTACCATCGTATTCAGCTTCGATCTGGATTGTACAGGCGTTGATTTCGTCAGAAACCACCAAGTTCTCCAAATTGCCTGTTTTATGGAAATATCTTCCGCAAACTGTTGCCAGATCCATTAAAGAGATCGGTTTCAATTCGCGTCCTAAGAATTTTCTTTTTTCGATATAATCATTGAAAATAGTTTCCAATGTATGTTTGAACTGTCCTTCAAATTCAATATTTGACAATTCCGTTTCAAATGTTGTGTGACGACAGTGGTCGCTCCAGTATGTGTCTAAAACTTTTAGTTCCGTTTCCGTAGGATTTCTGTTCTCAGATTTAAAATATTCCTGAATGAATTTCAAATCGTCTAAACCTAATGCAAAACCGTGATTATTAAAGAATTCTTCCAACTGAGCATCATCAAAATTTATAAAACCTTCATGAACAATTACTCTTGAAGGAGTTTCTTCCGCAGGAATATCTAAAATGGTTAAATCTTTTTCCTGAGATTCTACCTTATTAATTAAAAGATCTTTGATTTTTGCTAAATCCGATTCGGAAACTCCATCAAATTCGATAAGTTTCCCACTTCTCACTTTAGACTTCTCATTTCCAGTCAGTAAAGCGATACATTGTTGCGCAGAATCGGCACGCTGATCGTATTGACCAGGTAAAAATTCTAAGGCGAAATAGATTCCCTGTGCAGGATTTTCTTCGATTAGAATATCAGTAACCGGATCCACGAAAGTGCTGTTAACCACCTTTTCGAATTCACCATCGTTTAATCCAAAAATATCGTAAACATTATACACTTTTACGCTTTGGATCGACGGAACAACCGCTTTTACTTCATCAAAAATTTTTGGACTTTCCACATCGAAAATTCCTCTTTTTTCTACGAAAATTCTTTTGTTTTGAGACATTAGATGTCAGATATTTATTAGATTTATTTATATTAAATTGTCATTTCGAGGAACGAAAAATCTATGGAGATTCTTCACTACGCTCTGCTACGTTCAAGAATGACAAACACAAAAAAATGCAGCCGAAAAAGCTGCATACTTATATTATACTTTAAGATCAGCCTCTAACCCTATCAGATCTTTATTGGCATCAATAATCGGCTGGACTTCATTGACAATGAATTCCTCCGTTTGAATTGGCGCAAAACCGATGAAGTTTTTAGGGTCAAGAACTTCTTTTAATTTTGATTTATCAAGTTTTAATGAATCATCGTTCAGGATTCTTTCGATAAGGTCGTTTTCTTTACCTTCTACTTTCACCTGCTTAGAAGCTTCCATCGAATGAACTCTGATCACTTCATGGATTTCCTGACGGTCACCACCCGCTTTCACTTCTTCCATGATGATATATTCTGTCGCCATGAAAGGAAGCTCATCCATAATATGTTTGTTGATTCTGTTAGGATATACTACGATTCCGTTCATAATATTGTTCCAGATCAATAAGATTGCATCAACAGCCAAGAAAGCCTGAGGAATTGTTAATCTCTTGTTTGCTGAATCATCCAATGTTCTTTCAAACCATTGAGTTGAAGCGACCATTGCAGAACTCGTCGTTAAAGACATTACATATTTTGCCAAAGCTCCGATTCTTTCGCTTCTCATTGGATTACGCTTGTAAGCCATTGCTGATGAACCGATCTGGTTTTTCTCGAATGGCTCTTCAATTTCCTTAAGGTTTTGAAGTAAACGCAAATCGTTGGTAAATTTATGAGCAGATTGAGCAATATTTCCTAATAAAGCCACCACTTTAGCATCGATTTTTCTGTCATAAGTCTGCCCGGAAACTCCGAAAACTTTTTCGAAACCGAATCTTTTTGACAATTCTTTATCTAAATGTTTTACTTTAGAATAATCACCGTTGAAAAGCTCCAAGAAACTTGCCGCAGTTCCGGTTGTTCCTTTTACCCCCCTAAATCTTAATGTTTCTAAGAAGAAATCAAGTTCTTCGATGTCAAGAACTAAACTCTGTAGCCAAAGTGTTGCTCTTTTTCCGACAGTCGTTAACTGAGCCGGCTGGAAGTGTGTGAAACCTAAAGTTGGAAGATCTTTATATTGAATTGCAAAATCTGCTAAGTTTTTCATTACGTTCACCAACTTTTTCTTCAAGATCAAAAGTCCGTCTCGGATCTGAATTAAATCTGTATTATCACCTACAAAGGCTGAAGTTGCCCCCAAATGAATAATTCCTTTTGCTGAAGGCGCTACATCACCATAAGTGTGAACATGAGCCATCACATCATGACGAAATTTTTTCTCATATTCTGCTGCTTTATCATAATCAATGTTTTCAGCATTAGCTTTCAACTCAGCGATCTGCTCGTCTGTAATTTCAAGTCCGAGGTCTTTTTCAATTTCAGCAAGAGCTATCCAAAGCTTTCTCCAAGTACGGAATTTGTTATTGTGTGAGAAGTTAAATAACATTTCTTCACTGGAGTAGCGCTCTTCCAATGGATTTTTGTAGGAATTCATTCTTTCTTTTACTTTTAGATATGCAAAAATACGGTTTTTCAACGAGAGTTGAAAATGAGATTGATGTTTAAATTTATTAAAAAACAGGAACAGTTGTTTTCAAAAATATATCAGTCATTTAAAACCGGAATTTTTATATAACTATCGTTGTACCATTTAATAATTAACGGTTCGGATGCATCTTTTATCGTTTCGAAACTTACTTCTTTTCCTGTTCCGTAATTGATCTGTGAAAATGGATTTTTATTAACGTTAATTGCCACCACAATCCGGCTTCCTTTTCGAATTCGTTTACTCACTAAATGGGTGTTTGTGAATTGTATTGAAGTTTTTTTATCCGGCTTTAGCAGATTTCTTTGTGTAATATCCTTTGCATAGCTGGCTCTTCCAATGTAATAGGATAAGTGGAAATATTTTCCTTCGGGAGTTAATTCATACAATGTCACCCCAAGATCCACATCTTTTTTATTAATTGAAATATTAAGTTCTCCCAAAAAAGAGCCATTGATAATCATTGATTTTTTAACAGGATCACTCATGAATACAAATCCGTTGCTTTTGTTTATTTCATCCTTTTCTATGGGATCCGGATAATAATCATTGTTGCTGGTTGTACGATCGGCAAAGTCTACCGTTTGAATCAGATACGTATCCTTACGAGACATTTTGGGATCTAAGAAATAATATTCCTTACACTTTATATTCGAAAGATAAAATTTCAGGAAGCCATTATGCATATTTTCTAAAGAAGAAGCACTTCTCCATGCATTATCCCCCATTACTTCATAATTTATTTTGTCTTTGAGGATGTCAGGTTTCTTCCCTTTTTTTAAAACATAATCAAACCAATCGTAAGTAATTTTTTTGATATCAAAAAGTGAAACACTGTCTACTTTATATCCATTAATAATTTTTTCTCCTCCGCGCTGCGTTCCAAAATGTCCGTATGGACCAATAATCAGATAAAACGGAGTTTTGGAATTATATTTCTGTAGTTCCCTGAGATAATAGAGTCCAGAATTCTGAGAATCATTGTAATAGCCGTCAATAGCCAGAACAGGAATAGTAATCTGTTTAAAATCATTTTTATAGGGAGCCATTTTTTGCCAGTATTCATCAAAATCAGGATGTGCAATCCAACGTTGAAACCATTTGTTGGGACTTCCATCAATACTATCCATTTTATTATAGGCAACTCCTGTTTCCCACCATCTAAACATCATTCCTCTAAATCGTTTCCGGTCGTTTCCCGTTTCAGTATCGAGATATTTATTGTTTGCTACATAAAAAGCCCATTCATAATTTGGATTTATAAAAATATTATTCTCCATCGGCAATCCCATCCCTGGCCTGTTGGCAACATATGGTACAATAGTTTTAAGGGCTGGATGCAGTACTTTACAAGCTGCCCACTGAGTAAACCCGTTATAACTTCCCCCATACATGCCGACACTTCCATTACACCATTTTTGCTTACTGATCCAGTCAATCACATCATAAGCATCATTTCCATCAAACTCGTATGGAAAAATATTATCTGGACTGTATCTTTTTCCTCTTGTATAAGCTATTACTCCTACATATCCTCTGTCGACTGCATCTTTCAGACTCTGAAGATCACGATCCTTATCCCGGACATAAATGGTGAATTGAAAAATAACAGGAAGCGGAAGTTCAATATTCTTTTTTCTCACAACAATCGCAGAAACCATTGCGCCATCTCTCATTTTGATCATTACACTATCCTGAACATTGTAATCATTTTCTTTCTGACCAGATTGTTGAGTATACATTAAAACAGGAATACTTAAAAAAATTATGAGCAAATATTTTATCATGTTTTTCAAGATTAATCATATATATAAATAACAAATCAAAAAAACATCTTATTACATCTACTATTTACTTAAAAAAGCCATTCGTAACGAATGGCTTCAATTTATTTCTGATATTTCTGATTACTACTGGTAGATTACGACATTATCTTTTTTAATCTGGTATCCTGTTTTCTTATACGGAACCAAAACATAGCTTTCTTTAATGTGTTTGCCGCTTTTCCAGATTTTAGATTTTCCCTGTCTGTCGAGAATAATACTGTTTGCGCTTCCATCCGGAATAAAAATTTCAGCCTTGCTCATATTTTTACTGAAAATAACCGCCGTTGATGTGGTGTAGCCTTTGTCTGAATTCACTTCTTTCAGCTTTATTTTCTGTTCAAAAACCCTTACACAGTCATTTCTGAGCTGTGAATAGGTATAACCTGCAGAACCTTTGCAGCCGTGAATATCCTTATCTCCTCCTACAACAGGCGCTTTTTGTGCAAACACTAAAGAAGCAATGAACATTGCACCTAATAAAATTGTTTTTTTCATATCTAATTTTTTTGTTTTCTTATTGGTAAAAATTATGCCAAAACATGGTATCAGTTACGTTCTTTCTAAGTTACAAAAAAGCCGCTCAAATTTGAGCGACTTATAAAAAATTATTTTGTCCAGTTGATTTTAGAATGTTTCACATCGGAAGAATTCGTACCGATCATGATATCAAATTCTCCGGGTTCCCAGTCGTACTTCAAATCTCCGTTGTAGAATTTCAGGTTTTCCGGACTAATGTTGAAAGTAACCTTTTTAGATTCTCCTTTTTTCAACATTACTTTCTGGAAGCCTTTTAGTTCTTTTACTGGTCTCGTGATACTTCCTACCATATCTCTGATGTATAATTGAACAACCTCTGCTCCATCATAGTTTCCGGAGTTGGTTACTGTAACGGAAGCCTGAATGGTTTGATTTCCTTTTGGATTTACATTGGAAACCGTAACATCAGAATAATCGAATTTTGTATAACTCAACCCATAACCAAACGGATACAAAGGCGTATTACATTCATCCATATAATTTGAACGGAACCTCTGATATTCGCATTTATCAACCAATGCCTGATCTAATGGGCGACCTGTATTTTTAGCATTATAATAAATCGGAACCTGTCCTAAACTTCTTGGGAATGTCATCGGTAATTTTCCTGAAGGATTTACTTTTCCGAAAAGAACGTCTGCAATTGCATTTCCCGCTTCCGAACCGGCAAACCAAGCATTCAGGATCGCATCAGGAGTATCTTTAACATTGGTTAAAGCCAAAGGACGGCCTGTGAAAAGCACCATTGCGATTGGTTTTCCTGTTTTCTTTAATTCATTTAACAAATCTACCTGAGACTGGGGAATCGTGATCTCCGTTCTTGAAGAAGACTCTCCACTCATTTCTGCTGATTCTCCGATGGCCAAAACGATAACATCTGATTTTTTTGCAATATCAACCGCTTCTTTCAGTAGCTCCTCCTTTGAACGGTTATCTCTGTCGGTTTTCTTACCATGCGCGGCATAAATATCTTCTAATTTTGCATCGTAATCAATATTTGCACCCTTAGCAGAAAGGAATTTTACTTCTTTACCATAATTCGCCTGCAAACCTTGCATTAAATTAACAGAAATTGCGTGTTTTGTAGCCACACTCCAGGTTCCTGCCATATTCAATGAATTGTTTACCAATGGTCCTATTACCGCAACTGTACCTGATTTTTTCAAAGGCAGTACCTGGTTTTCATTTTTCATCAATACCATTGACTGAGCTGCCGTACTTCTTGCGATATTACGGTTTTCCAAATTGTAAACTTCTTTTTCTGCCAGTTTTGCACTTCCGTATTTATAAGGATCATCAAACAATCCCAAATCATATTTAGCTTCAAGGATTCTTCTTGCTGCCATATCGATTTCAGCCTGTGTAACTTTTCCTTCTGATAAAGATTTTTTCAAGGTTGTTAAAAATCCTTCACCTACCATATCCATATCTACACCTGCTTTTAGTGCTAAAGCTGAAACCTGCTGAAGATCTCCCATTCCGTGGTCAACCATTTCGTTGATTCCTGTATAATCGGTAACAACAAAACCTTTAAATTTCCATTGATTTCTTAAAACATCGGTCTGCAGCCACTTATTTCCCGTTGCCGGAACTCCATCAACCTCGTTAAAGGAAGCCATTACAGAAGCCACCCCTGCATCAACTGCCGCTTTATAAGGAGGAAAATATTCGTTGAACATTCTCACATGGCTCATATCTACCGTATTGTAATCTCTTCCCGCTTCACCTGCTCCGTACAATGCAAAATGCTTCACACAAGCCAAGATCGTATTTCCGATAGAGAGGTCTTTTCCCTGGTAACCATATACCATATTTTTAGCAATCTCGCTTCCCAAATACGGATCTTCACCGGAACCTTCAGAAACTCTTCCCCATCTTGGTTCACGGGAAATATCCACCATCGGAGAGAATGTCCAGTTAATTCCATCAGCAGAAGCTTCTCTTGCTGCAACTCTTGCTGACTGCTGAACCAGGTTCATATCCCAGGAAGCAGCTAATCCTAGTGGAATCGGGAATGTGGTTTCGTAACCGTGAATAACATCCATTCCGAAAATCAAAGGAATTTTCAAACGGCTGTTTTCTACAGCTACTTTCTGAACAGCTCTGATTTTTTCGGCTCCTTTTATATTGAATAATCCGCCCACTAAGCCCTGCTCCACTTTTTTCCCGATATCTGAACTTTTAGCCAGCCCTGTGGTAAAATCTCCTGAGCTAGGCAAGTTAAGCTGGCCTATTTTTTCGTCCAGTGTCATTTTAGATAAGAGATTATCTACAAAGGCTTTCTTTTTAGCCTGATACTGAGCTGTCTGATACGACTGAACAGGCTTCGTTACCATTTCCTGTGCCGAAAACACAGGTGCCAATGCTAAGGTGGCGATTACAATTAACTTTTTCATAAATCTATCTTCTTTAATTATCGTTCTATTTTTTGTTTTTTCATAATGCATTTTAAACGCAAAGCTCGCAAAGATCTTATTTAAAATACCCTGCCTATTTTTTTTCGCAAAGGCGTTTTACTCAGCAAAGGCTTAC
>JBCNMJ010000147.1:0-8981 GCA_039594975.1 Chryseobacterium sp. | reverse complement strand
TTTCTTAATATTGAAAGTAAATTTTGGTAAAATTCTTGCAATTAATTCACGGGAATATGGATTAAAAACAGGATGAATTAATTTTCTATCCGAAGATTACCTCAATATGAGGTAATTTTTTTATTTTTTTCGAAAGTTTTTAGTTCAAAATCTTTTTCAAAAACGCCGTAGGTGAAATACGATATCCAGTCTCCCAAATTAATATACTTTGCTTTTCCCTGCAGATCCAAAACCATCGGAAGGTGGCGATGCCCGTAAATAAAATAATCAATCTTTTCGGTTTCCAATTTCTTTTTAGAATAGATAATTAGAAATTCCTTGTCTTCTCCTAAAAATTCTTTGTCTTCATCCCCCGAGATCATTTTGTTTTTCTGTGACATATACAGCGCTATTTTCATTGCAATATCCGGATGAAGCCATTTGAAAAACCACTGAGCAACAGGATTGGTAAAGACTTTTTTCATTCTTTTGTATCCTTTATCTCCCGGTCCCAAACCATCTCCATGGGCTAAAAGAAACTGTTTTCCACCCATTTCAAAGTATTGCTTTTTATAAAAAACCGTACATCCGATTTCTTCTTCCAAATAATCTTTCATCCACAAATCATGGTTACCGACAAAGAAATAGATATGAATTCCACGATCTTTCAATTCAGCAATTTTTCCTAAAACACGAACATAGCCTTTTGGAATTACATGCTTCCATTCGTGCCAAAAATCGAACAGGTCCCCCATTAAAAACAAAACCTGAGCATCATGCTTGATCTCATCCATCCATCTGATAAAGTGCTCTTCACGAACTTTACTTTCCTTAGGATTGGGCGCACCAAAATGCTGATCTGAAGCGAAATATACTTTTTTTCCAGGCTCTAAATTGATGGTCGTCTTTAACACCGTTTTCGTTTTAAATTACTGATTATCTTCCGCAAACCACTCTCCGTAAGAGTTTTCCGTTTCATGAAGCTTAAGATAAGCCAAAGAAATTCCTTCCGGAAGTCGTGACTTTATTTTTGCTGCTATTGCGTATAACATATTTTCGCAAGTTGGCTGGAATGAACAATAAATCACTTTATGTCCCTGGTTTTCCAATCCTTCTCCCAATTCTTTATGAGGAGAAAGTGCATTGATCATTACCGCATGATCCCAAACATCCACAATTTCAGATTTCACAATTGTTTTAATATCGCCAAAATCTACCACCATCCCATTTTTAGGGTTTTCCAAATCATTAATCGGCTTTCCTTTCACCGTTACGAATAGTTTATAGGAATGCCCATGCATATTTTTACATTTTCCATCATAATTGTACAGCACATGGGCTGTTTCGAATGTAAAAATTTTTGTAATACGTATCATGGTGCAAAGATAAGGAATTTGAGTTTTGAATTTATCCTCATTTCGAAGCTCGTCTTTTAAAGTTGATCCAGCCAATCACTTTCCAATCTTTTAATTCTCTGTGTTTCTACATCTACCAAAACCCAAAGCGTACTGGAATCCACCACCAGCTGATCATTACAGTAAAACTCAACTTTCCTCGGCTGGCGAATTCCCTCAGGAGCCTTTGGATAGGTTTTTATGGTAATTATATCATTCAGATAGACCTGTTTTTTATACTGAATATGATGGTCGAGAAGCATCCAGGCAAATTCTGAAAATTTGGTTTTATGTTTTACGAAATCCCAATGTTCCCCCGCAATTTCTTCCACCCAATGAACATATTGTACATTGTTGACATGATTATTTCCATCAATATGCTCTTCCGTAACCTGTATTTGTTTTTCAAAAATCAAACTCATCTTCTTCAAATATTTACTCAAAAATAAGACATAAATAGCAAAACCTTCCCGGAATTGAGAAGGTCCTGACAATAAAATTTATTTAAAAATGGAACTTTTTAATGAAATTGTGCTGTCTCTGTGGAATCTTTCATCGCCACCGTTGCAGAAGAACCATTGGTTACAATATTTTGTACCTCATCAAAATATCCTGTCCCTACAAAAGACTGGTGTTTTACCGCTCTGAACCCCTGCTTCTGCAAAGCAAATTCACGTTCCTGAAGTTCGGAATATCCTGCCATTCCCTTTTCTTTATAAGCTAAGGCGAGTTCAAACATAGCTGTATTCAACGCATGGAAACCAGCCAAAGTAATAAACTGGAATTTATACCCCATTTTCGCCAATTCTTCACGGAAATTAAGCATTTCATCCACACTTAATTTTGCCGCCCAGTTGAAAGACGGTGAACAATTATAAGCCAGCATTTTATCCGGGAATTTTGCATGAATCCCTTCTGCAAATCTTCTCGCCTGCTCCAGATCAGGATTTGATGTTTCCATCCAGATCAGATCTGAGTACGGTGCGTAGGACAAACCTCTGTCAATTCCCTGTTCCACTCCATTTTTTACCACATAAAATCCTTCGGAAGTTCTTTCACCTGTTACAAACTTTTTATCCCTGTCATCAATATCTGAAGTAAGTAAATCTGCAGCATCCGCATCTGTTCTTGCAATAATTAAAGTAGGAACTCCCAAAACATCTGCTGCCAAACGAGCCGAAATTAATTTATTCACCGCTTCCTGGGTCGGAACTAAAACTTTTCCACCCAAATGACCACATTTTTTAGCAGAAGACAACTGATCTTCAAAATGTACCGCAGCTGCTCCGGCTTCAATCATTTGCTTCATTAATTCATAAGCATTTAAATTTCCTCCAAAACCAGCTTCTGCATCAGCAATGATCGGAACTAAATACTCTTTTTCTCCGCTTCCATTCACCGATTGGACCTGATCCGCTCTTAGCAAGGCATTATTTATTTTTTTCACCACAGATGGCACTGAGTTCGCCGGATACAATGACTGATCGGGATACATTTCTCCGGATAAGTTTGCATCTGCAGCCACCTGCCATCCTGAAAGATAAATTGCTTCCAGTCCTGCATCAACTTCCTGTACTGCCTGATTCCCGGTTAATGCTCCCAATCCGGCAACAAAATCCTGAGTGGTTAATTTGTTCCAGAATTTTTTTGACATTTCTGTTGCAATCGTATAATCTAATTTATAAGAACCACGAAGTTTCAGCACGTCTTCCGCTGTATAAGGTCTCTTCACACCTTTCCAACGTGGATTTTCAAGCCAGTCTTTTTCTATTTCCCTGATTTGTTCTTGTTTTGTTTTCATATTATTTTAGATTTAAAGTTTAAGATTGTTAGGTTTGAGATTCGAGTTATGAGTTTCGGGTTTTATCAATTCGTCAATTCGAGTAAAAATTATTTGTAATGAAATGAAGAATAATTTTGTATCGAGAACTTTTATTTTTAAGCTTTTTATTAAAAGCTTCTCGATACGATTTTTTCAAAAATCTACTCGAAGTGACGTTGTGGAAAATATTTAGCCTTATCAACCTATATAAATGGATAAGCTTTCAGCGTAAGAAATTCTGTAAAGTCTTCACAGAAGATCAATTCATTAAAAAGTTCTTTTGCCAGACCGAATTTTCCATTTTTAAACCGCTCCGAACCGACATATTTTTCAATACGTTTCAGTTCTTCAAATTCCCATTGAAGAATCATTTCTCTCGTCAGAGTTCTGTCATCACTTAAAACAGCTTCATTTTTCAGCCATTGCCAAACCTGAGTTCTTGATATTTCCGCTGTTGCTGCATCTTCCATTAGATTATAAATTGCAGCCGCCCCAACTCCCACCAGCCAGGATTCGATGTACAGGATTCCGACATTGATATTTTTACGAACCCCTTTTTCTGTAATTTCTCCTTTTGGAATTTCAAGCAAATCATTTTCTGTAATCTGGTAATTGAATTTTTTATCAATCTGGTTTTTAAAAGGCATAAACTGGTCGAAAATACTTTTAGCTACGGAAACCAAAGCAGGATGTGCCACCCAGGTTCCATCGTGCCCGTTTTTCACTTCTCTTTCTTTATCATTTCTCACTTTCCCAAAAGCAATACTGTTCGCTTCGTAATCGTTTTTAATCGGAATTTGTGCCGCCATACCGCCGATCGCATGAACATTTCTTTTATGACAAACTTCGATCACTCTTTTTGAATAAGCACTCATAAAAGGAGAAGTCATCGTTACCTGATCCCTGTCCGGAACGATAAACTCAGAAAGGTTTCTGAATTTTTTGATGTATGAAAAAATATAATCCCAACGACCGCAATTCAAACCAGAACTGTGTTCTTTTAATTCAAATAGAATTTCATCGATTTGAAACGAAGCGGTAATGGTTTCTATCAAAACAGTTGCTTTAATCGTTCCTTGTGAAATTCCCAGATAATTTTGTGAAAACACAAAAACCTCATTCCACCAACGAGCTTCTTTGTAATGCTCTAATTTTGGAAGATAAAAGTAAGGCCCGCTTCCATTTTCTAGCAGTTTTTTTACATTTCTGAAAAAATAAATTCCAAAATCAATCAGCGAAGCAGAAACCTGTTCATCATTAATTTCAATATGTTTTTCATTTAAATGCAACCCACGTGGGCGAACTAATAAGACCGCTGTTTTTTCATTCAACTGATATGATTTTCCCTGCTCATTTATAAAGTCAATTTTTCTGTTGACGGCATCAGAAAGATTAAGTTGTCCTTCCATACAGTTTTTCCATGTGGGAGAATTACTGTCTTCGAAATCTGCCATAAAAGTGGAAGCCCCTGAATTCAACGCATTAATAATCATTTTCCGTTCAACAGGCCCCGTAATTTCCACTCTTCTATCTAATAAATCTTCAGGAAGCGAAGCACAGACCCAATCCCCAGTTCTGATTTCTTGAGTTTCTGATAAAAATTCCGGAAGTATTCCTTTATCAAATTCCTGCTGAGTTTTTTTCCTTTCCTCTAATAGCTCCAATCTTTCCCGATTAAAATTCTGATGAAGCTCCACCAAGAAATCGATTAAATCATTGCTGAAAATTTCTTCAAACCGCTGTTCCGCCTTTATTTTTAGTTGAGTTTTAGTTTCCATAACATACTGATTTTGTGATTCAACATTACAAACATAAATAAAAATATTCACAAATAGCGAACGTTCGCTAAATTATTTTTAAAAAATATTATGCGAAAAATCGCTTTTTACTTCTATATTTGAATTATGAATTCAGACAGCGACTTTATTAAAACGGTTTTCGGACTGAAACTAAAACAGCAGAGACAAAAGAAAAACTGGTCTTTACAGGACCTTGCTGTGAAAACAGGATTATCCAAATCATACCTTAATGAAATCGAAAACGGGAAAAAATATCCGAAACATGATAAGATCATTCAGCTTTCTGAAGCATTGAGCTGCACTTTTGATGATTTGGTTTCCACAAAGCTGGATAAAAGTTTAGCACCATTCAATGAAATTCTGCAATCTGATTTTTTTAAGGAAATCCCGCTTGATCTTTTCGGAATTAATAAGAACAATCTGATCAGCATTATTAGCGATGCTCCTAAAAAAGTAACAGCTTTCATCAATGCTCTGATTGAAATTTCACAGAATTATAATTTAGGAAAAGAAAGATTTTATTTTGCTGTTATGCGTTCCTTCCAGGAATTATACGATAATTACTTTCCGGAAATTGAGGAAAAAGTTGTGCTGTTTGCCAAAGAAAATCAACTGGAAATCAGTAAAAATTTACAGTCAGATATTTTAGAGAATATTCTGACTGAAAAATTCAATTACAACATACAAGCAGAAGATTTTGAACGTTATGAAACTCTAGATAAACTCCGTTCTCTCTTTGTTCCTGAGAAGAAATTATTGCTTTTAAACAGAAAATTAGAGCAGGATCAGAAAACTTTTATTCTTGCCAAAGAGATTGGATTTAATGTGCTGGAGCTGAAAAACCGTCCAAATACATATTCCTGGCTGGATTTTGGGAGCTTTGAAGAAATATTGAATAATTTTTACGCTTCTTATTTTGCAGGAGCATTATTGATTTCAAAGGAAGAAACGATTGAGAAAACTTCCGAATTTTTCTTAGAAAATGAATGGAAACCTTCCAGTTTTGAAAGTTTAATCGAAAATTTCACCCATTCTCCTGAGACCTTTTATTACCGGTTAACCAATATTCTTTCTTCCGAATTAGGAATTAAAGATCTGTTTTATTTATGCCTGGTTAAAAAGAAAAATTCAGACAAATTACAGATCTTAAAGGAGTTACACTTAAATCATCAACAAGCTCCACATGCCAATGCTACCAACGAACATTATTGCAGGAGATGGATTGCCGTAAAAAACCTTCATCATCTAAAGGAAAATGAAACATTGACAGATGCTCAAATCTCACATTACAAAGATCAGGGTTTCAGTTATCTGGTAATTTCTACCTCCCAGAAAAATCCGTTTTCTGATGGAAGTAACAGAAGTTATTGTTTAGGAATTTTGCTGAATTCACAAACTATTAAAAAAATTAACTTCATTAAATCACCTACCCTGAAAACCATCAATGTAGGAGTAACCTGCGAATCCTGCAGTATCGCCGACTGTGAAGTAAGACAAGCACCACCAATCCGTTTAGAAAAGGAATACTTCAATTCCAGCATGAAGAATTCCATTGAAAAATTGAGGAAAGATATTTTGTAGATCTTTGTTCTGATGTTCTATCTAAAATTTATATTTTAGTGTCTTAAAACACACAAATGATTTTAGATCTCTTATTTCCGAATCGTTGCATTCATTGCAACCGGATTATTGATGGCAATTTACTTGTCTGTAATCTTTGTTTTGAGCAAATCCACTTTACTCATTTTAATTATTTTGAAAACAATCACCTAAAAGAAAGATGTAAATTACTATTTCCTATTGTGAATGCTTTCGCTTTGATGCAGTTTGAAAAAGAAAACTTAAGCAGAAAAATTGTGCATGAGCTGAAATATAAAAGCAGAGAAAAGATCGGAAAAATTCTTGCAGACTGGACTTCTGAACGGTTAGATTTTAAAAACGAAAAACCGGATGTATTGGTTTCTGTTCCTTTACATCCCAAAAAACTGAAAGAAAGAGGTTATAATCAACTTCATTTATTTACAGAAACTTTATCTAAGTTTTATGCAATTCCATTTAGTCATGATTTAATCAAAAGAAATCATTATTCAAAGGCTCAGGCTTTGAAAGACAAGCAGCACCGATTGGATACAGAAAATACTTTTTCTATTAGCAAAAGTATTTCAGGGAAGCATGTTTTATTAATTGATGATGTTTTCACCACGGGAAATACTTTATCAACTATTGCATGGGAAATCTTAAAGACAGGAGATAATACAGTGAGTATTCTTGTTATGGCAATTGATGTTTAAAAATTATGTGCTTCGTGTTTCGAGATTAGAGTTTAATTGGCAAGAAATCAATTTCAGCTCTATTTTCTGAAATCTTTTTCTTAATTTTCCAGCAAACTAATGATAATGCCAAATCTTATTTTATTGCACGGAGCTTTAGGTCACAGTGAAGTTTTTGAACCTATTAAAGAAGAACTTTCAAAATATTTTACCATTCATACCCCATTATTTTCAGGGCATGGCAATACAGAACTTCCTGAAAACGGAATCAGTATTGAACAATACACACACGAATTAAAAGAACTGATTGAAAAAGAAAAGCTGAACGATGTTTCAATTTTTGGACACAGCATGGGCGGTTACATTGCCCTTTGCTATGCCATGGAAAATCCTTCTGCTATAAATTCCATCATGACTTTGGGTACAAAATTCGACTGGAACAAAGAACAAGCTCTGAAAGAAAGTAAAATGCTCGATCCTGATGTGATTGCAGAAAAAGTTCCGAAATACGCAGAATTATTAGAGAAACAGCATGGTTCACAATGGAAGCAGCTACTTCCGGCTATTGCAAATATGATGGTTTCTTTAGGTAAAAAACCACCCTTGCAAAATAATTTATCCACTATCAATATCCCTGCTCAGATTATGGTAGGCGATAAAGATAATATGGTGACCCTTAAAGAAAGTTTGGAAGTATACAGAAGCCTTCCGAATGCAAAACTGGCCGTACTTCCCGATACGAAACATCCTATGGATAAAGTACGACCAAAATTATTATTAGATTTAATGAAAGATTTTTGGAATCTGTCTTAAACTATCTCTGAAGTTTTTCTCCGTAGCTCAAATCTCCTGCATCTCCCAATCCAGGTGTGATGTAGCCTTTTGAGGTTAAGTTCTCATCAATGGCTCCAACCCATATTTTTGCATTTGGGTATGCTTTTTCTATGGTTTCCACTCCTTGTCTTGAAGCAATTGCCGCAACAATATGAAGTTGAGAGGGATTTCCGTTTGTTAATAAATCTTTAATCGCTTCAATTAAAGATGCTCCTGTCGCTAACATCGGATCACCAACAATCAATGGTCTTCCTTCGATATTCGGACAAGTTAGGTAATCCTGCTTGATCGAGAAATAATCATTGGCGTCATGTTTTCTATAGGCAGCAACAAAACCACAATCCGCTTTATCAAAATAATTCAAAATTCCTTCAAATAAAGGAACTCCGGCTCTCAAAATCGTTGTAATAACAGGCTGAACGGCAATTTCCTTAACTCTGATTTTATCCAAAGGAGTATGAATTTCAATTTCTTTTTGCTCCAATCCTTTACTAATTTCAAACGCGGCAATTTCCCCGATTCTCTCCATATTTCTACGGAATCTCATTCGATCGTGCTGGATTTCAATATTCCTCAATTCATTAATCCAGGTATTCACTAGAGAAAATTGTTCTGATAATACGACTGTATTCATTATTTTGAAAGCTTTATCTAAATTTATAAAATTTAATTAAGAATAAAAACCCTCTTAGAAAATCTAAAAGGGCTTATTATTTATTTCTGTCTGAAATATACTTCAATCGGAACTCCGGTAAATCCGAATTCTTTTCTCAACTGGTTTTCAGTAAATCTTTTGTACGGTTCTTTTACGTATTGCGGTAAATTACAGAAGAATACGAATTGTGGTGACGGCGTTGGAAGCTGTACACAGTACTTGATTTTA
>JBCNMJ010000146.1:0-9295 GCA_039594975.1 Chryseobacterium sp. | reverse complement strand
GTGAGTTTTTAAGTATTTCTTTTTCCTCAATATTTAAATTATCTACTGTTTTTAACAAAACATTATTGATATTATCTTCAATTTGGGATTCAATTCTAGCTCTTTGAGAAATAAAATTTTTAATATTTGCATTACTAGCTGTATATTTATTTTTTAATATATAAATATTAGGTTCCAATAATCTTAAATCTCCTGTTTCATTATTAAAAATTTCACTAAAACGATTTACTCTTCCTATTAAATTTTTGAATTGAGAAT
This sequence comes from Chryseobacterium sp., assembly GCA_039594975.1. Taxonomy (GTDB): domain Bacteria; phylum Bacteroidota; class Bacteroidia; order Flavobacteriales; family Weeksellaceae; genus Chryseobacterium. The sequence continues at coordinate 9,037 of JBCNMJ010000146.1, read as the reverse complement.
TTGTTAGATTTGTATTTTTTCCCTTCTTTATTGATAAAAGAAAAATTTTCTCTGCTGGTATATTTATTCCTTCTAGCAATGTAGAACTTGTTATAATAAAAGAGATAAAATTATATTTTGAAAATATATCTTCTACATATAACCTTATCATTTCAGGCATACCCCCATGGTGATATACAATTCCTTTTTTTATACAATTTATAAGTTTATAATTTGGATGTATGAAATCTGAAATTGTTTCCTCTATATCACCTATCTCGAAGGTATCCTCAATTTTATTCATTAGATCATTTGATAGCTCTTCAATATGCATAGGACGATTTAAATAGATGATATTTTTTTTTGAATTTTCCTTTAGTAATAAATCAAAAATATCTTCATATTCAATATTCGTATTAAAAAACTGGTTAGAGAATTGATCATATAATTCTAATTGATTTTTGCCATTACGTAAATCACAAATAAAATACTTTTCAGTCTTAATAAACTCATCAATATTTTCAGATTCAAGTTCAAGTTCAATTTGGTTTATTTTTAAATTATTAAAGTCTGCAATAAAGGGAGAATAAAAATTTAATGATATATTAGGGTTCCTTTTCTTCAAAATAATTACTACCTGGGCTAAAAGAATTGCTCTTTCATCATCTTTTTTGTCCCCAAAAATATTATGAGCTTCATCTATTAAAATCAAATCAAGAGATAATTCTTCATTTTTTTGGAGTAATCTCAGTAATCTTTCTTGTGTTAATACTGAAATAAAACTTTCTTCAGTTCCCTTGTACATTTCAGGGTGAGTTATAACTCTCTGAATTTGATAGTCAGAAATCGATTGATTAAGTAATCTTTTTTTTGTTTGAGCTAGTAATGCTTTACTAGGAACGATTACGCATATTTTCTTATTTAAATTATCTAGAATTTTCTTAATAATTATCTCTGATTTTCCATAAGAAGTAGGTGCAATGATTACGAGGTTTTTATCAGAACTGTTAGAAAATTCTGTTAGCTTTTTTTGACCATTTGACAAGTAATAGTTCTGCTCTTTAAAATTCTCATGAAATGCTGAAAAAAACATGTTAAAAAAGCTATCCTTTTCTGTACTATTTTTAGATTCTATAAACTTAGATATTGGTATAAAACCTTTGTTAATTGCAAAATCATATAATGGTTTGTAATCATTATATCTGTTACAATAAACAACTAATATTTTATATCCTAACTTTTGGAGATAAGTATCCCCAAAATTCAAAAAGAATATTGCTGTTTTTAATAAATATTGTATTTCTTCATCAGAAATTTCTTTATTAAGTATTAATTTTTCAAAAAGACTTGTGAAGTCACTATTTTGACTTTTTCTTCTAAAATCTAATAACTTTAATTCACTCATGATATTGATTCAGATGTTAAAAAGTCTGCAATTGTTTCAAACATTCTTTTTTGTATACTTATAACTATTATATCTTCAAAGGTATCTTGAGTAATGGTGTCATCTGTAAAATCTGAAATACTCATTTCCTCTATTAATTCTGATAGTTCATTATATAAAACTGATGTTATGATCACATTCTTTTTTTGATTAGGATTGAAGTTTGGGGAATCATTAGCTAATAATCTTCTGATATCTGGAAGTCCATTTTCCTGTTTTATCATTAAGCTTGCATCTAGTAAAGCAGACTCCCATAATGATTGTCTTCTTTCTTCAATCATGGAGGAAATAGCACTTCTTGATCTTTTCAAAAGAACTACATTAGCATCTGAACAATTTGGAGATTCATTTTTATGACCTGATTTCACTTCTGTGTACCAAAGCTTGATATTTTCTAAATTATAATAAATGATGTCAAACCCTTTTTTAACTTGTCTCTCTTCTTTATTCTTTAAAATAGATAAACATTTAAAATCATCCAATTCATTACCAAGTATAATATGACATAATAGTTCACCAATTATGCCTTTTTTTGCATCATCATGTTTACTGTTATATCTGTCAAGAAATGACTTTAAGGTGTTTTGATATGAATAAAATTCTTCTAGTGACTCATATTCAGAAAAACCATGAAAAATACCTTGTAATTGACTCCTAATTAGTTCTTGAAGTTCATCAGAAAAACTTTCAATATAGAAAATAAGATATTTTCCATTTTGTATTGTTCTAATTCCATTAATTGCCATTCTATGATTATTAGTTTTTAAGCTAATTTAATAAATTTAAGTATAACTCACTTGTATGGATTATTTTAATAAAAGTTATTTAAGAACTTATATTTAATTTTTCCTGAAAAAATTTTTTAAAAAATTATTCAAGAGTAAATCCCCCTGTAAAAACCCCCACCCATTCTTGGGAATGGAAAACATTCCCCCCCCAGTAATAATAAAGAAAAAATTCACAGGCAGTAATACAATCAAGGTGATAGCTGATGTACTATTGCTCAAAATTCTTTTGTTCCTGGTATTTATCTAACTCAAAAATCAACTACAATGGTAACAATTATCAACTACAAACAAAGACAAAAAGAAGATGGTTCTACATTCTATGTACTAGAAGTTCAGGGAGGAATTGAAATGGTTATGAGCCAAACCACCAATCAGTTCTATGCTACATCTAAAAAGGCTTCAATCACATCAACATTTGATGAGCTAACTTGTCAAGCATTAATAGGTACTCAAATGCAAGGTAGTATCATTAAGCAGGAATGTGAGCCTTATGAGTATACTGTTAAGGACACAGGAGAAGTCATTATATTACATCACAGATTTGCATACTCACCACAGGAACCAGGAGCAAAGAATACTATCAAGCAACAGGTAAGCGATAGCTTTGCTACTGATATGGAGTCTTTCTCTAAGAATGGAAAGCATGTAGAGTTTGCTTAATCTAACAGCATAATATCCAAATTTTACTGTAAAATCATATATAGATTTCAGTAAGATTTGGATTTTTAATGTTTTCTACTCCTAATTAAAAACAATATTATTTCCTAAATAATATATAGATCTAGGGAAAATCTATTGTTTTTTGCTTAGCTAAATAGTATTACAAAAGAATTGTAGAATACCAGGAAAAGGATTATTGTGATCTTCTATTTAGTTTAAATCACCTTCATCTAATTTTAAAATAATACAATGGAAATATCAGTCAGTTACAACACTAATAATCAGGATAAAATAAGAATAACAAATCATAAAGAAGCCTATGAATTAATTATTAAGAATTGGAATCTTAATATCATTGAATTTCAAGAAGAATGTAAGGTAATTTTAATGAATAAAGGAAACTATGTTTTAGGGATTTATGATGTTTCAAAAGGAGGTATAGATAGTTCAGTTGTTGATATAAGAATTATTTTAGCTGTAGCCCTTAAATGCAATGCTACTCAGTTGATCCTGGTACACAATCATCCAGGTGGAAATCTTAATTCCAGTAGTTCAGACATAAATATTACAGAAAAATTAAAGAAAGCATGTGAGCTATTGAACTTGTCTTTATTAGATCATTTGATTATTACAAAACATCATTACTATAGCCTCAATGATGAAAACAATTTTTTATAATAATTATTTGTGTATTGTCTTACCAAGTTACCTATGAATTTCTATTTAATCTTTGATTTGAAAGTAGTAATAAATAGGTATTAATAGCCAATTTATACTTCAAAATTAAGAAGTTCAAAGACTTCAACTTCTAACTTTTGAGCAATAACATATAATGTATAAGCTGTAGGATTAGTATTTCCAGCTTCAAGTCTGCTCATATTGGACTTCTCAAAGTTACAGAATGCAGCAAGCTCAACTTGTGATATTTTCTTTTCTTCACGAAGTTGTCTTATTCTTTTACCAATAGCAATCTGAAACTCTTTCTTATTCACTCTTTTATATTAATAGCCAAAAGTGGTCATAAATGATAATTTTTGGTTATCAATAATGATAACTTTAATATATTTGTTAAATTTTAAAACTTACATTTTATGAGAAAATCAATTTTATTACTTATTACTTTATTAACACTAACAGTATCTTGTAGTAGTAATGATGACAATAACAATGATAATTCTACCTTATTAAAGCTCGATAATACAGCATGGTCAGGAGTATTCTCTTCTACTGAAATTAAAATTATGACCAATAACACAATGAATTGGGATAATGAGAAGGTACAAGTTCAATTTAAAGAAAACAACAGTTTTAAGCTGTATGGATATGGAAAGAACTCACAGAATCAATGGATTATTAATAGTGGACCATATAATGGGACTTACACTTATTCATCTACTGGTACAATAAAGCTTAACTATGAATCTGGAGCTACTTTTAATCCCCTAAATAGTGGCACAATTTCAGGTTCTGTAATGACATTGAAAGTAGGAGATAACCAGTTTAAATTTAACCAGGAATAAAATATATGTCTACTTTATTATTTATCATCTCAACTGTTTTATTTCAGCTACCATTTGCAACTTATCAAGACACAATTAGAAGATTTAAAAGAATGCAGAAGTATAATCCAGATAAGGCTTTTAATTATGAACTTGAAAATGGCAAATTAAGTGAAAATACATTACTTCTTTTCCTGGTATTTTTCAGTGGATTTATAATTGCATTATTCCCTTTATATAAGGGTATTAACTTGCATTGGTTGATACTTATTATAAGCAATATTATCTGCCTGTATTTAGTAACACCTTTTATTGCATTTAGATTATATCCTTCTGAATTAATTTATGATAGAAAGATATTGCTCACTAAAACAGTTATGTACGTTGTTTTTGGAGTTATTTTTTATGTTGTAGGAAATAGCTTTAAATAGATTAATACTTATGGGATTCTATCATGAGTTAATAATAATATAAAACTAATATTTAGCCACCATAAATAAGGTGGTTTTTTTATACCTGTAAACCAAATGAAAAATGAGATACATAAGCATCTAAAATTTAGGATTGGTGAAGAACAATGTAAGCATGAGTTTATGCTTTTTTATAAAGAAGAATACTGTTGTAAAAAGTATTGCTATGATGTATATGAGTATGACAAGGTAGATAGTGAGCAATTATTTGACTTGAAAGTTGAAAAAATACTACTGTACTATAATGCTGATGTATTAACTAAGATAGACTATTATTTCAAACCTCATTTATATACAAAATTAAAAGTGTGGATACAGCAATTTATAGGCATTGCTTATGAGCAAAAGCTTATTAACAATACTTACATTTGTTCCTGGTATGTTGGAAAATATTTTATCATACTGAAAAGAATAAGTAACAATGACCAAATAACTTTATCATACCAAAAAAGGAAATATATTTAATAAAAGGCACGTTTTAAGGTGTTCTAAGTTATGACCAATGATTATACTAAAGCTAAAATCTATGTTCTCAGTTGGTTAGAGACAGGGATTGATAATCCCAGTGTCCCTGGTTCGAGCCCAGGTGGGACCACAGAAAATTAAGCACTTACAGAAATGTAGGTGCTTTTTTAATTCATGACTAATTTTAAAAAAATTTTAAGCAAAATAATATATCATTACCCGAATTATTTCTATTTTTGAGAAATAACGTTTGAAAGTTATGAATAATAAAGCAAGACTTGGATTAAGTTGTGCAATCGTTTGCATTGGTGCGAATTTTATAGCTGCACAAACCTCTATTCAGGTTAAAAATAATCTGAATTTTGCACGGAATGAAGTGGTTGCAATTCCGGTGGGCTACCTGAAGTCGTTTTTATGGAAAAATAAAGAGTCGGATCTTCGAATTAAAGATGCCCAAAATAATTATTTAGTTATTCAATGGGTTGATAACGATGGAGATGGTAAGAATGATGAATTGCTTTTTCAGGCAAAAATAGCAGGAAAAAAAACCTCTTTTTATACTATCGTTGCGGACGCAAAAACGCCAGTTCCGGTAAGTAATGTGACGACATATTCAAGATTGGTTCCTGAACGTGCAGATGACTATACCTGGGAAAATGATAAAATTGCTTTTCGTGTATATGGTCCGAAAGGGCAGCAGGAGGCTTTGGCAGGAGTAAAAGGAAGTACACTTTCGAGTGGAGTGGATATTTGGTTGAAAAGAACTGATAAATCTATCATTAATGACTGGTATAAAGGTTATTTAACGGATCCGATGTATTACCATAGAGATACGCGAGGTGAAGGTTACGATCCATACCAGGTTGGAGACAGTCGCGGAACCGGAGGAATCGGGATTTGGAAAGACGGAAAACTCCAGGTTTCTCAGAATTTTGTAACCTCAAAAACGATTGCAGAAGGCCCGTTAAGAACGGTTTTTGAACTGACTTACAATCCATGGAGTGAATTTGGAGTAAAAGAGACGAAAAGAATTTCTCTGGATCTGGGATCTAATTTTTCAAAATTCGAATCCACCTTTGAAGCTGAAGAGCAGGTTCCGAACTACACCATCGGAATTACACTCCATAAAAATGAAGGGGAAGCAAAGCTAAATGACAAAGACGGGTATTATCTTCATTGGGAAAAAATTGATGATGCTTTTGTCGGAGAAGGAATAGTTGTTGATCCGGGTATTGTAGACAAGTCAATGGCTTTCAGATCTGAAATTCCGGATCAGAGTAATTTGCTGGTCATTACAAAACCTCAGAAAAAGCTGATTTATTATGCCGGATTTGCATGGCAGAAAAGCGGACAGATCCACACTCAAAAGGATTGGGAAAATATGTTGCAAAAACAAACTCAGATTATAGCAAACCCTTTACAGGTAAAGGTTAAATAATATTGTAAGGATGAAATTAAAAATATATGTATTCGCTTTTGGGTTAACTGCTGTTAACCTTTCCGCTCAGGTAAAAGACACCTTAGCAGAAAAAATGTTGATCTATCAGCTTCCGATCGGAGGATGGGGAAAGCAACTTGAAGATAAATCTGTTGTCAACTATAGCTTACCTCTGGATAAAGACCTTTTAAGAAAGATAAAATCTACAGGTGACGATCATGCTACGATTGACAATAATGCGACTTCTAAGGAAATTAATGCTTTGATCAAGGCGTATTCAACGACAAAAAATCCTGAATATCTGAAAGCGGCAGAAAAGGGGATAAGCTATCTTCTTTTGATGCAGTACAAGAACGGAGGTTTTCCACAATATTATCCGAATACGGCCTTATATAGAAAGCAGGTAACATATAATGATAACGCGATGATTAATGCTTTGACGGTTTTGTATAATGTAGCGGAAGGTAAAAATGATTTCGATGTAGTTAATTCAAAATTAAAAGAGAAGTCAAAAGATGCTGTGAAAAGAGGGATTGACTGTATTTTAAAAACTCAGATATTACAAAAAGGAATTCCGACCATTTGGGGCGATCAGTACAATGAATTGACTTTGCAGCCGGATAAGGCCAGAGCTTTTGAGCCGATTTCTTTAGCAACGGGAGAATCGGTGGGGATTGTACGTTTTTTAATGATGCAGCCGGTTACTCCTGAAATTGAAAAATCAGTAAAATCGGCAGTAAAATGGTTCAGGCAAAACAAAATTGAAGGCTATAGCTATAATGTTTCAAAAGTAAACGGAAAAGCTATCCGAACTTTAACGGAAGAAAAAGGTTCTGTAATCTGGGCAAGGTTTTATGATGTTAATAATAACAGACCGCTTTTTGGTGACAGAGACGGAAGTATAAAATATAATTACAATGAAGTTTCGGAAGAACGAAGAAATGGCTACAGCTGGTTTGGTGATTTTGCGGATAAACTGATCAATAAAGAATATCCAAAATGGTTGGAGAAAAATAAAATTTTTGATAATTAGTTGATTCAGATTTATAGAAAGTTTAGATGATATTTAGTAGGTATTCATCTAATAGAAAAAAGACTGATATTTCTCAGTCTTTCTTGTCTTGTTTTGTGCAATTATAGTGAATTACAGATATTTCCTGTAAGAGTTGCTCCTGCATTGGCGGTTACATCAGATTTTACAGATGATAAAGATAAAGTCGGGATAGAATAAGGTGGAGTGAATGCCGTTCCGCTTCCTGCTGTATTTCCCGTAACGTTGGTAAATGTATTGTTTGAGGTAACAGTTACTGCGGTATATCCACTCATTAAATTGATAGGCTCTTTTACATTTTCAAAGACATTTCCGTCTACACGAATGTTGGCCTGAACTCCCGCCGCAATACATTTGTTGCTTACAGAACTGTTGAAATAGCTGTTCACAATATGGATTTTTCCAAATCTCACTCTCGGCATACGTTCTCTGCAACCCGGAGCCCACCAGCAACGGACGAAGGTTACATTTAGTTTTCCTGCATCTGTTGTTGAAGTGTCGCTAGAGCCGATCAGATTTGAGAATCTGTGATCATCTGTTCCGCCTGAGCCACCCGCTTTCGGAGGTTTCAGATAATGAAACTTAGTATAAGAAACCGTGATATAATCTGATTTATTTTTGATGTCAAAGTTTCCGTCAACACCGTCTCTGAATTCACAATGGTCGATCCAGACATTTCTACAATCGTCTAAAATGGCATTGTCCCAACCATCTGTATCATAGGCTCCTGGTCCTTCGAAAATTAAATTCCGGATAACAATATTGTTACATCTTTTAATATTGAGAATTCCCGAGCCGTCTTTTGTTTGATCGGTCGAAACCAGTTTGGCGCCGCTTGTTCCATAAATGGTTTTTCCGGTTTGATCCTGAAACGAAATGCGTGCGGTGATGGTAATGGTTCCGGTGACTTTGATCACTTTTACCGCGGTATTTTCAATAGCTGCTTTTAGTTGGGCATACGTGGTTACGGTTGTTTCAGCTGCCGTTCCACCACCGGTTGTCCCACCGTTTTGAGAAGCCCATCCCGGAGCAACGCAATCTGCTAAGGGAACAACTGCATTGGTCTCAGAAATATCATTCATGGTAAGGCTGTTCGGATTTTCTGTAAGATCAGTTTTGATGTCTTCCTGTCCGCAGCCGGTTAAAGCAAAAACTGAGCTCAGAGCTACCATTAGAATGGCGGCTTTACATGTTTTTTTCATAGTAATAATTTTTTGTTATTTGATACAAGTATAAAATTATA
>JBCNMJ010000145.1:0-9324 GCA_039594975.1 Chryseobacterium sp. | reverse complement strand
CTTTCACAAAAAAATAGAATAAATTTATTAATGATTATAAATGAATAATAATAAAATTATTTTATTATTTGGGTTGAAGAGATATAACTTCTATCTGTTATATCACTGTTTAATAATTCATTGAACTTACAATTTTTATCAATTAATAATGCTTTAAACAAAAGAATTTTAGCATTATTCTTTTCAGCATCATTTTTATAGACTATATTGATTGTATTACTATTTGACTGATTGATTAAGGTGCTAAAATAATCTTTATTTCTTTTTAATGGTTCCGAAAATTTGAGAATGGTAATGATATTTAGAGAGAGTAAAGCAAGTGCTATCACCTTCATTATATTTTTAGAAAAAGAAGAGAGGTTAATGAGGAGCAGAATGAAAATATAAAAATATAAATTACTTTTAATTCTAATACTATTATCAACTTTCGTGGAAAAATAGGTGTAAATGAGGCTCAAAAAAATAATGCCTGCAGAAATTAATAGATAATAGGAAAAGGCTGTTTTACGGGTTTTATATGCTTTAATAAGTGCAAAGCTTACCCATGCTGCTCCAACCCAAATATGCAAAGATTTGAAATAAAAAATAAGGCCTTTGTGATAAATTCCATTGAGGTAACTAAAATCATAAAAAGTATGAAGAAGGAAATCTGATAAGAATTTTATTGGATTTTGATAGGCAACTTCTAAGTGACTTCTATTACCTAATATAAATCCACAGTATAAATAGTTGATACCTAAATAAGTGAAGATACCTAATCCACTTATTCCGAGGAGTGAAATGCATTCTTTAAAAGAGAGTTTTTGTTTGCTTTTCAAATAGAGAATATAAACGAAAAATGCAACAAATATGAAGAGTCCTGAGAATCGTACCGAGATTAAAAAGAAAAATAAAAGGGCCAATGAAAGTGCCGATTTTATAGAATAACCTTTGGTAGTAATGATATAAATATTGTAGATGATAAGGGCGTTGAAAAAATAGAATAAAGGTTCGGAAAGAGTAGTGGGAAGAAAATTAATAAATGGGTAAAAACAAACTAATAGGAGAGTTTCCCGAGGATAAAAATTTTTATATTTAGCCAGTACAACAATGAGAAAAAAACTTAAAAAGTTTATAATTTTTGAGGTGATGAAATAGTTACCCGTAAAAAAGCTTCCTAAACGAATAAAAAAAGGATATCCTAGAGGAAAGTTGACTTTATAATTCCAAAAGTCCTGTGCCTGTAAAAGATATTGAATACTATCAGGAGTAAGTTCTCCAGAAGAATAGAATATTCTCACAAAAAAAAATGCGATTGCAAGGATGATAAGAGAGTAATCTAATAAACAATAATTTTTTTTCATAAACTGCAGTTGTTTAAAAAAAAAGAGTATTCCTGAAATTAATATTGTAAAGCCCTGATCGGATACTTTTATAATCAGTTATCAGATATTTGAAGATCATTCCCCATTTTTTCAGAAAAGGAGAATTAGCTATTTCCCAGCTTCTGTGCATTCTTTTAATATGCATTCTAATATTTTCGGGAATCGTAGGGTCGTTTTCGGCCCATTTATTGACTTCTCTCCAAAGCATTACTCTTGTTATCGAAGGCTTCACCTTCTTGGAGTCTACCTGGGTAATTCTGTTACTTTCATGAACACCTCTCATGGCAACTGCCTGATCCAGAATTCCGGGACAGAATTTAAGATAATATGAACTTCTGAATAAAAACTCCGTATCCTGATGTAATCTGAGATGGGTTTTAAAGACGGGCTGTACTTTTTCCAATAAAGGTTTTCTTCTGATAGTAAGTGCATCAATACTGAAAAGCCCGAAGCTCCCTTTCATATTCAGCATCCCCGGAAGTACGTCTTTGGGATCATGTTTTTTATAAACAGTGGTAAGACGGTTACCAAACAGCGGATAATACTGCTCTTTTGCCTTTTCAGAATAATAATGTACTCCTAAAGCTCCATAAACAGCATCAACTTCAGGATTCTCAAATAACTTTTTTTCAGCATCAAATCTATTGAGAAGATAGTAATCATCCGCATCAAGAAAAGCAATAAAATCTCCTGTTGCTTTTTCAATACCCAAATTTCTGCTTGCTCCCGCTCCGTGATTTTCTTTGTCAGGGTGCTGGAAGAGCTTTAGTCTCTCGTATTTGTTTTCGAGATTTCGGCAAACTTCAAGAGCATTATCCGGAGATTTATCCTCAACAAGAATCACTTCAAAAACCTCATCAAACTGCAAAGCGGACTCCACAGCTTGTGTAACATATTTTTCGGCATTATAAACAGGAATAATTACGGAGATTTTCATTGTATTCTGTATCTGTAAATGTATAGTTTATTTATATTTTTGAGTTCATTAATGCATGAAAACGGTATCTTCGTTTTAATAATTCAGGATACTTCATGCAATTGATAAAATAGGAAAAGTATTTATTGAAGCCATGTTCATTAGCAATTCTAAAACTCAGGTAATTTAAATGTATTTTTTTCGAATATTCAGGTTTAAGCTTTACGGTGGTACTCCATTCATACAGTGACTGTTGGAGAAGGAGATTGTTTTGGTAAAACTTTTTCGAATAAGGCTTTATTTTGGTAATTCTGTTATCATCATGTACACCTCGTATTGCTATGGCTTTATCAATAATTCCTGATTTTAAATGACATAAGTAAGCCAGTTTTATAATAAAATCTGAATCCTGATGTACACGAAGTTTTTCGTTGAACTTCAAATCATGTTTTTGAAGAGCTGATTTTCTTATGGTTAATGTATTCAGATGGAAAAATGTTCCGAAAGTTTTAGCCGTTAAACCTAAAAGCCCTTTAAAAACTTCTTCTTCTTCAGCATGATAATTAACGGTGGTAAGTGTTGTATTTTTAAATTTATTCCGAAATTCTTCCTTTCCTTTTTCACTTAAATATTCTACACCAATTGCGCCAAAAACTCCTTCAATATCGGAATCACTAAATAGGTTTTTTTCAGCTTCAAAACGAATCGGAAGATAATAATCATCGGCATCTAAAAAGGAAATGAGCTCACTTTGCGCTTTTTGAAGGCCCAGATTTCTGGTGGCACCTGCTCCGTGATTTCCCTTATCGGGATGCTGATACAGCTTTACACGGGAGTCTTCGGAGATAAGTTTTTCACAAATGGAAAGAGACTGATCAGTAGACGCATCTTCTATTAAAAGAATTTCTTTTACTTCCCCGAACTGAAGGGCAGAATGTACAGACTTTTCCAAGAACTGAGCTGCATTGTAAACAGGAATAATAACTGATATATTAAGCGCCATCTTACAAGAATTTAGAATAATGATTCGCCCATAAAGCCAATTGCAGCAGATTCCAGTGTTTTTGACCTTTATCCTGAAACTTTTGTACAGCTTTAAAATCGATATAGTTAAAAACCTTTTGGTTTTTGTCTTTTAATAATTCATCAGAGAATTTGAGTAAGCTTTCTTCTTCAAACCAGTTTTCTATTCCAAGTCCGAAACCTTGTTTGCTTCTATTTCTGATCGTTTCTGTCCAGTAAGAATTCATTGATTCTCTTAAAATGATTTTATCATTGACTGAAGTTATTTTCAGCTGATTCGGAAGCTGAATACAGAATTCTGCAAAGTCAATATCCAAGAACGGAGTTCTAACTTCCAAAGAATTGGCCATTGCCATACGATCAGATTTTACCAGCATATTTCCCGGGACGAACTTTTCAAGATCGGTTCGCATAATATCATTCAGAGAGTTTTTATTGGCTTCAAAACTATAAGGTTGCTGATAATCTTGAGTAATTCCTAAAGCAGTTCTTTCACTTTTATCAAAGAAATTCCTTACTTCATTCTGATGAAAATCCAGAATGGAACCATATTGAATGTTTTTTTGTGAAATGTAAGAGATCTGCTTTATATTCTGATACATTTTTAAACCAAACTGAGCCAGAATATTCTGGTAGCTGAAATGTTTTTTCATTTCATACTCTACTTTGTAAAAGCTATAGCCGCCAAACAATTCATCACCTACATCTCCGGAAAGGACCACTTTCAGGTTTTTTCTTGCACTTTTACAGATCTCAAAATGCGGAACACAGGAACGGTCGGCAAAAGGTTCATCAAGAAAAGGAGCTACTTTCAGAATCCCTGAAACCAGATCTTCTTTCTTTTCGTGAATTTCGATATGTTTTGTACTGTATTTTTCTGCAATTTCTTTTGCGTATTTAAGCTCACTATCTTCATGATCATATCCGAAGCTGATAGTTGTTTGATGAGGTAAAAACTCGTTGACCATGGCCACAACAGAAGAGGAATCAAGACCTCCGCTCAGAAAGCTTCCGACTTCAACATCGGCAATAAGCTGCTTTTCAATAGCGGATTTCAATAGGTAAGTAAATTCTTCTTTAGCTTCTGAAAGACTTAAAACACGGTCTTTTTTAGGAAGACTGTAATATCTTGAAATTTCAATTTTTCCTTCTTTCCAGATCAATTGATGGGCAGGAGGAAGTGAAAATATATTGTTGTAAATACTCTGATATGTACTTACATAACCATATTGTAGATAGTGGGAGAGTGCTTCCTGATTGAGTTTAGGCTCTACGAGTCCGCTTGCAAGAATGGCTTTGATTTCGGATGCAAAAATAAATTCTCCATCCCTTCCATATGCATAATAAAATGGTTTTTCACCAAATCGGTCTCGCACACAGAAAAGTTGTTGCCTTTCATCATCCCAAATAGCAAAAGCAAACATTCCGGGAAGGTCATGAATCAGATGCTCCTTTTTTCTTTGATACATGGCGAGAATCACTTCCGTATCGGAACCGCCTTGATAGGGATATTCACCATATTGTTTTTTGATGGACTGATAGCCGTAAATTTCACCATTTAAAACAATACAATCATTTTTTGAATTGGAGAACATCGGCTGTTTACCATTTTCTGAAAGGTCAATGATGGATAACCTTCGATGACCTAAAGCAATATTTTCAAAATATTCATGATGGGCAGAATCCGGACCGCGATGCGCAATAGCATCCGTCATTTTCTGAATGGCTTCAGAGTAATTTTTTGCATTTTGGGTAACGATTCCGGCTATTCCGCACATATTTTATTTCGTGTTCTTTAAATAACAAATTAGGCAGGCTTTTCACAGTAGAAAATATCTTCTTTAGCATTCACGCCCATTTTTTTGTAGGTATCAGTAATATTAATTCGGTTTACAATAAAGCCAGCGGCTTCTAAACGTTGTACATAATCCTGTCCATAGATTCTCATATGATCGAACTGACCAAAAAGTTCTTCCCTTCTTTTGGGATCAGAAATAGTAAAATCTTCCACAGTCTCCATCGTATTATTGGAAATAGGAACTTGTAAAATAGCTTTTCCTCCAGGCTTTAAAACGCGTTGAAGCTCTTTCATTGCTTTACTGTCTTCCGGAATATGTTCAAGAACGTGATTGCAAATGACAAGGTCAAAATGGTGGCTCTCAAACGGAAGCTCAAGAACATTCATATTCTGTACATGAGCAGGATAAGTGTAACCCGGTGTAAATAAATCTCCACAAATATACTCATCAAAATTCTGCTTCAGAAGAATATTTGATAGTTTAGGCTCCGGAGCAATATGTAAAATACTTATGTTTTTATTTTTTGGCAGATTGAGTTCTTCAATGATAAAAGCATATAACAATCTTTCACGATCCCTGGAATGGCATTGGTAGCATCCTGCAGCTCTTCTTCCTCCTCCGACAACGTCTTTTTCTATAAGAACAGGAACATCATGCCCCACTATTTCCAGATCTTTGGAAGTATAGCCACAAAAAGGACAATAATAATTATTTCCTGAATGAGCCTGAAGCTTTATTTTATTTTTAATTCTTTTGATCAGTGACATTTTTAGTTTTTAGGTGCAGATAAGTATATCAAATTTAAGTATTTAGAAAAGTCAAACCAATTTGTTTTACCTGATTTCTGATTTCTGAGAGTTTTTTTTCTTCTTTTGAAACCTTCCGGTATTTCTCTAGTAATGTTTTATATTCAGATATATTTCCTGTTAAGAGGTTTTTAAAAATGCTTTTTCGCAAAGATTTTTTTTCAAAAACGACGGCATTGGGAAGATTAGGATTGATCATTTTAGTTTCAATACTAAGGTCCTCGTATATTTTAGGATTTACTTTTTTTAAGTTCTGTTTTCCGTCATGAACGACTTTGCTGTCGGGGATAAGAAGAATTTTCTTTTGATGGAAATGAACTCTGTTTACATATTCTATGTCTTCCCCATAATGGAAAAAGTAAGGATTGAACCCTCCCACTGTTTCAATTGTGCTTCTGGGAATAAGCCAGTGAGCGGCATTCACGAAGTTCATTTCGTAAAAGGGCTTTAACTTTTGAAAATACAGATCAGAAATCAAGCGGTTTTTTTCAAAATTATGGGCAATATATTTATCTAAGAAAATATCGAGAAATTGCTCGCTCCCATCCAGATGCATAGGACTTAAAATACCTATTTCTTTTTGATTGGGGTGGGTTTCATAGGCTTTCAGTAATTTTTCAATGCTATTGGGATAAATCCACGCGTCCTGATTCATCAGGTAGAAAAAATCCGCTCCGTTTTTATATGCCTTTTCTATTCCGATATTATTAGCCTTTCCGAATCCCAAATTTTTTTCGGATTGGATGAAATCGATTTCAGGAAAATGAGTCTGAATAAAATGTTGCGTTCCGTCTGTTGAGCCGTTATCAATAACAATGCATGTAACCGGGACAGAAGATGATTTAAGACTGCCAAAACATTTTTCTGCCCATTTCATGGCATTGTAGGTGATGACTATGACGTATATCCTTGGCATTTAAATATATTTTTCTGCTAATTTTTTTAAATAGATGGAAGCATCTTTTTCTGTAAAAAAATCTTTTACATGATCCTCAAAATCGATTTTATAAAAATCACCATCTTCGATTTCTTTATAGGAAGCTTTTTGCTTGATCGTATTTTCAATAGCCATTATAATTTCTTTTAAATCATAATGGTAAGGATACGAGAAATCAATAATTTTATTTTGAATACTATGATTGGATACTCTTATAAACTCTGAAATATCTTCGATGTCTACTAAAAGCCTTCTTGCTTTCGTGTGCAATACAAATTCCGAATTTTGAGCGATCTGATGTTTAAGATAATTGAATAATGTATTAGGGTTTCCTCCTGCCCCTACAATATTTCCAATTCTGAGAATACTGAATTGTTTTGAGTGATTTTGAATATACTCTTCAATTTTCTTTTTGTGCTGTACATATAAGCTATCCGTTTTTGATTTGTCATTGATGCTCAATGTTGAAAAATAAATCAGAAGAATGTCCGAATGCTGTTCAATATTTTTTTTAAGAAGATCAAATTCTCTTTGAAATTCAGAATCTCTTGTCTCCAAAGAATTGGATACTCCTGAAGCAAAGAACAGAATGTTTTCCGAGTCTATATTTTTTAAAGATTTTGCAATAAGTCCGTTTCCTACAATCATTGTGTTTTTTTATTAATTTCAGATGAAAATCTAATATAATTAAAATATTTCTTTAAAATTAAAATCTTATCCTGAAATGTAAGGTGTTTAAAAGGAAAAAATTTTGTAGTAAAGAAAATATTTTTTGAATTTACCGGATAATAGATAAAGTATTGATAGAGGAAGGAAAGAAAAATGTTTTTTTCTGTTTCGGAGTTTTTTTGATGAGGAAAATTGCTGCCTATTTTTTCTCTAATTTTAATATTAGTATCCAGCCATTTTTTATCGCGGTTGCCTTTTGAAAAATGTTGAACAAGAATATCATTCACTACATAATTCTGAAGTTTTTTCGCCACCCTTAAGCTGAAATCAAGATCATAGCCATGAAAGCCTTTTAAATCTTCATTAAATTTTAGTGTATCGAAATTTTTTTTAGTTATTGCCATAAAAACTCCGTCAACAGCATATACTTTTGTCTTTTGCTGATGAATAGACTTTAAATGTTGTGTTTCAGGATTTTCTTTATCACTCTGCAGGATGTTGACAGCATTATACTTTTCTGAGATCGTCCAGCTGGAAGGTGCAACAGGAACGTAGGATGATCCGGCAATACCAATAATACCAACTTCAGGACTGTTTAAATGATTGATAAGTTTCTCACCCCAATTTTCTGTGTGAAAGATAATATCTTCATGAACGAACAAAAGGTTTTCGTATTTCGATTTCTCTGCTCCTAAATTGTAGGCTCCTGTGATGCCCATTAAATTGGGATTCCAGACTTTAATGATTTCAAAATCCGGAATTCCGATAGTTTCGTGCACGCTTTTTGTGAACCTGCTGAAATCATTTTCCTGATATGACGAAACTATTATTGAAATCATAGATTTAAATCAATTGGTCAATTAAACTGAATATGCTCTCCTGAAGTTTTGTCTCCGAAAAATCATTTTGTAATCTTGTATTAATTTTATTGCCGTAAGCTTCTCTTAATTCTCGGGATTCCATTAAATCAACAATTTTAGAAGCCATTTCATCAAGATCAAGATAAGAGCAAAGGACTCCGTTATTGTTGGCTAAAAACTCTTCTGCACCACCACTTTTTTCAAATGCAATAATAGGCTTTGCCAGCTTTGCAGCGGTAAGCATTACCAACGGAAAAGGATCTTCTCTGGAAAGTAAAATGAAAATATCAAAAATATTGATATAATCATTGGCGGTTTTATTATGATCAATATAAATAATCTTGTCAGAGACACCCAATTTTTCGGCATCAAGTTTAGAACACTTTACAGGTCCGGTTTGAGATGAGCCTCCAAGGTTGATAAATTTGAAATTCTTATTGGTTTTTTCTGAGATTTTTTTTACAAGAAGTGGAACCAGTTCTGTACCTTTTCTGAGTTCCTGTGAACTTGCAATACCCAGAACAACTTCATCTTCAGAAATCCCTAATTCCTGTTTTAGAATCTGTTCGCCCTTTTGTATCTGAATTTTTTCGTCAACAAATGAATGAATAACTTCAACTTTTTCAGAATCAGCACCATATTTCTGAACTAAATTTTCTTTTACAGAGCTGGATCCGGCGATTATTTTTGAAACCTTTGAAATATTTTTTTTGATAAACTCAACTGAATAAGCACTTTCTATACCAAAAGCCAATTCGTGAATCGCAACAATGGTAGGGATTTTTCTTTCATAAAAAGGAAGTGTCCAAATTAATGTTTCAGCAGTATTGGCATACACTAAATCATAATTGTTTTGAAGAAGCCGTTGTGTTATTTCCCTGATTTGATCCTCTTTTGTTTGAGGTTTCGGAAAAAAAGCGGATTGGAATTTTTTCAGGTTTCTCTTTACA
>JBCNMJ010000144.1:0-9339 GCA_039594975.1 Chryseobacterium sp. | reverse complement strand
CTTCCTGCAGCATCCGATATGTTTTCCCAACACCGGCACTCATTCCAATGTAAATTTTGAATTTTCCCTTTCTTGATCTTTTAATTAAGCTTAGGAAATCCTGAGCAGATTTTTTATCATCCATAACAGATTATGTAAATCAAAGTTAGCAATCCCTTACCAAAATTTTAGTAAGGGATTTGAGTAATTAAAAACTTACGGCAAGTGAGGTGACTGCTGTAAGCGTATTTTTTTTGAGCATATGATCTCGGTTGATAAAAATCTCATCTTTACTATTAAGATTTTTAATTTCCGTTCTCCAAACCAGATTGGGAAGAATCCAATAATCGGCATTCAGAGAATATCCGAAAGTTTTAAAACCATTTTCCGTTCCGGTCGCAATAGTGACTCCTTTTTTATCACTATAGTACTCTCCTCTCGCAGCAAAGCTTAAATTTTCCGTTGGAGAATATTTCGCAATAATAACAGGAGAATACCAGATATTGTACTGATCGCTTCCTTTAGCTTTTTGTTCTGCCCCTATATCGAATCCCGTAATCAAAGCAAATTTTTTACTCAATTGAAAACTTCCGTACAGGTTATGAAAATACCTCATCTGTTTTATACTGTCCGGTTTGTCGTTTCCAATAAAGGAACTGCTGTTCAGGGTAATCTTTTCATTCGGCTTATAGGTCAGCTGATGCCCAAAAGCTAAGCTGGAATTTCCGTCTACACGCTGAATTCTTTGCCAGCCGTTTAGCACCAATCCACTCATAAACCATTTTCCGTTATCGGTGGTATAAGAAATCTTAGCACCACTTTCAAAATATGGAGAGTTCTCCGCCTGCATGCTTCTAGTTAGTGTAAAACAATCTTTACTGACTGCACTTTCAAAACCAACGTGTGATGGCATAATTCCAGCATCAATCCAAAGATTTTTATGTTTTGAAATTTTTACACCGACATTAGCTTCATAAATATTTTTTAAAACACCTGATTCTGCTGCATAATTGGAATTCATATAGGTTCCTACTCCTAAAGCTACATTTGCTCTTAGTTTTTCAGTTTCATAGCTTGCTTTTACAAAACCCAAATTCAAATTGACTTCATTGTTTCGGTTATGACTGTAAATAAAAGCAGGACGTGAATTATTGGAGGGATTATTGAATTCATACTGATAATACAGTTCAGCATATCCTGTAATTTTTAATGATTTATTTTCCTGTGCAAAATCTAAAATTGGAAATCCCGGTATTAAAAACATACACAGTATTTTTTTCTTCATTTTCTAATCTTGATTTTAGTTTAAGTATGATATTTTAATATCAAGAACAAGTATGCTTTTAATTACAATCTGAAAATAACCGCTACAGTAAGTCTGCTGTCTCTCTTTTTAAGATCCGGTCTCCAGTTTTCAACGGCTGTATCTGCCCATCCGTCCGGACTTGTGGTTCCCTCTCTTCCTGCAAAATAAGGAATATTGCTGCTTCTGTACCCGTATTCTAATCTGAACGTACAAAACTGATTGGGCATATAGTCAAAGGTTGCAGTTCCCTGAAACATTTTCAGATCTTTATCTGCTGCAATAGCATCATTGAAATCATTATTAGCCACCGGAGAAGGAGAAAAAGCCAAATAAGCTCCAGGATTGCTTATGACATCCCCTCTTAAAGTCAAAGCAAATTTATTATGATTAAACCATATTCTGTTGGCAAGAGAAGTTCCTATCATATAATTGTCTTTAGCTTTAACACCTGCTCCGGACTGGAAGCCATAGTGGGTGTTTAAGCTGAAAGCTGCTTGGGAAATCCCTTTACTATCTTTTCTGTTAAAATATCTTGCCACTACACTGTTATCATGATGAAATCTTCTCACTCCGGGATTATTGCGGGTATCTTTTCCGTTTAAGTAAAAATTGGCAACCAATTGAAGGTTTTCATTAGGACGGTAGTAGTTTGAGTTTCCAATTGACAATCCCGTATTCCATGAATTGTAGGTTTGCCAGCCGTTCATTACCCACACTTCCGTTTTAAATTTTTTCGAAGGATATGCCTGAATTCTCGCTCCCTGAAAATAGAAAGGCGTAAAATCGCACACCAAACTTCGCTGATAATTCCAGTTTTCATTAAGCACATAACTTTCAAGCCCGATGTAGCTCATAAAAATCCCTGCTTCAACATTTAAACCGTGCATAACATCAAAATGATATCCTCCGGCAGCTTCACGAATGTATTTTAAATTACTTGCCGAGGTATTTTTCCCATGATTAACAGTTCCGTCAAGATCCTGTACAATAGATCCCATCTGTCCAAACTGCAGCCAGAGACGACCGATAACATTCTTATAATTCGTTTCCAAACCTACACTTGCCATATTAATCGTAAATTCGTTGGAACGCCCTATTGCTGCAGAAGCATTATGTGTGTTATCTTTTGGGCGGTTAAAGTCATAATTAAAATATGAATCAACATAAGCGACTCCTGTCAGAATCGTTTCTCCGTCTTTATCTTTTAAGGTAAGCGGAAAATCAGTCTGTCTGTTTTGTCCGTTGATCCAGGAAAGATCATAGCCGTCAAACGGTATTTTTGATTGAGAGATGACAGCGTCTTTTTTTAAATTTTCAACAGATGCAGAATCAGCAGTTTTCTGAGAAAATGCCCATTGATTGATTGCAAGGCATAATAGAGTACTTGCCAAGCTAATTGTTTTTTTCATTTTTAATTTCTTTTTTTTAATTATTTCAATCCGTCTAATGCGATATTGAGCTTTAAAACATTGATTTTCTCAGTTCCGAAAAGTCCAAAAAGTGGTTTTTCTGTATGGGAAACTATCAATTCCTGAATTTTATTTTCATCTACATTTCTGATTTTAGAAATCCTTTTTACCTGAATTTTTGCTGCCTGTACAGAGATATTCGGATCTAGTCCTCCTCCACTGGCAGTTACCATATCCGATGGAATTTCTGATTTCTGAACTTCAGGATTGTGTTTCAAAAAATGATCTATTCTTTCCTGAACGGTTTTAAGATACTCAGGATTTGAAGGCCCCTTATTGCTTCCTCCCGCTCCTGCCGCATTGTAATCTACAGCCGAAGGACGGGACCAGAAATATTCATCCTTATCAAATTTCTGACCTATGTTGGCATAGTACTTTTTACCATTATATTCTATGATTTCTCCTTTTCCGTTATTGGGAGCAGCCTGAGCAATTCCAAAAATAAAAAGGGTATAGATTCCTGAAAAAAACACAGCGCATAAAAGGGTTAATCTGATTGCTGGTAATATATTTTGTTTCATGATGATGAATGTTAGAGGTTAGAAGTAAAAAGATAGAAGTTTAACAAGCTCTTTTTACTTTTTACTTTTTACTTTTTACTTTTTACTTTTTACTTTAAATAAATAATGCTACAATAAGATCGATAATTTTGATCCCGATAAACGGAATAATGACTCCGCCTAAACCATATATAAAAAGGTTTCTTCTTAGCAGTGCACTTGCACCGATCGGTTTATAGGCAACTCCTTTTAAAGCTAAAGGAATCAGCATGGGAATGACGATGGCATTGAAGATTACAGCAGAAAGAATTGCTGACTCAGGAGAATGAAGATTCATAATATTCAGCCCCTGTAACGCCGGAATGGAAGCAATAAATAAAGCCGGAACAATGGCAAAATATTTTGCCACATCATTGGCAATACTGAAAGTTGTTAACGTTCCTCGTGTCATTAATAACTGTTTTCCAATCTCTACAACTTCAATAAGTTTTGTCGGATCATTATCAAGATCCACCATATTTCCTGCTTCTTTTGCTGCCTGTGTTCCACTGTTCATCGCAACACCTACATCTGCCTGAGCAAGAGCAGGAGCATCGTTGGTTCCGTCTCCCATCATGGCTACCAATCTTCCTTCAGTCTGTTCTTTTTTGATGTAATTCATTTTATCTTCAGGTTTGGCTTCTGCAATGAAGTCATCTACTCCTGCTTTTTCAGCAATGAATTTTGCCGTCAGAGGATTATCTCCTGTTACCATCACGGTTTTGATTCCCATTTTTCGCAAACGGTCAAAACGTTCTTTAATACCTGGCTTAATAATGTCCTGTAATTCTATCACACCCAAAGCTTTTTCATTTTCTGAAACCACAAGCGGGGTTCCTCCGTTTTGCGAAATCTCTCTGACTTTTTCTTCAACTTCTGTCGGAAATGTATTGCCTGAATTGGTAACAATTTTTTTTATGGCATCTGTTGCTCCTTTTCTGATTCGCGTATTTTCGTAGTTGATTCCAGAGCTTCTCGTTTCTGCCGTAAAATTGATGTACTCCGGTGAGATGTTAGAAGTAAGAAGTCCCAATTCTTTCTTTAAAACACCTTCCACATCTAACTTTTCACTCAGTTCTACAATAGATTTTCCTTCCGGAGTTTCATCGGCCATAGAACTTAGAACTGCTGCTTTTATCAATGTTTTTTCGTCAATTCCATTAGCTGGATAAAAATTTGTAGCCTTTCTGTTTCCAATGGTGATAGTTCCGGTTTTATCCAATAATAAAACATCGATATCTCCGGCCGTTTCTACGGCTTTACCACTTTTGGTAATTACATTTGCTCTTAGTGCCCTGTCCATTCCTGCAATCCCAATTGCTGATAATAATCCTCCAATCGTAGTGGGAATCAGACAAACGAATAATGAGATAAATGCTGCAATGGTAATCGGCGTATTGGCATAATCACCGAATGGCTTTAAAGTCACTGTGACAATTACAAAAACTAATGTAAATCCGGCTAAAAGGATGGTCAGTGCAATTTCATTCGGAGTTTTCTGTCTTGATGCTCCTTCAACCAGGGCAATCATTTTATCCAGAAAGCTTTCTCCGGGTTCTGTGGTAACTTTTACTTTAATATGATCTGAAAGTACTTTCGTTCCTCCTGTCACACTGCTCTTATCTCCTCCCGCTTCCCGGATTACCGGAGCACTTTCACCTGTTATTGCACTTTCATCAATCGTAGCTAAACCTTCTATAATTTCTCCGTCAGAAGGAATGATATCGCCTGTTTCGCAAAAAAATACATCGCCTTTTCGCAACTGATTGGAAGGTATTATTATGATTTCTCCGTTTGATGATAATATCTTTGCAGGAGTTTCTTCTCTTGTTTTTCTTAAAGAATCAGCCTGAGCTTTTCCTCTTGCTTCGGCAATAGCTTCAGCAAAGTTCGCAAAAAGAAGAGTGATCAATAATACTGCTGTTACTATGATGTTGTAAATAAGACCTCCCTGAGAAGTTTCACCAGCAGCAATCCATACACAAACTCCAGCCATTACCAAAGTTCCGATATACACCATAAACATGACCGGATTACGGAACATTTTTGCCGGGTGAAGTTTTATAAATGATTGTTTCAATGCTTCATTGACTAATTCTGCCTGAAACAAATTGTTATTATTTCCTTTCATTTTTTTATTTGTTAGAAGTGGAAAGTAAAATGTGAAAAGGATAAAAATTATTCACATTGAAGTATTTATACTTATATTTATTTTTTAACACATTTTTGATGAAACCACATAAAAATTTAAAAGCGTGGAGCGACAGTGTTTCTTTGATTAAAGAAGTATATCTTATTACCAAATCTTTTCCTAAAGAAGAACTTTTTGGCATCACTTCACAAATGCGGCGAGCTGCATTATCTATTCCGTTGAATATTGCAGAAGGAGCTGCAAGAACCAGTAAAAAAGAATTTGCTCGTTTTCTTGATATATCCATTGGATCTATTGCAGAACTTGATACATTATTGATCATTTCATTTGAATTAGAATTTTTATCTAAAGAAGAATTCCATTTATTAAATAATAAGCTTGATTTAATTGGAAAACTCATTTATGGTTTAAAGCGAAAGTTGCTTAGTGAGTCATAAAAGACCTATGTAAAAAGTGAGATGTAGCGAGCCACTTCTTACCTCTTACTTTTGACTTCTCACTTTCTACATAGAAAAATACTCTGCGATAGGCCCCAAAGCCAGTGCCGGGAAGAATGACAGTGCTGCAACAATGGCAATAACTGCAAATACCATGAGTCCGAACGTTGAAGTATCTGTTTTTAATGTCCCTGCACTTTCAGGAATGTACTTTTTAGCGGCCAAGCTTCCTGCAATCGCAACAGGACCGATAATGGGTAAGTATCTTGCCATTAACATGATCATTCCACAGGCGATATTCCAGAAAGGGGTATTGTCTCCCAATCCTTCAAAACCACTTCCATTATTGGCACTTGATGAGGTAAATTCGTACAGCATTTCACTGAAACCGTGATATCCTGGGTTATTCAGCCAACTTGCAAATGCTTCGGGATTCTGAGAATACAAAAAGCTCGCAATTGCTGTCCCGGAAAGAATCAGAAGAGGATGAAGAAGCGCAATAATCATGGCTATTTTCATTTCTCTGGCTTCTATTTTCTTTCCTAAAAATTCAGGAGTTCTTCCTACCATCAATCCACTGATAAAAACAGCAAGGATGATGAAAATATAGAAGTTTAAAAAACCGACTCCCACACCTCCGTAGAAACAGTTTACCATCATTCCCAGCAATTGATTCATTCCGCTTAAAGGCATAAAACTATCATGCATAGAGTTGACACTTCCTGTAGAAATCACCGTTGTGGCAATACTCCAGTACGCTGAAGCAACAGAACCGAAACGAACTTCTTTTCCTTCCATATTTCCCATGTTCTGAGAAATTCCCATATGAGAAATTGCAGGATTCCCGTTAGCTTCTGAAATGACTGTAGGAATCGTAAGAAGTAAAAATCCTATGGTCATTACTCCAAACACCGTCCAGGCCAGTTTTTTTCTTCTCACAACATATCCCATGGCAAAAACCATCGCCAAAGGAATCAGCATTTGGGTTACCATTTCTACTATGTTGGTAAAATAGTTTGGATTTTCAAAAGGATGTGCTGAGTTTGGTCCAAAAAAACCACCTCCGTTGGTTCCCAAATGTTTTATTGCCGTAAATGCAGCAACCGGACCGCGACTTACTTGTATTGTATCTCCCTGCAGATTCGTAAGGGTATCTTTACCTTCAAATGTCATAGGAGTTCCGTTAAATGCTAATAAACTTGCAACGACAACCGCAATTGGTAATAAAATTCTTGTACAGCTTCTCACAAAAAAGAAGTAAAAATTTCCCAGCTTTTCTGTTGTTCTCTCTTTCATAGCGATGAAAACAACTGCTGCAACTGCCATTCCGCATCCTGCACTGATAAATTGCCATAACATGAGAACAAGCTGACCTAAATAGGACATTCCTGTTTCTCCTGAATAATGCTGAAGATTGGTATTGGTTACAAAACTTACAGCCGTATTAAATGCCAAGTCTCCGCTCATAGACGGATTATGATCCGGATTCAACGGAAGCCATCCCATATTGGTTAATACAAACATGGCTATTAAAAACCAAATGAGATTGATCGTTAATAAAGCAAACAAATGTTGCTTCCAGGTCATTTCTATGTCAGAATTAACTCCGGCACCTTTGTAAAAAATTTTATCTATCGGATTAAAAATCTTGTCCAGCCAAGTTTTTTCGTTACTGTATATTTTTCCGATGTATCTTCCTAAAGGTATGGCAAGACCTACTGCCAAAAAGAACATCAATAATATTCCTAAAATTTCTGAGTTCATTGTTCTTAATTAAAATCTGAAAATTGATAATGAATTATTTTTTCAATTTCCATTATGGTTAAAATTTCTCCGGTTTTACCAGCACATAGCACATATAAATGAATACGCCGATTGCTATAATGAATAATGTGGTCATATTTTCTCAAAGTATTTTACCGTTAGAAAAAACAAAGCAAAAAGTGCTGCTCCTGTTATGATTAAAATGGTGCTCATTTCTATATTTTTTATATTCACTGAATAATGGCGGCCACTACAAATACCCCCAGAATGACCACTACATTGATGACTAAAATTTCAAGATTATGTCTGTCGTTGGAAGACTTCCATTCTTTCCAGCTTCCCTGTTTTCTTACTTTCATGTTCTTATGAATTTAAATTCCTGATTTATAAATCTGATGCAGATACGCGTTTTTTAAAGGCAAAGAGATCTTTTCAAAAATTAAATTTCTGTAGGCCTTATCACAGGTAAATGTGAGACTGTCTAAAGAGTAGATAAAGACAGATTCTATAGCATTTTTCAATGCTTGGTCACCTTTCTTATACATCTCGTCCATTTTGTTAAGACAGGTAACCAAAACTTTCTGATCTTTTTTACAGATGAGTTTTCTGATTTGTTTTGTAAAAACATTGATCACCATAAAAGAATTTCTGGTTCTGAACGTATCTTTAAATTCTTCTTCTGATTCAGGAACTACTTTAAGGATTTCCTGCATTGCTTCTGTATGATTCATATTTAGAATGATTTGAATCATCAATGCCAATTTATATTCCCTTTTGAAATAGAACAAAACAACAATCTATATTTCAAATAGTTATATTTAAAACAATGATTAATAGAAACAAAAAAGCCTATCAAAATGATAGGCTCGTTATCAATATGATAATCGTTTATGAAATTTTATATTCATCAATTTTCCGATAAAGAGTGGCAATACCGATCTCCAGTAAACGGGCTGCTTCGGCTTTGTTTCCCTGGGTATAATTCAGGATTTTCTGAATATGAAGCTTTTCCGCACTCGCCATAGAAAAGGCAGATAATGTTTTATCCGCTGAAGATTGGGCTGTAGAAATCTGCTGCATATCGAAAGGCAGGCTGCTTACCGATAATTCTTCGCTATCTTCCAGAATAACACTTCTTTCTATAATATTCCTAAGTTCACGAATATTGCCCTTCCAGAAATTCTTTTTCAATATGTTGAGATAATCTCCTGAAATAGCGGTCATCTTTTTCCCTACTTTCTGTGCATACTTTTTTAAGAAAAACCGCGCTAATTCTTCAATATCGGAAATTCTTTCTCTTAAAGATGGAAGAATGATATTGAAAATATTAATTCGGTAATACAGGTCTTCTCTAAAGTTTCCGTTGTCTATTTCTTTCTGTAAATCTCTATTGGTAGCAGCGATTATTCTTACATTTACTTTCGTAGGTTTGCTTTCACCCACTTTTAAAAATTCTCCCGACTCCAAAACGCGAAGTAATTTAGCCTGTAAATCTAATGGCATCTCTCCTATTTCATCCAAAAAAACAGTCCCGTTATTGGCTTCTTCAAAGATTCCTTTAGCATCCTTAACCGCTCCGGTAAAGGCTCCTGCTTTATGCCCGAATAATTCGTTTTCCAGCAATTCTTTACTAAAGGCAGAACAATTAACCGCTATAAAATTCTGTTTATTTCTGGGGCTCGCATTATGAATG
>JBCNMJ010000143.1:0-9349 GCA_039594975.1 Chryseobacterium sp. | reverse complement strand
CATTGTTTAAAATTTAAAATGTTGTTATAAAAATTTAGGTATAGCAAACTAAATGCCGTTTATTAAAAAAGCAGGACTTTTTTGTCCTGCTTTTACTTTATAGTTAAGAAAAATATTAGTTCCCTCCGAATTTGAAACCTACTCCAACTTGAGCAAAGCTATTGGTTACTTTTCCTCCGCTTCCGTCATTAGAAAGGTTGGATACTCCCAAGCTGTATCTTCCGTCGATGAAGAATCCGTTCTCAAACATATATTCTACACCTACAAATGGAGCAATGTTTAATGTCTTGATATCATCTTTAATATCTACTTCACCAGAATCTCCTTCAATCTCCATGTCGGCAAAATCAGAGCCTATTACTGTTTTTTGCTTAGCAGAAAGAATAACTCCAAAATTAGCCCCCGCAGCTACAGAGAAATTTTCCGATATAAAATATTTTGCAGAAATTGGTACCAGTAATGTTCCTAGATTCACCTTGGTCTGCTCACCTACAAACATGATTCCGGCATTTATTCCATCGATCTTTTCTTTTGCTCCAAGCGGAGAGTATAAAACTTCAGCCTGAAATCCGAAATTATCATTGATTTTGTATTCTGCCATACCTCCAATGTAAAAAGTGTATTTGGGATCCATATTTCTTTTTCCCGCATCATCCTGCTTTTCATCAATTTTTAAGGTAGACATTGCAAAACCAGTTTTTGGTCCGAATCTGAATTCCTGTGCGTAAGCACTGCTTCCCATGGCAGCAACTGCTGCAATAAGTAAAAGTTTTTTCATGATATATTTGTTTTTTCTAAAAAATTAGCGGACAAATATATCACTTTTTGCGGATTTGCAAAGGAATTATAATATTTTATGAAAATTATTCTCTTTGCCTCTTTTCCTCTTCATTATAGGCCAGGATAATTTTCTTAACTACAGGATGTCTCACAACATCTTCCTCAGTCAGATGAACAAATCCTATTTCTTTAACGTCTTTCAGAATTCTCATAGCCTCTTTAAGTCCAGATTGTTGTTTAGGCGGTAAGTCTACCTGACTCGGATCTCCTGTAATAATAAACTTTGCATTCATCCCCATTCTCGTCAAAAACATTTTCATTTGAGAATGGGTCGTATTCTGCGCTTCATCCAGGATTACAAAAGCATCATCCAAAGTTCGTCCTCTCATAAAAGCCAGTGGTGCCACCTCAATTACTTTTTTCTCCATAAAACCTTCCAGTTTTTCATGAGGAATCATATCTCTAAGCGCATCATATAAAGGTTGTAAATACGGATCCAGTTTTTCTTTAAGATCACCAGGCAAAAAACCCAGACTCTCCCCCGCTTCAACAGCCGGCCTGGTCAATACAATTCTCTTTACCGCTTTATCTCTTAAAGC
Organism: Chryseobacterium sp.; assembly: GCA_039594975.1. GTDB lineage: Bacteria > Bacteroidota > Bacteroidia > Flavobacteriales > Weeksellaceae > Chryseobacterium. The sequence continues at coordinate 7,970 of JBCNMJ010000143.1, read as the reverse complement.
TCGTGCTGCTAAGGCTACACTGGTATATGTCTTCCCTGTTCCCGCAGGTCCGATCGCAAAAACCATATCTTTTTTCTCAGTTTCTTTCACTAATTTCTTAAGATTGGTGGTTTTAGCTTTAATCACTTTACCATTTACCCCTTTTACAATAATATCCTGATCAAAAACAAGCTGTTTTTCATTCTCATCTTTTAAATTAAGAATATTTTCTACGTCTTTAAGCTCGATAGAGTTGTTCTTAGAAATAAACTTAACAATATCATCAAGTTTCTGTTTAAATATATCCAATGCTTCCTGGTTCCCCATCGCAAAGATAAAATGGTCTCTTCCTGTAATTTTAAGAGTAGGAAAGCTTGATTTTATTAAATTGAAAAATTGGTTATTAACTCCATAGAAGATTTTCATGTCGATATCTTCCAAATCATATGTCAATTCAAACATGCAGTATTTTTATTTTAGATTTTAAATGTAAAGCTTTTTTTGAAATTTTTATCAAATTCTTTGCTAGAATATTTCGGGCTTTCTTTTTATTTTAGATAAATTTGCAATTCTATTATTCTACAAACAATCAATGTCAATTATTACCCTTACTTCAGATTTCGGAAATTTGGATTACAGAGTTGCCGCTGTAAAAGGCAGCATTCTTTCTCTGAATCAGAAGGTTAATATTGTTGATATCACCCACGATATTCAGGCTTTCAATCTTATCCAGACTTCATATATTGTAAGAAACGCTTATAAACATTTTCCAAAGGGCAGTATTCATATCATTTCTGTCGACAGTTTTCAGCATAAATCAAGAAAAAATATTTTATACAAAGCAGATGGTCATTATTTCATTGCAGCGGATAACGGTCTTTTAAGCTTAATATTTTTTGATATCAAACCTGAAGCAATTTTTGAAATTACTTTAAATAACAGGTTTGATGATATCGTTAATTTCACTTCAACAGATGTTTTCGTTCCTGCAGCGGTACATTTAGCGAATGGAGGACTTCCCGGAGTGATCGGGCGAAAAATTGATACCGCCAAGCAGCTTTTATTCCCTAAACCTGTATATAATGAATCCGAAAAGATGATTATCGGGGAAGTGACGTATATTGATAATTTCGGAAACATCATTTCAAATATCAGTAAAGACTTTTTTGAAAGTGTAGGAAACGGATATGAAAACTTCACGATCAAATTTAGGAACTTAGCCCTTTCAAAAGTTTTTTCCAGTCATACGGAAGTCGTTTCGGATTGGGAAAGAGAAACGGAATATCATGGTCAGTCGGCAGCAATCTTCAATGACAGTCAGCTTCTGGAGCTCACCATCTATAAAGGAAGCAAGAAAAACGGAGCAAAAAGTCTGTTTGGAATGAACGTAGGAGAGAACATTTATATCGAATTTTCCTAAAATTATACATTTCATAAAAAAACCGATTTTTTTTATATATTTGTCAAAATCTAAAAATTAAAAATGGCAGAGTACAAATTATTGCTTCCTTCCATGGGAGAAGGTGTTATGGAAGCTACTATTATCACTTGGTTATTCAATGAAGGTGATAATGTAAAGGAAGATGATTCCGTAGTAGAAATTGCAACAGATAAAGTAGATTCAGACGTTCCGACACCGGTTTCGGGGAAAATCGTAAAGATTTTAAAACAGAAAGACGAAGTTGCAAAGGTAGGTGAAGCTATTGCTATTTTAGAGATTGAAGGAGAAGGCGGAAATACAGCTGCAGAAGAAGTACAAACTGAAACTCCGGTAGCAATTCCAGATGCTGAAACTTTAAAAACAATTGAACAGCCGCTTCAGGTAGCTGCTTCAACAGAATTTTCGGGAGATCTTTATCTGTCTCCACTTGTAAAATCAATTGCACAACAAGAAAACATTTCTGAATCTGAACTAAAAACTATCAAAGGAAGTGGTTTAGAAGGAAGAATTACAAAAGAAGATATTTTAGCTTACGTTAAAAACAGAGGAAATCAGCCAGCTTCACAAGCAGCTCCGGTACAGGCAGCTTCTACGCCACAACCAGTCGCTACTTCTGCTCCGGCTTCTACCATCTCTGTTGCAGCAGGTGATGAAATCATTCCGATGGACAGAATGAGAAAAATCATTGCTGAAAACATGGTGAAAGCTAAACAAATTGCACCACACGTAACTTCTTTCATTGAAACAGATGTAACGAATGTTGTAAAATGGAGAAATAAAAACAAAGCTGTTTTTGAAAAACGTGAAGGTGAAAAGCTAACGTTCATGCCTATTTTCGTGAGAGCTGTTGTAAAAGCCATCCAGGATTTCCCAATGATCAACGTTTCTGTAAATGGTGAAAACATCATTAAAAAGAAAAATATCAACATCGGTATGGCAACTGCTTTACCAGACGGAAACCTTATTGTTCCTGTTATTAAAAATGCAGATCAGTTGTCACTTTCAGGATTGGCAAAAGCGATCAATGATTTGGCTTACAGAGCAAGAAATAAAAAATTAAGACCTGAAGATACTCAAGGAGCAACTTATACAATTTCTAACGTAGGAAGCTTCGGAAACCTAATGGGAACTCCGATTATTCCTCAGCCACAGGTTGCTATTCTAGCAATCGGAGCAATCGTTAAAAAGCCTGCAGTTCTTGAAACAGCTGATGGAGATGTAATTGCGATAAGAAACTTAATGTTCATGTCTCATTCTTACGATCACAGAGTGGTAGACGGATCTTTGGGTGGAATGATGTTGAAGCACGTTCATGATTACCTTGAAAACTGGGATCTGAATACGGAAATTTAATTATAAACGATGAATGACGACTTCAACTGTCATGTTGAGCTTGTCGAAACATCTTTACAATATAATAACCTTCGAATTTTTCGGAGGTTTTTTTGTGATCAAAAACCCAGCCCCCTTCTGCTTGCCATTCATTTTTTTTATTAATAATTATAGTATTATCCATATCCTTGAAAATTAATTTATGCATTATTCAATAAAAATGGATTTTAATTAAACAAAAAACAATAAAAACAAATGCATTTACAATATAACACAACACTTTAAAATTTGATTAATTAAGTATTAAATTCAGAAATAATTAATTTAAATAAATGGAAAAAATAATTTTAGCAGTTTTAAGGCCTCATAAAAATATAAAATCCATAAAAATCATGTATTTTTAAACCTTAAACTTAACAAATGTTGAAATTTTTATCACTCATTCGAAGATCTCTGAAAAAATCTTTCTACAACATCCGAAACGAACAACTGAAATACAACCTGCTTCAGGCAATTCCATTTTGGATTGGCTCGGTGATTACCGGTTTTATTGCTGTAGTATATGCCAAGTTTTTTGCATGGGGAGAAAACCTTCTACATTTCATTCTCGACTGGCATTCCTGGATGATTTTCATCATTGCTCCGATTGGCTTTGTATTGTCGTGGTGGCTGGTTAAAGAATTTGCACCCAACGCTAAAGGAAGCGGGATTCCACAGGTGATGGCTGCTGTAGAGCTGGCTAATCCGAAAGAACATAAAAAAATCCGAAGCCTTTTGAGTTTAAAAATTATTGTTTTTAAAATACTTTCATCCGTTGTTTTAGTCATTGGTGGTGGCGCGGTTGGTAGAGAAGGTCCTACGATTCAGGTGGCGGGTTCCGTTTTCAGAAAAGTGAATGAATATCTTCCCGAATGGTGGCCAAAAATTTCCAAGAAAAATATGATTATGACCGGTGCTGCAGCCGGACTTGCAGCTGCTTTCAACACTCCGCTTGGAGGAATTGTATTTGCCGTGGAAGAACTTTCCAAAACGCATATCAATTACTTTAAAACAGCTTTATTTACCGCTGTTATTATTGCCGGATTGACTGCCCAGACTTTAGCCGGTTCTTATTTATATTTAGGTTATCCTAAAACAAATGATGTTTCATTAATGGTCATGTTTCCTATTATTTTAGTCGCAGGAACTGCAGGGATTCTAGCCAGCCAGCTTTCTATCACTATGCTAAAAATGAATGACTGGAAAAAAAGAAAACTAAAAACCGACAGAGCTAATGTTGTTTTTCTGGTCATTAGTGCTTTAATTATTGCTTCAATCGCCTTCTTTATCAATAGAGAAATTCTGGGTTCAGGAAAAGAGATCATGGAGCGGGTGCTTTTCACAAAAGATAAACATGAAGACTGGTATGTTCCTGTTTTAAGAATGCTGGGTCCTGCCCTGTCTTTTACTTCCGGAGGTGCCGGTGGAATTTTCGCTCCAGCTTTAACCGCCGGAGCAAGTATCGGATCTGTAATTTCTGGATTTATTCATTTGAGTCCCAATGAAACCAATGTAGTTGTTCTCGCCGGAATGGTCGCTTTTCTGACCGGAATTACGAGAGCTCCGTTTACATCAGCGATTATTGTCTTGGAAATGACCGACAGACATTCTCTGATATTCCATCTCATGTTAGCAGGAATGGTTTCTTCAATCGCTTCCATTTTGGTGAGCCGACATTCTTTATATGATGTAATAAAAGTAAATTTTTTAAACGAAATCAGGTCTGAAAAATAGGACTTGCCGCAAGTTTCGAGATTCGAGAGGGGTCGGTGAAAATTCAGTTTCGGCTTTATTCACCATTCACTATTAATAAAATCTATTTTCGTATTGCATATTACAAATATATTTTCTACTTTTGCAGCTCGAAATAATTAACAAATTCATTTAACATTATGAACAATTACGAAACTGTTTTCATTTTAACTCCCGTTCTATCTGAGTCACAGGTAGAGGAAGCAGTGAACAAATTTGTAGACCTTTTAAAAGAAAAGAACTGCGAAATCGTTGCTAAAGAAAACTGGGGATTAAAAAAATTAGCTTATCCGATCCAATTGAAAAAGAACGGATTCTACACTTTAATCGAATTTAAAGGAGAAGGTACTGTAGTTGCTGATCTAGAATTAGCATTCAAACGTGACGAAAGAGTAATTCGTTACCTTACTACAAAACTAGACAAACACGCTGTAGACTACGCTGTAACAAGAAGAGCAAAAGTAAAAGCAGCTAAAGCTTAATTATTAACCCAATTTTTTAAAAAGACAAGACATGGCAATAGATGAAATGGCTAAACAAGCCTCAGCTGGAGGAGAATCAGAAGTAAAATTCCTTACTCCACTTGATATCAACACAAAATCCGAAAAGAAATATTGTAGATTTAAAAAATACGGAATTAAGCACGTTGATTACAAAGATGCTGATTTCTTATTACAGTTCGTAAACGAGCAAGGTAAAATTTTACCTAGAAGATACACTGGAACTTCTTTGAAATATCAGAGAAAAGTTTCTGCTGCTATCAAAAGAGCAAGACACCTTGCTTTGATGCCTTACGTAGCTGACTTATTAAAATAAGACAAAATAAATAAAAGAAGAGAGCAATCTCTTCTTTTGTTGCTGAATACATAATTAATTCTAACTTGATTTTAGACATCTAAAATCTAAAAAGGACAACAACAATGAACATTATCCTAAAAAAAGACGTAGAAAACTTAGGTCTTGAATTCGACACAGTAAGCGTAAAGCCTGGTTATGCAAGAAACTTCTTAATTCCTCAAGGATTTGCACTTTTAGCTACTCCTAAAAACATTGCAGCTTTAGAAGCTACTTTGGAGGCTAGAAAAGAAGAAGAAGCTAAATTAATCGCTGCTGCAAATGCTGTAGTTGAGCAATTAAAGAAAACTTCTGTTACTATTCCTGCAAAAGTAGGTACTGGTGATAAATTATTCGGATCTATCAACAATGCAGACCTTTCTGCAGCTCTAGAAAAAGCTGGAGTTTCTGTTGAGAAGAAATACATCAAAATCCCAGGGAACACTATTAAGAGAACTGGTAAAGTAACTGCCAACATCAGATTGCACAGAAATGTTGAGTACAACTTCGAATTCGATATTGTATCTGACGCTCCGGTAGAAGCTCCAAAAGCAGCTCCTGCTAAAAAAGAAGAAGCTCCTTCTGAAGAAGCTTAATCAAGACGAGATTTTCTCAATATATAAACCACTTCTCATGGAAGTGGTTTTTCTTTTATATATTAGTTAGTTAATCAAATGTCTCCTTTCAGTTTATGTTGATATTCCGTAGGAGCAACTCCAATCACTTTTTTAAAAATATTACTAAAGGAAGAAAGACTGTTGTACCCTACCATCATTGCAATTTCATACATATTGTACTTTCCTTCCAACATCAGTTCCAGCGAGCGTGTAATCCTCAAAGCACGTAAGAAGCGGACGTAATTCATTCCCAAAATTTCTTTAAATTTCCTTGAAAGGGTTCTGGTGCTCATTCCGAATTCTTTTGCCGTAGATTCGATGGTTAATGGCTTTTCAAGATTCGCATGGATATATTGTGCCACCTTCAATAAAGTTTCGTCATTAGGAAAAGGATGCTGAACTGGGAATGCTAATTTTTTATCTCTTTTCTCAGGTAAAATTCCTTTTAAGGCTTTAAGAAAATAATATTTTGCCCCATCATTTTTTGTGATTTTCCCATCCCAGTCTTTAGTATACAAAATCATCTCTCTAAGAAGATGACTTACGGAATAAATATTAATTTCATCAAAAAAGCCACTTTCGCTTTCTTCTTTTTTAAAATAAAAATTATATAAATCTACTTTAGGACTTGTCGAAAAAATATAATGTGGTGTTCCGGCCGGAATCCACATAAAACATCTTGCCGGTAAATACCAATGTTTCAAATCTGTAAAAACATGCACGATACCCCCTTCTGCATAGACTAATTGTGCAGAACTGTGATGATGAATTTCTGTTTTTACATTCCCGGTAAGCACATGATATACATAAAATTCAGCATCAACTTCTTCAACCGCTCCAAAATGACTGTCATTCATACAATAAAGGTATGAAGAAAATTTTAATTTGGCGTAAATGAACAAATCTTTTTCTGTTTTCACAAATTATGTCCTATACTTGACCTCGTAACTTTGCAGTATCAAAATCAATTTAGCAAAAAACCTTTAATTAAATTATGAAAATGATATTTGGCGCACACAGATATCACTGTATAGCGTTGTGCTTATTATTGATAAGCAATCTTTTATATTCACAAATGATCGATTATCAGCATCTCAGTTTGCAGCAGGCTGTTGAGATTGGACTGAAGAATAACAAAAATATTCAGATCAGTCATCTAAAAAATGAAATGTCCGAAACAAAGGAAAAAGACCTCACAATAGAAAAACTCCCGGATATTGAATTCCATACAAGCTACAACCAGGTTACCAATCTTTATCAACATGAAAATGGTGTATTTGGAAAAGCAACTAAATATGACATTATCAATGGAATGTATGACTTTACCCTTTCAGCTTCAATTCCTGTTTATATGGGTGGAAAAATTAAATATACTGGAAAGAAAGCAGCCATAGATACCCAAATTTCTTCATTAAAGACCCATCTGGATGAAAGACAACTGACGATGGAAATCATCACTGCTTTTCTTCAAATCCACCATTTAAAAGAGCAGCAAAACTTGATTAATGATAAAATGAAAGAAGATTCCGTAAACATTAAGCAGGTAAAAGCATTGAAAACAAATGGAGTTGTAACCGTAAATGAAGTCTTAAGAACCTCTTTACAGCTTTCTAATCATAAAATGAGCTGGACAGAGCTTGATAATGACATTCAGATTGCAGAACACAAACTGAAAACAATTCTTTCCCTTCCTGAAAACCAGGAAATACATGTAAATACGGAAGATCTGATCTCTGAAAATGCAGAAATCCCTTATGTAGACGAATTAACAGAAACAGCATTACATAAAAATGAGTCTGTTGAAATGGCTAACAAAAACCTTTCGCTTAAAAAACTAGATCAAAAAATCACAAAAGCGAATTATCTACCTAAAATTACGGCAGGCGGAGAATATTTTATGAAATATCCGAACATGATGTTTTTCCCTCCCGAACCTTATGCATATCGTTTAGGAATGATCGGAGTGAATCTTACCT
>JBCNMJ010000142.1:0-9363 GCA_039594975.1 Chryseobacterium sp. | reverse complement strand
ATGTTATCTAGTAGCCCGTTCCCTGAAATAGTTTTCAACTCGTTTCTGTTTAATTTTTTCAAATTTTTCATGTGATTGTAATTTATATGATTAATACATCACTAAGATATGAATAATAATGATATGTTTATATGTTTTTGAAAAAAATAATTATTTTTTTTTATGATTTAATATTTCGTTAATATAATGGATATTTGATGTGAATTTCACTTTTATTGCTATTTCGTTGATTTTCCAAATGTTAAAAAATGGGAAAGCGTAGTTTGAGCTGTTTTTTAAGGGTTATTTCTTTATTCAATAATTGAATTTTTATCTCAATTGTATGTGAGGACAGAGTCTTTTTATAGATACAAAAATGTATTTCAAAAGGAAATCTAACGGTTTTTGGCTACCTGTTACTTTACTTTTTGAGCCAGGATTGATTTTCTTTGTTCTCAGATCTTTTTTTTCCGTTATCAAAATTGTAAGCGAATCCAACTCCTAATGTTTGTTTCAGCTGTGTTTTCTCGATCTGGTTATGATCATACAGTAAATCTAAGGTAACATTCGTAGAAATAAATTTATTGATCTTCATACTAAGAACACCACTGTAGGAAAGTACTAATCTTTCAGGATGGTCGAGATAATTAGAAAAAACCGAACCTGTATTGATCAGATTGATGTTCTCCATTATTTTTACCTTATATATAGCAGTACCTAGAAAACCAAATTGGAATAATGAAGAATCTCCGTCATTTTTAAGGCCATAGGTTCCGGCGTATTGTAAATCCTTATCCAGTACAAAGGTCCATCTTGCATTGGCAGGTCGTAAAGTCATGGTAAAATTATCGTTTGGACGATAAGTGACCCCTGCACCCATATTTACATAACCTGGAGCCATAAAGTTGGAGATCTTTGGCGCTTCAGGATTATTACCGTCTTCATAACCCGCTGCAAACTGGGTTTGCAAACTGGCTCCCGCAGAAATATACCAGTGTTCTGCGAATTCTCTACCATAATTGGTGGACAGATTGATAACATCCTGTGTTTTTCTTGTGCCTACTCCTTTGGTATTGTTTTGTCCATAACCTAAAATGATAATATTTTCCCAGAGATCTTTTCCTTTTTCATAAGTGAGATTGTAGTTAACACCGGCAAGCCAGCCTACATTGTTAGCTCCACCACCAACCCAGTTTGAGAAAGCTGCCTGATTAAGCATTAATGTATTCTGACCTTGTATGCTCCAAGCTTTTGTAGTGTCAATAGCTGGAGCTTCAGACTTTTCCTGAGCTGATAGAAGGGCTCCCAAAGAAATACTAAGTGGTAATAAAATCTTTTTCATAGTCTATTAATTTCTATAAAATTAAAAATATTATTTCACTTATTGGTTATTAATTATGTTAATAATGGAGAGATGTTCGTACAGATTTATACTCTTTTATAATAAAGAACAGTAGGAAAACCACTGCGATAAAACCGTATATAAAAAGAATAGACAAAGATAAAGTACTTACTGCCCATTCGGAAGGGAAAAATTGGGTCATTAATGTCATTAATGATAAGCCGATTCCTGCTCCTAAAAAATAACTGGTGCTGGTTAAGCTGGATGCAACCCCGTACTGTTTGGGTTCTGCATCGCGAATTCCCAATACGGATAAGCTTGTAAAGCATAATGTCATCCCGATTCCGGAAATGCAGGCTGCCCCGGTTAAGACCAGAATTGTCGGGTGATTAAGGTAAATGGCAAAAATTAAACATAATGTTCCTGCAAGCATAAATGACCAGCCCAAAATTCCAATTTGTACAGAGTTCAGTTTTTTTGAAATAGCAGGAAGGATAAATTTGGCGATCAGAGCGGATAATATACTAAAAGGCACAAGCATAAGTCCTGAATCGGCAGCGCTGTAGTTCATATCTTTTTGCAGCATCAGAGAAATGAGGAATAAAAATGAGATGAAAAAAGCACCAAGGAAAAAGAAAGCAAGATTGGAAATTACCAGGGATCTGTGAGAGAATAGCTTAAGGTCTATTAATGGATTGGAAATATTTTTTAAACGATAAACAAATGCACTCAATAAGGAGAAAGATAGAATAACAGCGCCAAAAATTAAAGCGGGTTTTTCCTGAATGTGAATGAATTCATGGGTGCCATAAGTCAATAGTAATAATCCTAAAACTAAAAGAATACCTGAAACCATATCTGTAGGTTCATGGTTCTTGTTTTGCGAATCCGAAGGAAGAAATTTGTAAGATAATATAATCGTAATAAAAAGTATAGGCACATTGATCAGGAATACCCAGTGCCAACTCAGATACGTACTGATAATTCCTCCAATCGAAAGACCACTCCCCGATCCGATGGCTGCAAAAGCACTGAAAATGCCTAATGCATGATTTCTCTCCTGATCTTTCTGGAAAGTATGTGTAACAATAGATAACGCAGAAGGCATAATAAATGCGGCTCCTAATCCCTGAAGCGCTCTGAATACTGCTAAAGTCTGAAAATTAGCCGACATTCCTGCTCCTAAAGAAGTGAACATAAAGATTGCTCCTCCAATGATGAAAATCTTTTTACGTCCAATCTGGTCTGAAAGTTTTCCGCCAATAATCAAAAAGCCGCCAAAGAAAAGAACGTATAAGGTCTGCAGCCATTGTACTGTATTTGCGGTGATGTTAAACTGTGACTGAATAGAAGGTATAGTTAAATTAATAATTGCAATATCTAAAGCTTCAACAAAAGTTCCGATAGATGCTAATATTAAAATGAGGTTTTTTCTAGGTTGCATTATGATTTTTTTGTGTTGCAAAATTAATTTTTATAGAACTTTTTATAAAATTTTAATATTAATTTAGAACAATGTTTTTATATTTACATAATTAAAAGAATAAATGTTCTTTTTAAGATGTAATTATAATATAATACAGAACGTATGGCAACTGAAATATACATTCCGGATGAAAAAGACTTATCCATTTTGCGGATTTTGCAGAAAGATGCAAAACTGAGTATTCGTGATATTGCGGTAAGAATTAATTTAAGTCCTACTCCAACTCATGAGCGTATAAAGCGACTGGAAAAAATGGGAATCATTAAAGGATATACAACCGTTGTGGATCGTAAGAAGATCAATAAGGGGATGATGGTTATCTGTATGGTGGCTTTAAATGTTCATAACAAAAAAACGGCAGGTGTTTTTATTGAACAGGTTGGAAGGCTTAAGGAAGTTGTAGAGTTTTACAATATAAGCGGAGAGTTTGATTTCATGCTGAAAATCCTGGCGGCGGATATGGATGATTTTCATGAGTTTTTCATTAATAAACTTTCTGAGATTGAAGGGATCGGCCAAACGAAAAGTATTTTTGTGATGAACAGCATTAAAGAAAGCTATCAGATCATATAAAAAATGTCTCCGGTATAGTCGGAGACATTTTTTGATTTAATTCAGTTTCGTCTGCAAGACCTGTAAGATAGTCTGGTAAATATATTCCAGATCTTCAGCGGTAATACAATAAGGAGGTACGAGATACATTACATTTCCTAAAGGCCGCATAATAATTCCTTTGTTTAAAAATTCCTTATAAAAGAATTTTCCGATCATATTGAAATATGAAGTTCCTTGTTCTGTCTTAATATCCCATGCCAAAATAGTTCCTGTTTGACGGACATTTTCAACTTTCGGATGTTGATTTAAAATTTGAGAAAATTCTTTATGCTTTTCAGTAATTGAACGAATATTATCCTGGGTTTCTTTATTCAGCAAAAGCTCCATGCTTGCCAAAGCTGCTGTACAGGCTAATGGATTTGCCGTGAAAGAATGTCCGTGAAATAGGGTTTTATACTTGTCTTCCGACAAAAAAGCATTGAAAATTTCATTGGAAGATGTGGTAATTCCCATAGGCATAGTTCCGCCGGTTAATCCCTTTGAGAAACACATAATATCAGGTTTCTCCGTAAGATAATCGGCTGCAAATAATTTTCCTGTTCTTCCAAAGCCTGTGAAAACCTCGTCCTGAATCATTAAAATGTTTTGTTCTTTACAAAATCTCATTAACTCGGATAAGTCTTCCGGATTATGCATTAACATTCCCGCTGCTCCCTGAACGAGTGGCTCATAAATAAAACAGGCAATTTCATCAGCGATATGTGAGATTTGAGATTGTAGGCTCTGTAAATTCTCGGAAGTTGGCGTATCAATGAAGGTAACGTCAAACAACATATCTCCAAAAGGTTTTGTCCATATGCTTCTTCCGCTTACAGACATGGCTCCGAAAGTATCACCATGATAAGCATCTTTAAAAGCGAGAATTTTTGTTTTTTTCTTTCCTTGGTTGTGAGCGAATTGAATACACATTTTTAAAGCGACTTCCACTGCGGTTGACCCGTTGTCAGAGTAAAACACTTTTTCCTGATTATCTGGTAAGAGTCTCAATAAATTTTCCGAAAGCTGAATAGCTGGTTGATGGGTGAAACCTGCAAAAATTACCTGTTCCAATGTGTGTAGTTGTTCAGAAACCTTTTGAGCAATGTAAGGATGAGCATGACCATGTAAGGTAACCCACCATGAAGATACCGCATCGATATATTGCCTCCCGCTATCGTCGAAAAGATAAACTCCTTTTCCCTTTACAATGGGAATGTTATCTTCAGCCGTTTTCATTTGTGTATAAGGATGCCAGTTGACAAGCTTATCGCGTTGTTGCAGATTCATAATTAAAACTTAAAGAATAAAAATTAACAAGTTGATTTCCATGTTTCAAACTGATCTATTGCTTTTTCTGCTGCTCTTTTCATTGGCTTTAATCCTAATGTCTGCAATAGTTGCATATCTTCCGAAACTCCCGGATTTGGTGTTACCAATAGGGTTTCTCTTTCTCCTGTAAAAATGGAATTGGCTCCGGCCATAAAACACCATCCCTGCTCAAATTCTGTCATCTCTATTCTTCCTGCACTTAAACGGACCATTGAGGATGGCATGATGATTCTTGCTGTGGCGATCATTCTTACCATTTCCCAGGTATTTGTTTTTTCATTATCCTGAAGCGGGGTTCCTTCTACTCTGGCCAATGCATTGATGGGAACGGATTCAGGATGTTTGGGCATTGTTGATAAAGTCAAGAGCATAGAAATTCTGTCCTTATGAGTTTCTCCCAATCCGATGATTCCTCCCGAACAGACTGTAATTCCTGCTTTTCTCACATTATTGATCGTATTAATTCTGTTATCGAAAGTTCTTGTGGAGATGATTTCTTCATAATATTGTTCAGAGGTATCCAAATTGTGATTATAGGCATATAATCCGGCTTCCTGAAGGCGAATTGCCTGCTCTTCTGTCAGCATTCCAAGAGTACAGCAAACTTCCATTCCAAGGTCGTTTACGCCTTTTACCATATCGATTACTCGGTCAAAATCACGGTTGTTGCGAACTTCTCTCCATGCTGCAGCCATGCAGAAACGGGAAGAACCTCCTTCTTTTGCTTTTTTTGCGTGCTCAATTACCTGTTCTGTCGGAAGTAATGCCTGAACTTTAATATTGGTGTGATAACGGGCAGCCTGTCCGCAATACGAGCAGTCTTCAGGGCATCCACCGGTTTTTATGGATAATAAAGTTGACATTTGTACTTCTTCAGGATTGTGCCACTCACGATGAATTGTTGCTGCTTTATATATTAATTCAAGAAGCGGAAGATTGTAAATTTCCTCTATTTCTTCCTTTGTCCAGTCATTTCTTAGTTGATTCTTATTCATGAGTCTATTTTTTCTAATTGTTTTACAATATTTTCTATACTTTCTTTCGTAATATTTTTCATATCAGGAATTCTGATAACTTTTGTTTCGGATGGCATATTTTTACAAATCACTCTTTCAGTATCTTGTGGGAAATCTTCGTTAAGGATGAGGTATTTAAGCTTTATTTTCTTTTGAGCCAAAGTTGCAATGGATAACAATGTATGATTGATGCAGCCTAAGTAGTTTCTTACCACCAATGCAGCGGGAATGTTTAGTTTTTCAATTAAATCAATGATAAATTCATGATCGTTTAAAGGAACCATCAATCCTCCTGCTCCTTCTACGATGAGGTTGTTTGGAGTATGAGGAAGTTTGAATTCATTTAAATCAATGGTAATTCCTTCTTTTTTTGCGGATTGATGAGGCGAAGCCCCTAATTGAAAACGGTAAGTTTCTGAATGACAAACGGTATTCTCTCCTACCCATTCTTTAATTTTTTGACTGTCAGAAAAATCTAAATCTCCCGACTGTACCGGTTTCCAATAGTCTGCATTGAAATATTTTGTTAAAACCGCCGAACACACGGTTTTTCCTACCTCGGTTCCAATTCCGGTAACAAAAAGCCGTTTTGGGCCATTCTTTTTGGTTTCAATTTCTAAATTCATGATTTTAATATTCATCTGCTTTGTAATTCTTCATTTTGTCATTTCGACGAAGGAGAAATCTGTTTAAGGGCAGATTCTACATTTATTCGGAATGACGAGCTACTTTAAATGAAGTCTTTAATAATCTTTGTCAATTCTTTAATTTCCTGTTCTGTATTAAAGCTATGCAGGCAAATTCTTAATCGTTCCGTTCCTTCTTTTACCGTAGGGCTAAAAACAGCGTATGTTAAAAATCCATTTTCAGACAAGGCTTCCTTTAAACTTCTCAATTGATGGTTGTCGGGAATGATGATCGCCTGAATTGGGCTTTTTTCTGAAGATGGACTGTTTAGATCCTGATGCCTGAAGATTTTAATATTTTCCTGAAGTTTACCAGATAATTTATCATTCATATTCAAAAAGCGATATCCTTCCTGTATGCTGTTCCAGAGAAAATCATGGGCAGAAGTTGTATAGATAAAAGGGGATGAAAAATTGATGAGGTAAGATTTTATCAGATCATTGGTTAAAATTGAAGCGCCGTGACTTCCAAGAGCTTTTCCGTAGGTAATAACCGTTGCCAAAACTTTGTTTTGAAGTTGAAACTCATTGACTAAGCCATATCCGAAAACTCCAAAAGCATGCGCTTCATCTACGATCAGATGAGCATTGTATTTTTCTGTGATTTCAACAATTTCATTAATGGGAGCAATATCGCCATCCATTGAATAAAGACTTTCAATCGCAACATAACAAAGTCCGGTTTGTCTTCTTAAAATCTGCTCTAAATCTTCAATATCATTATGTTTGAACTTCAGTTTTTTAGCATTTGAAATTTTACAGGCATCATGTACGGATCGGTGGATCATTTCATCGACAATAATGGTATCATGACGTGTCGGAAGTGTTGAGAACAAAGCAAGATTAGCATTGTATCCTGAAGAGAAAAGTAAAGCGGATTCGTATCCATGTTGTTTTGCAATATATCCTTCAGCTTCATGTATAGCTGGGCTGTTTCCGCTTATCAATCTTGATCCCGTACTTCCTTTCAGGAGATCAGGATTCTCCAGAACATTTTTTAATAAGATATTTTGAAAATCTGTATTTCTCGCTAATCCCAGATAATCGTTAGAATAGAAGTCGGTTCCCTTTTGCCGAGGTTTTAAAACTCTTAAAGTCCCGTTTTCTTTTCTTTTTTCTAAAGCTTCCTGAAAATGAGGAAATTGACTAAGCATAATTCAACTGTAAAATTTCTTTTGAAATAGCGTTAATCCATTGTTCATGAAGTTCTTTTTCAAGAGTTAAAACAATATCAGCATGAGTTTTCCAGTCTTCTGAAAATTCATTCAATTGATTAATCATTTCTTCTAAATGTCCCTCTTCTTCAAGGATAATGGATTTTACCATGATTTTTGAAGAGGCTTTCGTCAGGATTTCCTGGTAAACAGGATATAATTCATCAGCACGAACTTCAATGGCATACGTTACAAAAAGATAAGCGGCATATTTTAGTTCTTCTTTTGTTAATTGGAATACCTGCTGAAGATATTTACAGGCTTTGATGTCAAGAGAATGAAGGTATTGTTTGGTTGCTATTGAAGCTAAAAGCTCATTGCTGTTATATGTTTTACAATATCCAGGATTTATTTTCAGGATTTGCTTTTTCAGATAATAAGCATGGCGATGCTCTTCAGCAGCGTGCTTTAGCTGAATTAAGCTAACTTCTGTGGGATGTTCACAGGCCGAAATTTTTCTTGCCCCGGCATTTTCCATGAATGAAAGTGTATTCAGCCATTTTGAATGAGTCTCATCATGGTGAACTATTTTTTCTAAAAGATTGTAAAGTTTCATTCTTTTTTGTTTTGGTTCAAAAGTAGTATATTGCCGGATGGTTTAATGGTGCCAGTTTTTATGTTATGAGTAGTCCGGTTGAAATTCCTTATAAAAGTTTCATTAAAATTGACAGAAGTTCTGAGTCTGCAATCTATATGCAGATCACTAATCAATTAATTAATGCAATTCAAAGAGGTTTTCTGCCTTTCGGAGTTAAACTTCCCGGAACAAGAACGTTAAGCCGGATTTTAGAAGTTCACAGAAATACCATAGTTGCAGTTTATGACGAGCTTTTTGCTCAGGGCTGGGTGGAAAGCTTACCCAATAAAGGAACTTTCGTTATCGGTGAGAATGAAGAAAAAATTATTGATTTCAATACAATTAATCTTAAAAATTATCCGAAATCAACCGGATTCAACTTTAAAACTTCCAATATTTTAGACAATCCGTTTGAGCATTCAGATTGTGAATTTATTTTAAATGATGGGACTCCGGATATCCGTTTGACTCAAATTGATCAGCAATCAAGGATTTACAGCTCAACGTTGAAGAGAAGGGCTCATAAAATCGGACACTATAATCAGGACGGGAGCGAGTTTTTCAAGAAACATCTTTCTCAATATCTCAGTTTATCAAGAGGACTGCCGATTTCCAACAATAACCTGCTTATTACCAGAAGTACGGAGATGAGTATTTATATTGCTTCCGAGATCTTATTGTCAGAAGGAGATACCGTTTTGGTGGGAGCTTTAAGCTATTTCTCCGTGAATATGATTTTCCAGAAAACGGGTGTTAAAATTGTTACAATCCCCATTGATGACGAGGGAATTGATGTAGAAAAAGTAAGAGAGATATGCAAACGGCAAACAATAAGAATGCTGTATCTTACTCCGCACCATCATTATCCTACAACAGTTACGCTAAGCGCTCAGCGAAGATTAGAGTTACTGAATCTTGCCCATGAGTTTGGATTCATTATTCTGGAAGATGATTATGATTATGATTTTCATTATGATAAAAGTCCTATTCTTCCGCTTGCGAGTGCAGATACGAATGGAATGGTTGTTTATATAGGTTCTTTCGGGAAGTCTCTGGCTCCGGGTTTTCGTACCGGATTTATCGTAGCTCCTGAAAATCTTATGACTGAAATGAGGAAATATCTGGGAATTATTGATAGAC
>JBCNMJ010000141.1:0-9524 GCA_039594975.1 Chryseobacterium sp. | reverse complement strand
CAAAAAGGGAAATAAATGCAATTGGAAGATCCTTGAACGATTCTAAAAAACCCAGCTTTTCATAAGTGATATTGGCTTCCGAAAGTTGAAGAATGACAATGCCCATGCAGTTCAAGACCATTGAAAAAATAAGGAAGGTAAGTTTTAAAGGAAGGGAGATCTTGGAAAGCTTGGCTGTCATTTTGGGGATTTTTTTATTGTTTTTTTATGATTTTTTTATGAATTATGAAGATAAAATGATGCGTTCAGCTCCCAAAAATAAACGAAAAATTAAAATAATTGTGAATACAATGTTAATTATTTAAAAAAAAATATATTTTTATTGTCTCAATTTGAGAATTAAAAAACTAACTGTATATGAATGTAAAAATATCAAGAAGTTTAGGACTGGTTGCAGTACTCTATTTTACTGCAAATTTCAGTGCCCAGAACACCAAGAAAGACACTCTTCCCAAAGAGCAAAAAATTGAGGAAGTGGTAATGATCGGTTATGGTACTCAAAAGAAGAGTAATGTAACGGGAGCGATCTCCAGTATTAAAGCCAGTGATATTGAAAATGCTCCTGCAGCGGGAAGACCAGAACAGGTACTTCAGGGGAGAGCTGCTGGTGTCAGTGTAATTTCAAATTCTGGGCAACCGGGTAGTGCTCCTACCGTTCGTGTGCGTGGTATTACAAGTTTTGGTGCGGGAAGCAATGATCCGCTTTGGGTAGTAGATGGAATTGTAGTTGATAATATCGGATGGCTGAGTCAGTCTGATATTGAAGGAATGGAAATCTTAAAAGATGGAGCTTCTGCTGCAATTTATGGTGTTTCTGCTGCAAAAGGAGTAGTTCTTATCACCACTAAAAAAGGATCAAAAGGAAGAATGAATCTTTCATATAATGGTTTCTTTGGTGTAGGAAGTGCAGCTAGAAAGCTAAATTTATTAAATGCAACGCAGTATGCCACTATTATGAATGAAGCTAATGCTAACGATGGAAAAGCGGCGATGTTTCCCAATCCTGGTTCTTTAGGGGCAGGAACGGACTGGCAAAAACAAATTTTCAATACAGCGCAAAGACAGTCTCATGAATTTAGCATCAGTGGAGGAAATGATAAGTCTACATTTTTTACTTCATTCGGATATTATGATCAGGAAGGTATTGTAATGAGAGATATTTCAAATTACAAAAGACTTAATGCAAGATTCAATTCAACTCATAAAGTTTTTGAGTTTTTAACGATAGGACAAACCTTTGCATATACTCACGTAAAAGCACAAGGTATAAGTGATAATAATGAGTTTGGAGGTCCTTTGAGCTCTGCTATCAACTTAGATCCTACAACACCTGTTGTTGTTGATAATATTGCTAGTCAGCCTTTCCCGAGTGATTATACAAACAATGCCAATATTATAAGAGATCCAAATGGAAACCCATATGGAATTTCACATTATGTAAGTAAAGAAATGACAAATCCTTTGGCATTTCAGGAAACTCAAAGAGGAAAATACAGATGGTCAGATGATATTATTGCGAATGTTTTTGGAGATTGGAAAATTAATAAAAACTTCAATTTTAAATCAAGTATGAATGGAAAGCTTTCTTATTGGGGGAATCAGGCTTTTACGCCAAAGTCATACTTAAGTTCTGCTAATTCTAACTCTACGAATAGTTTATTCAGAGAAATTCAAAGAAAATTTGAATGGAATACGGAAAATACGCTTACTTATCATAATAAGTTTGGTTTACATAATTTAAACGTTTTATTAGGTCAAGGGTATTATGAGTATAACATTTCTTACGGACAAAATACAACATATAAAAATCTTCCGACAAATAACTGGCAGGAAGCGTCGTTCAATTTTGATATTGCCCCATCTGATAAAACATCAAATGCATGGGATGGAAAGCAAACACACAAAGCTTCTTATTTTGCTAGAGTAGTATATGATTATGATAATAGATACCTTTTTACAGGTACAATCCGTAGAGACGGATCCTCCAAGTTCGGACGAAATAACCATTGGGGAAATTTTCCGGCAATGTCTTTAGGCTGGAATGTTTCTAATGAAAATTTCTGGCCTGAAAATAATGTTGTAAATAGCTTTAAACTACGAGGAGGATATGGAGTTTTAGGTAATGATGCTATTGCAGATTTTCAGTTTGCAAACTTCTTGGTGGCTGGAAGTAACTATACTTTCGGAGATAACATCATCCACGTTGGATATGCACCAAGTACTTTGGAAAATCCTGATCTTAAATGGGAAAGAACCTCTCAATTCAACATTGCTGCAGATCTTAAGATTTTCAAAAACTTCGATTTAAGTGTAGATGTTTACAGAAAGAAAAGTACAGATATCTTAAGACAAGTTGAAGTTCCTGGCTATTTAGGGTTAATCAATAATCCTTGGAGAAATATTGGGGATATGAATAATGACGGGGTAGAGGTTACTCTTGGATACAAAAAGAACTGGGGTGATTTTGGGATTTCAGCAAATGGTAATTTTGCTTATTTGAAAAATGAAATTACCCGACTGGAAGGAGGTAAAGAATATGTAAATTTTGCTTCATTCCAAACTCTTGGGACAGTTTCCAGACTGCAGGTTGGACAATCTTATGGTTCTTTCTACGGATATCAAAATCTTGGTATTTTCCAGAATCAGGCAGAAATTGATGCCTATAGAAATTCTAATGGAGGGTTGATTCAAGCTAATGCCAAACCAGGTGACTTTAAAAGATTAGATGCAAACGGAGATGGGAAGATCGATGAAAATGACTATGTAAATCTTGGTAATTCAGTGCCAAAATATACGTTTGGATTTACTTTAAATATGAATTATAAGAATTTTGATGTGATGGTATTTGCACAAGGACAAGCCGGTAATAAGATTTTCCAGGGATTAAGAAGACTTGATATTCCTGAAGCTAATTATCAGACTGCCATTCTTGACCGTTGGACAGGTGAAGGAACATCAAATACTATTGCAAGACTTACAAAAGATGATCCGAATCAAAACTATACCAGAATGTCCGATTATTATCTTCAGAAAGGAGACTACCTACGTTTAAAATTAGTTCAGATAGGATATACTCTTTCTAAAGATGTAGCAAAAACTATCGGTGCTTCTAAAATAAGATTTTATGTGACCGGAGAAAACCTTGTAACCTTTACAAAATATACAGGTTATGATCCTGAAATTGCAGGTGGTGATACATTTGGTATTGACAGAGCTTACTATCCACAAGCAAGAACTTTCCTTTTTGGTGCTAATGTTCAATTTTAATTAAAAGAAAAATGAAAAATAAGAGATTTATATATAAAAGTGTTTCTGTTTTAATGCTTGCAGGAATTGGTTTGGGAGCTGTTTCTTGTAATAACAGTAATCTTGAAGATGTTCAGAATACAGGTACTTTCGATTCAAGTAACTATTTTCAGAACGAAGAACAAGCATACTCTGGTCTTGTTGCTACCTATGATATGCTTAGAAAATATTCAGGAGGTTTTGAAAATATGGTGACATTTTTTAACGGAGCTTCGGACGATTTTTATTCAGGAGGAGGAAACTCTTCTGATGGTGCAGGAATTCAGGGATTCTCAAACTATTCTATAAATTCTGTTATTATGCCTGCTAGTTATTGGAAGGATTATTATCAAGGAATTGCAAAGGCGAATTTGTTATTAGACAGAATTCCTAATGCAAATATGAGTGACCAAACCAGAAAAAGATTTATTGCGGAAGCTAAAGTTTTAAGGTCATTATATTATTTTGAATTGCTTAGGATGTTTAAAAATATTCCTATGGTTTTAAAACCTATTTTGGTTACAGATGACTATTACAATATTCCCCAAGCAAAACCTGAAGACGTATATAATCAAATAGAAGGTGATATTGTTTCAGCAATTAATGACCTTCCAATCACTATTTCTGCTTCCAATAAAGCTGAACTGGGAAGAATTACACAAGGCTCAGCTCGTGCTATTTTAGGGAAAATTTATCTTTATGATAAAAAATATACTCAGGCCGCCGCTGAATTTGCTCAGGTAAATGGAACTCCTGGAGGGACTAGTCAGTACGGATATAAACTGGTACCTAAGTTTGCAGACCTTTGGGTAATTGATAATAAATTTACTTCAGAATCGATTTTAGAAGTTATGCATACCAACGGAAGTAATGCAGATTGGGGATTCTGGGGAACTGGAAAGGATGAAGGAAATTCTGTTAATCAAATGGTTGGGATTATTTCTTATGGGAAAGTAGACACTTCGCCTGTTGTAAATACAGCTCCAAGTATTCATAAAGGTTGGGGGTTCAATCCAGCAACAGATGATTTATTTATATTTATGCAGGGAGATCCTCGCTTAGATGCCACAATTTTTAATGCTAAAGCTTTAGTACAGCAAAATAAAATTACATATTCTGCAGGTTTTAAAGACACTGGGTATTTCTTAAACAAATATTTACCTCGAACAGAAGACGAAACAACTTTACCTGGAGTTGTTGAGTTGAACTTCCGTCAAAATTATATTGCAATCAGATTGGCAGATACCTATTTGATGGAAGCCGAAGCACTGGGTGGGTCAGGAACAAGAGCACAACAGTTATTGGATGCTGTAAGAGCAAGAGTTGGATTAACGTCAGTTCCAGTTTCTATGCAGGCAATTAAAGACGAAAGAAGAAGAGAACTTGCAGGTGAAGGTCACAGATGGTTCGATTTGGTAAGATGGGGTGATGCTCCAGCAAAATTAGGTTCAAGAGGATTTGTAGCTGGGAAAAATGAAATCCTTCCAATTCCTTTTAATGAACTTACAAATACAGCTTTAAAACAAAACCCTAACTATTAATATAATTAAACATGATAACCAAGTATTTAAATAAAGGATTTTTGCTAGGCTCTGCGTTTTTTTTCCTAGCAAGCTGTTCTCCGGATAGTATTGATGGTGAAGGAAATGGTATTGTACAACCTCAAGTAGATGCTAATTTTACGGTTACTAAAACATCAGAAAATAGATACCATTTAAAAAGAACACAAAATAATAATATCAATTTTATTAATTCTCAGTGGAATATAGATAATGATGGTTTCTTTAATGGGAAAAATGAAATGGATATTTTCCTTCCAGATGCAGGCACTTATGTCATCCAACATAGTGCTGTTGGAATTGGAGGCGTTTCTGGAGGAATGACTAGTCAAACAGTTGTGGTACCTACTTCTGATCCTCTTGCAGGAAATATAATTCAAGGAGGAAGATTCGATACTCCGGCCGAAATTGCTAAATGGACAATTTTTCCAATAAGTTCTACTGGAGCGCAATGGGTTTTTGCTAACGGTAAAGCTACAATTGTAGCTTCAGGAAGTAGTCAACAGGCTTTTTATCAGGCCGTAAATGTGGTTGCGGGACAAAAATATTCAATAGATATGGTGGCATCTTCAGCGACACCATTGGTTGATACATGGTTTGAAGTTTATATGTTAGATACTTTACCAGCACCAGGAAGTGATGTCAGTGGAACGGTTTACAGGAATATCAATACTTGGGATGGTTGCGGAAAAACGGCATTTGGAGGAAAGGTTTCTGCAATAGGCTGTAACAGCGGTAAAAATACTGGAATCTACACAGCAACATCTACAGGGACTGTTTATCTGGTAATTAAATGTGGAGGAGCAACTGTTAACGGTCTAAGCGTTGATAAAGTTGAACTAAGAAAAACTACTTAATCTTCCTACAATTAAAATGATATGATTTCACAATATTCATATAGTTTCGTACTTAGAAGTGCTGCACTCTGCGGTGTAGCACTTCTTTCTTTTTTTAACTGCAGTAGTGCTGATGTGACCGGAAATGGTGATAATTCAGGAGGAAACGGAGATACTTCTGGAGATCCTGTACAAATGTGGTTAACAAAAGGAGATCAGTCGGTAAAACTACAACAACAGAGTACAACTTATTTTTCAGGTACTTCAAATACGGGAACAACCATTGAGGTAGATGCTTCACAGGTATTCCAGAATATCGATGGATTTGGATATACACTTACAGGTGGAAGTGTTCAGGTAATCAATCAACTGAATGCAACCAAAAAGCAAGAACTATTAAATGATTTATTCGGTAGTTCAGGAATTGGAGTGAGTTATTTAAGGATCAGCATTGGAGCTTCAGATTTGAACAGCGAGGTTTTTTCTTATGATGATCTTCCGGCAGGACAGACAGATCCTACGCTTTCACAGTTTAGTTTAGTGAAAGACCAAGCTGTGATCCAGTTGTTGAAGGATATTTTAGCCATTAACCCAACGATTAAGATCTTAGCAACCCCATGGTCTCCTCCGGTTTGGATGAAAGATAACGGAAGTAGTATAGGCGGAAACTTAAAGCCCGAATTTTACGGGGTGTATGCCCAATATTTTGTAAAGTACATTCAGGCAATGCAGGCCCAGGGAATTAAAATTGATGCGATCACTCCTCAAAATGAACCATTACACCCAGGCAATAATCCAAGCATGTATATGTCACCCGGAGATCAGACAACTTTTATTAAAACTCATTTAGGACCAGCTTTCCAGGCGGATAATATTAATACTAAAATCATTGCTTACGATCATAATTGCGACAATCCGGCTTATCCATTAGCTGTTTTAAATGATGCTGCAGCCAATCCTTATGTTGATGGATCTGCTTTTCATTTATATGCCGGCGATATTTCGGCACTAAGTACGGTTCACAATTTATTTCCCAATAAAAACGTTTATTTTACGGAACAATGGACCAGTTCTACAGGAACTTTCTCTGGGGATTTGGATTGGCATATAAAAAACGTTATTATTGGTTCAATGAGAAACTGGAGTAAGACGGCACTGGAATGGAATGTAGCAAACGATGCGTCGTTCGGGCCACACACACCGGGAGGCTGTACACAATGTAAAGGAGCAGTTACAATTAATAATGCTACAGGGTATGATAAAAATGTAGCGTATTATATTATTGCTCATGCATCAAAATTTGTTCCTGCAAACTCACAAAGAATTGGATCAACACAAGGAGACAATCTCTCAACAGTGGCATTTAAAACGCCTGCAGGAAAAACGGTTTTGATTGTTCAGAATAGCAACTCGTCGGATAAAACATTCAATATAAAATACAATCAGAAAACAGCTCCTGTAAAGATTACCGGAAACTCTGTTGCAACTTATATTTTTTAAAATCATGAAAAGAATTTATTTCTTATTAGCATTTACGGCGTTCGGATTAAATCTGTTCGGGCAAAAGACCATTGATCAGAAAGTCTCTGAACTGTTGTCAAAAATGACATTGGAAGAAAAGGTTGGGCAACTAGTTCAATACAGCGGATTTGAGTATGCAACAGGTCCTCAGAATTCGAATTCTGCAAATGTTTTAAACGAAATAAAACAAGGGAAAGTAGGCTCTATGCTTAATGTAGCAGGAGCAGAAGAAACCAGAAAATTTCAGGAATTAGCTTTAAAATCCAGATTAAGAATTCCTCTTTTATTTGGCCAGGATGTCATTCACGGATACAGAACGACATTTCCAGTAAATATTGGTCAGGCTGCGAGCTGGGATTTAGGATTAATAGAAAAATCCGAGAGAATTGCCGCGACCGAAGCTTCGGCTTATGGAATTCACTGGACGTTTGCACCTATGGTAGATATTGCCAGAGATCCGAGATGGGGAAGAGTAATGGAAGGTTCGGGTGAAGATACGTATTTGGGGACACAGATCGGGTTAGCAAGAGTAAGAGGCTTTCAGGGAAAAGGTTTAGGAAATCTTGATGCGATTATGGCTTGTGCAAAACATTTCGCTGCATATGGAGCGGCAGTTGGCGGAAGAGATTATAATTCAGTTGATATGAGTTTAAGACAACTGAACGAAACCTATCTTCCCCCTTTTAAAGCGGTTGCGGAAGTGGGAGTTGCTACTTTTATGAATTCCTTTAACGATATTAACGGAATTCCGGCAACGGCAAACAAATACATTCTCAGAGATTTGCTAAAAGGAAAATGGAATTATAAAGGCTTTGTAGTTTCAGACTGGGGAAGTATCGGAGAAATGGTTCCTCATGGGTATGCAAAAGACAATAAAGAAGCTGCGGAAAAAGCAATTCTTGCAGGAAGCGATATGGATATGGAAAGCCGGGCTTATATGGCCGAACTTCCAAAACTGGTTGAGGAGGGAAAAGTGGATCCGAAGTTTATTGATGATGCGGCAAGAAGAATTTTGATTAAGAAATTTGAGATGGGATTATTCGATGATCCTTACAGATTCAGTAATGAAAAGAGACAAAAAGAGCAGTTAAACAATCAGGAAAACAGGAAATTCGGAAGAGAATTTGGTTCAAAAAGTATCGTGTTGCTTAAAAATCAAAACAACATCCTCCCTCTTTCAAGATCTACTAAAACGGTTGCTTTAATTGGTCCTTTCGGAAAAGAAACCTCTGCTAATCACGGATTTTGGTCGATTGCCTTTAAAGATGATAACCAAAGAATTGTTACTCAGTTTGACGGAATTAAAAATCAATTAGACAAAAACTCAACATTATTGTATGCAAAAGGCGCTAATGTTGATGACCAGGACAGATCGATGTTTGCAGAAGCGGTGGAAACAGCGAAAAAAGCAGATGTTGTCATTATGACTTTAGGTGAAGGTCACGCCATGAGCGGTGAGGCGAAAAGTAGAAGCAATATTCATTTTTCAGGTGTTCAGGAAGATCTGCTAAAGGAAATTGCAAAAACAGGAAAGCCAATTGTACTGATGATCAACGCTGGAAGACCGTTGGTTTTCGATTGGGCTGCAGACAATATTCCGACAATCTTATATACTTGGTGGCTGGGAACGGAAGCAGGAAATTCAATCGCAGATGTTCTTTTCGGAACAGTAAATCCGGGAGGAAAACTTCCGATGACATTCCCAAGAACAGAAGGGCAGATTCCTGTTTATTATAATCATTATAACACAGGAAGACCTGCAAAAAACAATACGGATAGGAATTATGTTTCAGCATACATCGACTTGGATAATGATCCGAAATTTCCGTTTGGCTTTGGTTTAAGCTACACACAGTTTAAATATTCCGATATGAAACTGAGCTCAACCA
This sequence comes from Chryseobacterium sp., assembly GCA_039594975.1. Lineage (GTDB taxonomy): Bacteria > Bacteroidota > Bacteroidia > Flavobacteriales > Weeksellaceae > Chryseobacterium. Next base: position 434 of record JBCNMJ010000141.1, on the reverse strand, counting down.
ATCTTAAAGGTAATCAGACATTAAATATCAACGTGAATGTTGCCAATACTGGGAAATATGATGGGGAAGAAGTGGTTCAATTGTATATCAGAGATTTGTTCGGAAAGGTTGTAAGACCCGTGAAGGAATTGAAGGGCTTCCATAAAGTTTTTATTAAGAAAGGAGAAAATAAAACTCTTAATTTTACTTTAACTCCGGAAAATTTAAAGTTTTATGATGATGAGCTGAATTATGATTGGGAAGGCGGAGAATTCGATATTATGATCGGAACCGATTCTCAACATGTTCAGACAAAAAGAATTAATTGGTCAAAATAAATATTAGTTTACTTACTAAGAGCGGGATGAAACCCGCTTTTGGCGGTAGAAGACGGAACGTTTTAAAATTAAGCGTCGTTTTGTCATTCTGACGAAGGAAGTGAAGCGGATTGAAGA
>JBCNMJ010000140.1:0-9832 GCA_039594975.1 Chryseobacterium sp. | reverse complement strand
CCGGATTATCATCGTTTTCGGCTCCTTTTCTTTTAAGAATATGAATTTCAAAATAAGCAAATCTTGCTTTATCAAAATATAATGACGATGAACCATCTTCCCATTCGTGGAAAAGATCTGTTCTTGCCCAATCTAAAACAGGCATAAAGTTGTAGCAAACCGTAGTTACGCCTGCTTTTCCTAAGTTTTCGAGACTTTTGATATAATTTTCTATCAAAAAATCACGGTCTTCACCTCCGTATTTGATCGCTTCGCTTACGGGAAGACTTTCCACAACAGACCAGCGAAGACCGTGACTTTCTATATAATTTTTGTAATCGTTAATAGCCTCCAGACTCCAGATTTCTCCGTTCGGAATATCGTGAAGCGCAGAAACAATGCCTTCCACACCGATTTGTCGAAGTGTTTGTAATTTAATTTTATCGTTCTTCCCAAACCAACGCCATGTTTTTTCCATACCATTTAAATTTTAAATTAAAAACAAGGCAGATATTTTAGGATCTGCCCTGTAAACTATATATGAATGTGAAACTAAATATTTTTTAGTAACCAGGATTCTGGTATTTTGCCTTATCTGCCGCAGACATTTCGGTCATTGCATCCAACTGTCCTTGAGGAATTGGTCTAAGGTAATGATATGGCTGAATATTTCTTGTAAAATTCTGTGGTGTATGATTTCCATAAGCTGTTCCTCCTATCTGATAAGTTGCAGCATATTCTGCCCACTTTTGAGTTCTTACCAAATCAAACCATCTGTAAAATTCTCCATAATATTCTCTTGATCTTTCTGCTAAAATATAATCTATAGTAATAGTAGCCGGTGTTGCTGCAGTCATAGCTGCACTATTGTCGGCAATATACGAAGCATTATTCTTGTTACTAAATCTCCATTTTCCTGCTCGTGCACGAATTACGTTGATCAAATCTCGTGCACTCATAACACCTGAAGCTCCTTTTACAGCTGCTTCCGCCGCTATGAAATAAAATTCGGAAAATTTAGCTACAGGAAATGGTCTTGTTAAAGCTGCATTTGGATAACCTAAACCAGTAACATCATTTGTCTGATATGTTCCAATTTTCCAAAGTCCCGGATATACGATTCTGCTAATTCCGTTAGGTGAAATTACCCAATCCGCACGTCCAGGCAAAACACCTGCACCTACACCATTTTGACCGCCATCAGTCGGGTAAGCAATATTTGGTAATTGAGAATCATCATCCAAGAAGCTTAATATCGCCCCTCCTACCGGTACAGGAAGACTATTAGCATTATATAGTGTTGTAACAGATTCCAAGCCTGTTCCTGTTTTCTGCCAGTTTCCCCTGTAAGTCGTTACAAAAGTACCATCATAACGGGAATCGTTAGTTTTATCAGCGAAAGTGTTTTTGATAACTCCTATAGGTGGTGCCATACGTACCCAAGGTCTTCCCAGCGATTGTGCCGCTTCTCTTGTAATAGGACTTGCTGAAACCCATGAAGTAGCAGATTTACTACTTTTTATATTTGTATAATTCCAAGTTTGCATCCAGGCAGCGAAGTTATCCGGAGCCCATCCAGAACCGTATCCTACAGGATCACCCTCGTTATAAAAAATACTTGATGCTGTATGATCTGCGTAAAGCATCTGCTCTGAATTACGATCTTTAGATCCCTCATTTACATCATAGTAAGTAGGTTGAAGTGCATAAGATCCAGGATTATTAATAGCTTGTAGAGATAAATCATATGCTTGTTGAAAATACCATTGTGCATTGTGACCATCAAGATCCGTTCGTGCAGCATCAGGATATGTCGGGATATTATTAGGATTTTGCAACCACCAACCGTAAGTAAGGTACGCTTTAGCTAAGAATAATCTTGCTACATTTTTTGTAACCCCACCCGTAACTCTAGGAGTTGCAGGAAGATTATCTATTGCTTTTAATAAATCAGGAAAAATACCTCTTGAATATACTTCAGGAACCGTATTTCTTTTAGACAAAGTGGTAGGTGAAATATTCAGAGCCAATTCTCCAGAGCCTAAATCCAAAGGTACACCACCATATGTCTGTACTAGTTGAAAGTAATAAAATGATCTGAAAAAACGAGCTTCAGATATAAGGGATTCCGGAATATTGAATTTCGGGCCTCTTTCTATAATACCATTAGCTGTATTAATATAAGGGAAAACGGATCCCCAAACCATGCTCGTAGGAAAAGTATTGGAGTTAATCGCTCCAGCACCACCTGTCATATCCAGATCTTTAAAGTTACCATCTGCGCTCTGAGCCCAAGTTGCTTCATCCGTTCCGTTCTGTGTTGCACTCATATAGTAACCATTCCCATAAAGAAGACGTAAGCTTCTATATAATGCGGTTACACCAGATGTTACGCCATCTGCAGAATTGAAATAATCAACCGTATATCCTGATCTGGGTTGTTCGTCTAGAATCTCATTACAGCTAGACAATACTAGTGAAGCCACTACAACTCCCAATACAATTTTTTTGTTAATTTTTATCATGATGATGTGTGATTTAGAAAGATAAGTTAATTCCCAATATAAAGTTTCTTGTCGCAGGATTATTAGTTCCTATAATCAACTGACGATTTTTGTATCCGCTTACAGCCTGATTTTGATCACCTGTAGAGTTCGGTTCAGGATCCATTCCAGACATTTTGTGATATGGTGAATAAATTATCAATGGATTTGTTACCGTAAAATAAATTCTTAAGCTATTAATGTTAAGATCTTTAAGAAAATCTTTATTTAAGTTATATCCTAATGTAATTGTTCTTAATTTCACATATGATGCGTCAAAAAGGCCTAGAGTTGACAGATACTTTGGATTATCACCACTTAGCAATCCACCTGGTTTCGGAAATCTTGCATCTGTATTGTCATCTGTGTAGTAATCTACATCTACGTTATTTCCTCTACCGGTTAATCTATTCAAGTAACCTGCAGAACCATAAATAGAGCTGATAAGAACACCCCCTTTTTGGAATGCACCTACTGTACTCAGCTCAAAACCTTTGTAAGCAAAACGCATATTGAAACCTCCCTGCCAATCCGGATTGGTATCTATAATTTGTCTATCTTCAGGACCTATAGCTCTCACAGGTGTTCCATCTGCATTATACCCCCCTGTATACAGAACTTTAATCATACCCGGAGCAGCTCCAACCTGAGGCTCAAGAATGCTCAAATAAGGATCTCCTTGTTGCCATAAACCTACATACTGATAATCATATAATGAATTTACATTATGACCAACGAACCATAAATTATTTTCATCTCGTTGTGCACCAGATGCAAGTGATAAAATTTTGTTTTTATTGGCATACCAGTTAACTCCGGCATCCCAGCTGAAACCATCCGGTTTATCAATAATAATTGCATTAAGAGAAGCTTCCCAACCTTTATTTTCAATATCTCCTACATTTTGTAATACTCCCCCTGGAATCCCTGAAGTTGAAGGTAAACTCTTATTTTGAAGTATTCCGGAAGTATGTGTTCTGTAATATTCTACTGTACCGTTGATTCTATTATTAAGAAACCCAAAATCCAATCCTGCATTGTGTGTTTTGGAATATTCCCATCCTAAGTAAGGGTTTGGAGCTGTATTAATAGAAACACCTGTAGAATAAGCTCCTCCAAAGTTATATGGATTAACAGTTAAGCTTCCTAAAGTCGTATAAGGGGCGATAGCTTGATTTGATGTTTCTCCCCAACCATATCTTAGTTTCAAAAGATTAACGAATTGGAAAGTTTTCATAAAGTTTTCATTAGTAATATTCCATCCTACGGAGATTGCCGGATAAGTATTCCATTTGTGTCCTTCTGCAAGTACAGAAGCACCGTCCCTTCTAAGAGTAGCTGTAATCATATACTTATTGTCATAGGTATACATCGCTCGTCCCATATAGGAAACCAATCCTGTTCTGGCATAAGATTGATCTTCAGGCCTTACAGTAATATCAGCTTGTGGAGATTGACCTAGATTATAATATTGAAAAAAATCTGCAGGTACATTTTTAGCACTCATATAACTACTTGTATAAGTATTTTGTTCAGAAGAATATAATGCAACGGCATTTATCTTATGTTTTCCAAAAGTCTTATCGTAAGTCAATAAGTTCTCGATAGTCCAGTGATAGGTTTGGTTATTACCCTTGCCTGCAGAAGAAATAGCAGCAGGATTTATATTAAATACTCCTACCCCTGTATAATTTCCACTATTTGAAGTTCTGAAATCCAATCCTACATTTATACGATATTTCAATCCATCTATTGGTAGTTTAACTTCACCATATATGTTATTATAAGATGAGAAAGCTTTCGTTTCATCTACATATTTATCTCCCAGAGCATCAAGACTTTTTCTTGTATACACCCATGCCTGATCCATATTTGATGACATCGTCAATGTTCTTCTCGGATTACCAAATTCATCATAGGGACTGGCCAAAGGCGAATATCCCAATGTAGGAGCTGAAGCAACACCATTACCTTCAGATTTTACATAATTGGAATTTGTAGTAAAACCAAATTTAAAAATTTTTCCGACCTGCTGATCCAGACCTAGTCGAAAACCAAAGCGTTCATAACTTTGTAAAGGAACTATAGCATCTTGCTTCAAGTATGATAAACCAACATTATAATTACCACCATCTGTACCTCCGGAAACTCCAACATCATGGTTTGTTATCATTGCTGGCTTATAATAGAGTTTTTGCCAATCCGTATCAACTCCGTCTTTTTCACTGTCTCCATTTTTGATGAGATCATTGGCGTCATGTCTCAGCTTAGTCAATTGAGCGCCATTCATCATAGGATACCTAGAAAACAGGGTTTGACTCCCCGTGAAAGAATTATAAGTAAATCTAGGCTTTTGCCCTTTTGATCCTCTGTTTGTTGTAACTAATATAACCCCGTTCGCTCCTCTGGATCCATAAATAGCGGTTGCAGATGCATCTTTCAAAATATCCACACTCTTGATGTCACTAGAGCTTATATCTCCCAAAGATCCTACAAAAGGAATTCCGTCCAATACGATAAGCGGATCATTTGCAGAGTCTGATAATGATCTCGTTCCTCTAATTCGTATTTTCATGGTCGCCCCAGGTTTACTGGACGTTTGATTGATTTCTACCCCAGCACTTCTACTTTGTAAAGCTTGTGTTATATTCGCGGTAGGAACCTCCCTAAGAGCTTCACCTTTTACGGTAACAACAGAACCTGTAACGGCTTCTTTTCTTTGGGTACCATAACCAATGACAACTACTTCTTCTATTTTTTTCTCTTTAGCAACAGTATCTTTTTTAGTCTGAGAATATGCCAAGCCGGAAGGCAATAAAGCCATCGCAAAAAAGAGAGCAGCCTTATTGGTTTTAGCTAAATAAAATCGGTTCATAATTATTATGTTTTAAATATTAGGGTTGAATAAAAAGGCCGGTAATAATTATAACTCTGAGAAAATCCTTAGTGCTTAACAGCCTTTTTACATTTTTAGATATACATGTTCACAATAGCTTCAAACAATTCCTGCTTTCCGCTTTTTGGCTGTGGTTCCCCAATTTCATGAGCTATTCTCTGAAGATCTTCCAAAGTAAGCGTTCCGTCTTCAAAAGCCTTACCGTTTCCGTTGTCAAACGAAGCATAACGGTCTGTTCTCAATTTTTTATAATCTGAATTTTCAAGAATATCTGCAGCGGCTAAAAGTCCTTTTGCAAAAACATCCATTCCTGAAATATGAGAGATAAACAAATCTTCTGGATCGATAGAATTTCTTCTGATCTTAGCATCGAAGTTTACGCCTCCATTTCCTAGACCTCCAACTGGCAAAAGTACCAACCAGGCCTGAACCATGTCATAATAATCTACCGGGAACTGGTCTGTATCCCATCCGTTCTGGTAATCTCCCCTGTTCGCATCGATACTTCCTAAAAGTCCTGCGTCTACCGCTACCTGAAGTTCATGCTCGAAAGTATGACCTGCAAGAGTTGCGTGGTTAACTTCAATATTTAATTTAAAATCTTTATCTAATCCGTAATGTCTTAAGAAACCGATCACCGTTTCAGAATCGTAGTCGTACTGGTGTTTTGTAGGCTCCATAGGTTTTGGCTCAATAAGGAAAGTTCCTTTGAAACCTTGTTGGCGAGCATAATCTCTTGACATGGAAAGGAAACGTGCCAAATGATCTTTTTCACGCTTCATGTCCGTGTTTAAAAGACTCATATAACCTTCTCTACCACCCCAGAATACGTAGTTCTCACCACCAAGTGCGATAGTTGCATCGATAGAATTTTTAACCTGAGTTCCTGCGCAAGCCACCACATCAAAATTTGGATTGGTAGAAGCTCCGTTCATGTATCTTTCGTGAGTGAAAACGTTTGCAGTTCCCCATAAAAGCTTAATTCCTGTTTCCTGTTGCTTCTGTTTTGCATATTCTACTACAGCCTGAAGATTTTTTTCATACTCTTTCCAGTTATCTGCAGGATCTACCAAGTCGATATCGTGGAAGCAATAATAATTGAAACCCATTTTAGACATAAATTCAAAACCTGCATCCATTTTATGCATTGCTCTTGTCACGGCATCATTTCCGATATCCCAAGGATGGTGAATCGTAGGTCCCCCGAAAGGATCGCTTCCGTTAGCACATAAGGTATGCCACCAAGCCATTGCAAAACGCGTCCAGTCTTTCATAGGTTTTCCCATGACAATTCTTTCCGCATCATAATATCTGAAAGCCATTGGATTTCTGCTTTCTTTTCCTTCAAATTTGATTTTGTCGATACCTGTAAAAAACTCTTTTGTACCTGTTAAAGTGTTCATATATAATTGTTTAAATTTTAATTTCTTTTAAATCTGATGTAAGAATCCCCTGCTCATTGATCTCAAAAGGTCAATAAGTACAATGGAAAATTCCTTTGTTTTAGGATTATATTATTTCGTTAAGATGTTGTTTCCATCTTGAATAGGCTTCCAGATATTGTTCTCGCTTTTCTAATTGGGGTTCTATGACAGCAATTCTTTCGAGAGAGGCAAAAGCTTCTTTAGAGTCTGCATAAAAACCGATTCCCATTCCTGCTGCCCTCGCAGCACCTACCGCTCCGTCTGTATCATAAAGCTCAATAACAGCATTACTCACCCCGGCCAGTGATTTCCTGAAAATCGAACTTAAAAACATATTGGCATTTCCTGCACGAATTACCTGAATATCCATTCCGATATTTCTCATGATATTCATTCCGTACTCATAGGAGAAAACAATGCCTTCCTGCGCAGCACGTAAAATATCTCCTTTTGTATGTATATTGAAATTAATTCCGTGAATAGAACAATTGGTTTCTTTATTTTCCAGCACCCTTTCTGCACCATTACCAAAAGGAATGATACTTAATCCTTTTGCTCCAACAGGGGAAAGAGAAGCCAGATCATTCATATCTCCATAAGAAGACAATGAAGTTGCAAAATTATGTTTTAACCAGGAATTTAAGATTCCTGTTCCGTTAATACAAAGTAAAACTCCCAGTCTGGTTAGCTCTTCCGTGTGATTTACGTGTGCAAAAGTGTTTACTCTTGATAATTTATCATAATCCAGTTGGTCCAAAACTCCGTAAACTACACCTGAAGTTCCTGCCGTGGAAGCAATTTCTCCCGGATTGAAAACATTTAATGACAAAGCATTATTCGGCTGATCTCCTGCTCTGTAAGATATTGGGGTTCCTTCCTTTAATCCTAATTCTTCAGCTGCTGCAGCAGAAACTGTTGCCTGAATACCGAATGTCGGGACAATTTCAGGGAAAAAGCTTTTCGGAATTCCATAATAATTGATCACATCTTCCGAAATACAATTGTTTTTAAAATCCCAGAAAATTCCTTCTGACAAACCTTCTATCGTCATTCCGATTTCCCCGGAAAGTCTCATGGCGATATAATCCCCCGGAAGCATTATTTTATCAATCTTTGCAAAAATTTCCGGCTCGTTGTCTTTTACCCAGGCTAATTTCGAAGCTGTAAAATTTCCAGGAGAATTCAGTAAATGAGACAGACATTTTTCTTCCCCGATTTCTTTAAATGCCTTTTCACCATAAGGCACAGCACGACTATCACACCAGATGATTGAAGGTCTTAATAAATTTTGATCTTTATCCACCAAGATCAAACCATGCATTTGCCAGGTAATCCCGATTCCTTTAATATCTTCGGGATGTATTCCCGATTCATGCATTACGGCTTCATGGGCCAGCTTAAGGTTTGTCCACCAATCCACAGGATTCTGCTCTGCCCAACCGGGCTGAACAGCAGTGATTTTCATTTCTTTTTTAGGAGAAAATTCTGATGCAATCACTTTTCCGCTGGATGCCTCAATGAGACAAACTTTCACAGACGAGCTGCCGATATCATAGCCTAGTAAATACATAATTTTAAAGAAGAGGATTATTTTATTAGTTTAGTATTGTTTTTTTTGTAAATCTTAGCATCAAACTTATAGTATCTTGCTGCACGGTGTGATACATTGGTTTCAATTTCATCCAATGGAACGATATAACTGAAAGAAGATATTTTTTTATGAAAATTCTTAATATCGATATACTTTTCACTCAACGCGCTGTATAGCTGATAGAGTTGTCTGATGGTAAACTTCTTTGGAAGAAGCTCAAAAATAATAGAGAAATCCAGTTCTATCCATTTTCTTACTTCCACTAAAGACTCATTGATAATTTTATTGTGATCAAATGGCAGAGAAGGAACTTCATCAACCGGGAACCAATCTACCGTACTATATTTTGTGCTGTTAATTTTATGATCTATTTTACAAAGAGATAAGTATGCTACCGTAATAATTCTGTCAATATGATGCTTATACTCCATTCCCATCCATTTAATATCATTCTCATTATTTGCTCTCATAGGATCTGCAAAACATTTGAATTGTTTAAGGATCATTTTCTTTATACCGGTCAGTTCATGCAGAACTCTTTGGGCCGCATCATCCACATCTTCATCACTAAAAATAAGACTTCCGGGAAGCTTAATTTGTCTTTTCTCGTCAAGGTGGCGTTCAACCAGTAAAATATTCAGTCGATTTTCGTGATCAAATCCGAAAACAACACAATCCACCGATACATATGTATGAATAAAGTTTGAGTTCATCTAAGGTGTTAACATTTATGTAACATGACAAATATAAAAATTCAATTGAATAAAAAAAATAATTTCCACAGTAATACCTAAATATCAACAGTTTACATATCGATTTTTTATGAAAACATTCACATATAAAATATGATAAGGTTATCGTTAAATTTACACTTATCAGTATTGTAATAGTTCAATTAACAAGTATTTATAACATAAATTATAACAAGAAAATATTTTATTTTTGTACCTAAATATTATGATAAGAATTAAGAAAAAAAAAGTTAAAAAAAATAAAAACAAGTGTAAAAAAAACACTTTTAAACAAAAAAAACATCAAAAATTAATATTTTTTTTTACCATTTTTGCATGTAAGCGAGTATAAAATTACCAATAATAGAATTTCAATACGTAATTGAGAAAAAATCTCATTCCATACTAGAATAGGAAAATTAGCTTTGTATTAATAATCGTTAAATAGAAATGATTGTCAATAGGAATGAATTTTTGTACCATAGTATCGTTGCCTAGTAAAATTTTATATATTTACTAAGCCATTGAGAATCAAAAAAAATTCCCCCAAAAGGTTCTTTATAAATGACACCTTTGTTTCCGGTTGCCTCCAACCCTTTTGGTATAGCAACATACTCGGGAGCCATCAGCTGTTTAAGATTTTCTTTATAATATTTGATATTCCCCAA
>JBCNMJ010000139.1:0-9983 GCA_039594975.1 Chryseobacterium sp. | reverse complement strand
GTCAGACTTTCAGGCATGATGACAAAAATTATATTGCGATAGCTTCTGCTAAAAATCATTATGTGGTTTATTATTTAGGCTTTTTGAAAAGAACGTTAATCACCTGTATTGTGCTTTCGTTGTTCTTTAGTATGATCTTCTCTTTTTATTTATCTAAAACACTTTTCAAACCTATTTTAAAAATTACGGGGAAAGTAAAGGAAATAAGCTCGGAAAATCTTCATCTGCGTCTTGAGCCTCAGCCGGATAATAAAGAATTGAATGAATTGGTGGAAACCTTTAATGATATGCTGAACCGTATCGAAACGTCCTTTGAAACTCAAAATCACCTGATCGGAAATGTTTCCCATGAGTTGAGAACGCCTCTTACGTCCATTATGGGGGAAGCGGATGTTGCGCTTTCGATCTCCAGAACCAATGATGAGTATAAGGAAACATTGGGAATTATTTTGGATGAAGCAGAAAAATTAGACAAAAAAATAAAAGCCTTATTAATGATTGCCCAGACCGGTTTTGACGGAAAGATTCAGAAGATGGATAAGGTTAGGATCGATCAGCTGCTTTGGGATGTTATTGAAACATTGCGAAGAATTGATTCTAGAAACAATATCTATTTAGACATCAGTATGTTACCGGATAATCCCAAGAAATTAAAGGTTCAGGGTAACGAACAATTGCTTCATCTTGCCGTTACGAATATTATTCAGAACGGCTGTAAATACTCTAATTTCCAGCAGGTTAAAGTTTCGCTGGGAGCAACGGATGCAGATGTCTATATCATTATAAAGGATAATGGAATCGGGATTCCTGAGGAGGAAATGAATAAAATTTATGATCCCTTTTTCCGGGCTTCTAATACCAAAAACTACGAAGGTTATGGGATTGGCCTTCCTTTAGCAAGAAATATTGTGAGAATGCATCATGGCGAATTGATCGTAAGCTCTCATGAAAACCAAGGAACAACAGTGCAACTGCGTTTTCCTAATTTCTACAGCACACTGAAGGAGGAGAAATTGGATTAATGGGATGCTTCGGCTTCGCTCAGCATGACAATTCTAATATTAACTTCTTGTTTTAGCGATGTCATGCTGAGCGAAGCGAAGCATCTTGTCTTTAATAATCCTGTTTAACAGGAGTTCTATTTAGTGAATTGTTTCAATATTAAGACCTCTTAACAATTTTCTAATCTCATTTTAATCTCTTTAATTACATTTTAATTCCATTCCAAAGAGCTTCTAATTTGGTCGTTCTAGTTTTGTATCATCAAAAAAGATAATACGAACCTAAATCTTAAAAATATGACCAAATCGATTTTAATAGCCACAGATTATTCTCTAGAATCTTTAAATGTATTAAAAGAGGTTCTGAAAGAAAAAAATGCTTCTGAAGATCAAAATCAATATACTGTTTTTTTGGTTTCAGGCTATGATATGGGAGATTCTATCCGCGATCTTCTCTTTAATACCAAAAGCACGATTTTTAATAAAATCAAACCGCAGGAGTTTAATGATGCTTATGAGATTATTAAAAATAAATATCCGCACCTGATTGATAAGATTATTTGTGATGTTTTTACAGGAAGCTTTCAGAGAACCTTCGATCAGTATATAAAAGCGGAACATATTGAGGAGGCTTACTACAGTTCGTCAATAAAAAGTAAAGGAAAAGGGAAATTTGATCTTATTCCTTACATCAAAAAATGTAAAAATCTTAAGTCTCGGGAAATAACAATTGAAATCCATGAAAGACTTCCGGAAAGAGGAAGGTTGGCTGAGATTTTTGCCTAATTCTAATTTTCTAAAAAGATAATAAAATGTTAAGAAATTATAGTAACAGCAGAACGTTGGGAGATAATATAAAACTGGGAACGCTGACTGCCTTTACAGCAGGAACTATAAATATTGCTTCTCTATTGATATTTCTCTCATTTACCTCGAACGTAACGGGGCACTATGCTATTTTGGCAGCAGAAATAAGTAAAGGAAACTGGACGCAGGTCGCGGTAGTCGGAGGATGGATTTTCCTGTTTTTCTTCGGAAGTTTTCTTTCTAATTTTATTGTGATCAACTTTAATAAAAAGAGTAAATATTTTGCTCATGCTATGCCTATTGTCTTAGAGATCACATGCTTATTATTTGTTGGAATTTACGGCCAGTTTTTCTACCAGAAAACCTTGGAGGAGACGGAAGCTTTGGTAGCTTTAATGTTGTTTGCAACAGGGCTTCAGAACGGATTGACGGCAAGTATTTCCAACTTTTCGGTGAAAACAACCCACCTTACCGGAACCACTACCGACCTTGGGATTCTGTTTTCCATGTTTACCCAAAAAAAATACAGAAAGAATCCCGAGCTTACGGCAAGAGCTAAACTGTTGATGAGCATTATGCTGGCTTATGTTTTGGGAGCTGTGTTTTCCGGACTTACGTATTACTATCTTGAATTTAGAGTATTTTATGTGATAAGCTTCTGTCTTCTCATTGTAATTGGTTATGATGCTTATAAAATTCATGTAAGACATTTTAATACAAAATACAGATATTCAAAGATCTATAAGAGACCGAATTTGTTAGCATATTTATATGATAAGATCCATGGAATTCCCAAGAGAAAAGAAAAAAGAAAATTTGTTTTTGAAGACTGATATTAGAAAAATAAAAATACTTCAGTATTAATTTTGTGTAAACTAGCTGTGAATCAATCCTCTAATTGTATAATGCGATTAGGGGATTGTATTTTAAAAAACTCTCGCAGTATTGCCATATTGGCTTAGTTCTGAATGTGGCTAGGTTGTTGATATGTTAATAATTAAAATTTAATTCGCGGATAGAAAGTTTTTATTCCCGTTTTCATTACTTATTTTTGTAAGTTGATTTACATTTTTTATGTCAGATATTATTCAGCTTTTACCGGATCATGTAGCCAATCAAATTGCGGCAGGAGAGGTCGTGCAGCGACCGGCTTCTATTGTGAAAGAACTTTTGGAAAATGCAATAGATGCAGATGCCACTAAAGTGGAATTGATCGTAAGAGATGCGGGGAAAAACCTTATTCAGGTGGTGGATGATGGAAAAGGAATGTCTGAGACTGATGCAAGAATGGCTTTTGAAAGACATGCAACTTCAAAGATCAGAGGAACGGAAGATATTTTTAAAATTGCGACCAAAGGTTTCAGGGGTGAAGCTTTGGCTTCTATTGCGGCGGTTTCCCAGGTTGAGCTGAGAACCAAACAAAAAGATGCAACAATTGGAACCAACATTTACATCGAAGGAGGTGTTTTCCAATTTCAGGATCCAATACAAACCGCAGACGGATCTAACTTTTTAGTGAAGAATCTATTCTATAACGTTCCGGCAAGAAGAAAATTCCTGAAAAATAATAATATTGAATTCAGACACGTCATCGACGAATTTCAAAGAGTTGCTCTGGCCCATGAAAACCTGGAATTTTCTTTATTTCACGATGATGAAGCTGTTTTCAGACTGAGAAAAGGAAGTCAGATGCAGCGTATTGTGGATATTTTCGGAAGAAAGCTCCAGCCACAACTGATCCCTATTAAAGAAGATATTATTTGGTGCAAACTTCACGGATTCGTTGCAAAACCGGAAGGGGCCAAAAAAACAAGAGGCGAACAGTTTCTTTTCGTTAATGGAAGATATTTTAAAAGCCCATATTTCAATAAAGCGGTACAGGAAGCATTTGAAGGACTGCTTTTACCGGGATATATTCCAACGTTTTTCCTTTTCTTAGAGCTTGATCCTGAGAAAATAGACGTCAATATCCATCCACAGAAAACAGAAGTAAAGTTTGAAGACGAACATCTTATTTTTGCTTTATTGCGCTCAACAATTAAAAGATCGCTGGGAGTTTATAATGTCGCTCCGAGCCTTGATTTTGAGAAAGATCCGCAGCTCGATGAAATGCTGCAAAAAACGTTTCCAAGCAAAAGTAACAGTGGAGGAGGAAGCGGATTTATTAAAATGCCGGAGATCATTGTAGATAAGGACTATAATCCTTTTTTGGAAGAAAGGGGTGCGATAAAGCAGGCAGAGATTCAAAATCTGGCAGAAATGTATCATCAGAATATTGCTGCAGAGCCATCAAAAATCAATCTGTTTGAAGATGAGGATTTTGATGAAGATCTGATGAGGCTGCCCAACGGATACTGGCTTTTCAATAAAGGAGACAGAACGCTGATGCTGGATCTGGGAAGAATGCACAGGTTAACGGTTTCAGAAAATAATAAATCTGATAAAAAAGGCTCTTCTCTTAGTCATGCCCTTCTTTTCTCTCTGGAATATCATATGAATGAGATTGAGAAAAATAAATATAAATCCATAAAAAAATACCTTCCGGAGCTTGGATTTGAAATGAGTATTGCACATGAAAATGTGTTGAGAATAGATGCCGTTCCCGAAGGATTGAAGGAAACCCAGGTGATGAAGTTCCTGGAAAATCTTTTTGATATTCTGGAGTATAAGACAGAAGAAGAATTTATGCATTTTTATCAGAATCAATGGAATAAAATGCAGTCTAAATCCCGTTTCGATTTCATTTATAAAAAAGATGCAGAACAGCTTATCAGAGACTTTACAGCATTAGGTTTCCCGGAATTTCTTCCCAATGGGAAAAGATGTTTCTATGAAATTCCGTTTAATGATTTTAAAAACAAATTTTAAAAATGTTTAATAACATAACACCGATTACAAGAAATATTATCATTTTAAATGTTATTGTTTATTTAGTAGCAAATTTTCTGTTGCCCAATTTATACAATACTTTTTCGGGGTTTTATCCTTTCTCGCCTAATTTTAAATCTTGGCAAATAATTACTCATATGTTTATGCATGCGCCTCTTAAAGAACCCGGAGGAATAATGCATATTGTATTCAATATGTTTACATTATTTAGTTTCGGACCTGTTTTAGAACAGGTTTTAGGAGAGAAGAAATACTTAATATTATATTTTCTTAGTGGATTAGGATCTTTTTTTCTTTTCAACCTTTGGAGTTTTGTTGAAGCTCAGCAAATTATTTTCGGTCTGCAAAGTTTGGGCTTAAATGCATCTGAGATTTATCCAAAAGCTGCAATAGATTATGTAGGAGACCTTAAAATAAGCGCAACCACTATAGAAGGACAAGAACTTTCTAGTCAATATTATAATTTATTAAGAACACCGATGTTGGGAGCTTCTGGTGCTATATTTGGCGTTGTAACTGCTTTTGCAACCTTATATCCTGATGCCAAAATTGGAATCATGTTTATCCCGGTTCCTATCAAAGTAAAATATTTGATGCCAATAGTGATTGTAATCTCTATCTATCTAGGCGTTTCAGGAAATGGAGGAGGAATTGCTCATCTTGCCCACGTCGGCGGAGCTTTGGTAGGATGGATTTTAGCCAGAATCTGGAAAAAACATTTATATAGATTCAATTAAAAACCATTCTGTGAAAGTTTTTCGTCTCATCCTTTTCATATTACATTTAGGAATTTTCATACTCTTGTTGGGAGTATTGATGAACAGTATTGTTCCCCCTAAAGTATTCCCGTGGTTCAATTTACTTTCCTTAGGATTTCCGGTTTTAATCAGCCTATATATATTGCTTACTTTTTTCTGGATTATAAGCTGGAAAAAACGGGCTTTTGTATTTCTTTTGTTAGGCTTATTGTTTTTTAAACCCGTTATAAGATGGGTAAACTTTTCATCGAAAAAAGATCAGGAAGCCAATCTGAAAATTGTTTCTTTAAATGCAAAAGGAGGAAAGTTTGGAGTAGATCAAATCCAGGATTATATTGACGGACAAAATGCAGATGTAGTTTTTTTGCAGGAGCCTTCTATTCCTGATATTAAGCTTAAAAATCTTTCAGGGAAAAGTAATATGCCTGTACTTTCTTTTTATTCCAGGCATGAAGTGGTAAACCATAAAAATCTTTTTGAAGGATTAGAAAATAAAGATATTACGGCACAATGTGAGGTGATTGATATTAATATTCGCGGGAAAATCTACCGGTGTATTAATGTACATTTGGAGTCTTTTGGCATTGTAAAAGATATGGTAAAACTCAATGGGAATAAAGATGAGGACGAAATAAAGACGAAAAATGTTCTGAGAAAGCTTCTCAGTAATTTTAAAAATCATCAGGATCAGATCGATAGTATAAAAAAAGAAATAGAGAATTCTCCTTATCCCGTATTTGTGGTTGGAGATTTTAATTCTGTACCCAATTCTTATGAATATTACAAAGTCTCTGATAACCTTAAAGATGCTTTTATAGAAGTCGGAAGAGGAAGCGGGACCAGCTTTCATGATTTCAAATTTCCGTTGCGTATTGATTATATTTTTACCTCAAAATCCATACAGCCGGTGAGTTATAAAGTCGATCACCATGTACAGATTTCGGACCATTTTCCGGTGATAGCTACCTTTAAACTAGCAAATTAAAAATCATAAAAAGCGTTAAATAAATTCAATTGGTAGGGTTTTTGTTAAAACAAATGTGATTACACCGTTTTTATGAAGCCGAACCAGTTATTGCTATTTTCTCATCTACTTATTGCAATTCTATTGTTATGTACTTTAGGAAATGCGTGGATTGCGCCTAATTTACTCGGGAATTTGAATCTGCTTTCTCTGGCGTTTCCCTATCTTATCATTATTCATATTTTGTTGACCATCGTATGGGTTTTTAAAAGGAAAAAAATTGCTGTAGTGTTTGCTTTGGGAACACTTATTTTTTTAAATCCTATCCGAAGATGGATCAATTTTTCTTCTAAAACAGATAATGTCAGAAGTATAAGAGATATTAAAGTATTGACCTTTAATGTTAAATACGGAGATTTTGGATGGGATAAAGTGAAAAAATATATAAGAGATCAAAATGCAGATATTATATTGGTGCAGGAAAAAGATACCAACAGAGCTTTGCGGAAAGATATGGTGAAATATCCTACAGTAATCTTAAAAACAAAGCACAAAATCGTAAGACAGGAGGAACTGATTACGGATAAATCGAGAGGGAATTCCTTTTATGCGGATGTAGATATTAACGGGAAAATCATTCGTGTGGTCAATGTATATCTGGAACCGTTCAGGCTAAATAAAGGGATGTTTAATTTTACAGATTTTGGAAAAGAAAATAAAATCAACACATTGCTTTCCCATATGATTCCAACGTTTCAGGCTCACGAAAACCAGATCAAAAAAATCAGAAAAGTTGTTGATCTGTCTCCTTATCCTGTAATATTGGCTGGAGATTTTAACTCTGTACCTAATTCTTATGAATATTATAATCTTGGTAAAGATCTTCAGGATGCATATTTGACTGCAGGAAACGGTATTTCTACAAGCTTTCACGATTATAAGGTTCCACTTAGACTAGATTATATATTCAGTTCAAAATCAATTATTCCATTGAGCTATAAGGTTGATCATTCGGTTAAATTATCAGATCATTATCCGGTAATTGCAGAATTTCTATTAAATTAGTTCCATGAAAAATATTTTCTCGGCATTACTTATTTTATTAATTTTAAGTGCCTGTTCGAATAAAGAACCGGTTTCTGTTGATAATTCACAGGATTTGAAACCTAGTTATGATACTACGGCAATAGATTCTTTTTCTGCGGGAGCCACTTCTGAAGCTGTGATTATGAAAATAAAAATGTCTTCTCAGCAATATCAGGATTCTATAAAAGAGGCTGCGAAGCTTCAGGCAGAAGAAAAAAGAATTGCAGATGAGCTGGAGAAAGAAAACAAGAAGAAGCAGGAAGAGGAAAAGAAGAAAAGCAGTGAAGAAAAACGACAAAACACATCAGAATCTTCAGAAGTAAAAACTGAACAAAACTAAAATTATATAAATATGAAAAAACAAATTTTATCCGCATTGGCTATTTCCATTTTAGCTGTTTCTTGTACTAAATCCACTACCAAAACGGAGCAGGTGGAAAATCCGGACGGATCTGTAACCACAACTACCACTACGGTTACTGAAACTCCTTCAGGAGTAGATTCTACTAAAATCAATGAAACGAGAAAAGAAATACACGAAAAAGTAGAAGAAACAGGTAATAAAATAGATAATACGACTCAAAAAGCTAAGGAAGATCTTCATAATGTAGGAAAAGACATTAAAGAAGGAGCACAGCAGGTGGGGAAAGATGTGAAGGATGCCGCGGCAAAAGGAGCTGAAAAAGTGGAAACCGGAGCCAAAAAGTTAAAAGAAGACTTGAAAAAATAATAAAAAACCGCAGAATTACTGCGGTTTTTTATTTATTCATTTCCAATAAAGGATCGATGTATTCCCGATCGTTGCTTAGTCTTGGAACTTTATTTTGTCCTCCTAACTTTCCTTTTGATTCCAGCCAGTTGTAGAATAAATTTTCTTTTGCAATATGTACAATTGGCCTTTTTAAGGTCATATTATTATACCTTTTAGCTTCGTAATCAGAATTTATTGATTTTAAATGCTGATCAAAAATATCAATAAACTGTTCCAGGTCTTCCGGTTGCTGGCAAAATTCAAAGATCCATTCGTGGGCTCCGCTTTCATTATTTTTCATAAAAACAGGAGCTCCGGTAAATTCGGTAATCTTTGCATTGGTAAGTTCGCAAGCTTTAGTGAGGGCAGATTCTACATTGGTAATCATGAGCTCTTCTCCAAAAGCATTGATATAATGTTTTGTTCTTCCTGTAATCTTTATTCTGAACGGATTGACTGATGTAAATACAACTGTGTCTCCGATTAAGTATCTCCATAAACCACCATTGGTCGTAATGACCATAGCATAGTTTTTCCCTACTTCCACATCTTCCAGACTTACAACCTTAGGATTTGAAAAATGAAACTCATCCATAGGGATGAACTCATAGAAAATACCATAATCAAGCATAAGCAGCATTTCATCACTATTAGGTTTATCTTGGATTCCAAAAAAGCCTTCAGAAGCATTATAAATCTCGTAGTAATTGATGTTTTTACCTATGATCTGTTTAAACTGTTCTTTGTAAGGTTTAAAGCTGATTCCGCCGTGGAAAAATACTTCCAGATTGGGCCACAATTCTGAAATACTTTTAACCTCAGTTTCCTTTAATACCCTTTGCAAAAGAACCATCATCCAGCTTGGAACTCCAAGAATACTTCCTACATCTTCATTTTTAACTTCCGAAGTAATTGCCTTGAGCTTGCTTTCCCATTCTCCCATCAAAGAAACCTTTTTACTCGGAGTGGTGGTAATTTCTACCCAAAACGGTAAATTATCGATTAAAATAGCAGACAAATCACCAAATTTGGTGTTAAAATCCGCATACAATTCCGAGCTTCCCCCTAAGCGTAAGTTTTTATAATTGAATAGCTGATTTTCCGGGTGGTTATTGGCATAAATGGAAACCATATCTTTCCCGGCCTTCATATGACAGTATTCTAAGCTTTCATCAGAAATAGGAATGAATTTACTCTTGGCATTGGTTGTTCCGGAAGATTTGGCGAAATATTTAATGTATCCCGGCCAGCTTACATCCTTTTGCCCCTGTCTTGCTTTTTCAATATAAGGTTCAAAGTCTTCATACGTAACAATCGGGACTTTATTTTTAAAATCCTGATAGCTCGATATGGAGTTAAATCCATACTTTTTGCCATATTCCGTATCCTCAGCATGAAATAATTGAGAAAAAAGAATACCTTTCTGAGTCTCAATAGGATGATTCATAAAATTCTGAATCTGATCCATCCTTTGGCGGATAAACCAGTTGACTACAGTATTGAATAATGCTTTTGTTGCCATTTCAACAAATATAATGATATTTGGATTTTCAGGGAATTTTTTAAGAGGATAAATAAAAAAACCGCTACAAATTTTGTAACGGTTTGATATTTAGATTTATTGTTTCTTAGCAATATTCATCATAAGCTGCCTGAAGGTTGGCTGCGATAGCTCCTGCAGGATTTCCTTCAATATGATGTCTTTCAAGCATATGAACCAGTTCTCC
>JBCNMJ010000138.1:0-9986 GCA_039594975.1 Chryseobacterium sp. | reverse complement strand
TATTAACAGCTCATACTGGAAACTGTTTGAACATATTCAGAAAAACAAGATCCAGAAGTGGGAGGAAATGAAATTTTATCTTGAGGATAACCAATACTGCAAAATGAAGCTTATTCTTTCTTATTTTGGAGAAAAGGACACTAAAAATTGTGGTAACTGTTCTGTCTGTGAAAAAAAGAAACGGTCTGTTTTCGGACAGAATATTTCTCTGGAAATCATCAACATTTTAGCTAAAAAACCGGCAACGATAGAAGAACTCTCGATACAGCTTACTTATCATCCGAAAGATAACATCCTGGAAAACCTCATTTATCTTTTAGATTCAGGAAAAGTAAAAATGTTGAATTTCAGAACATATATGTTAGCTTAAATATCATTGTCATTTTAACAACAGGAATCTATTTCAATTCCAATAGATTCTTTACTTCATAACGTTTCTTTCAGAATGACAGAAATAATTTTTAAATCTTTTAATCCTTTAATAAAGAACTTATCTTTGCACCATGAAATCATTGAAAGTAGTTTTTTTAGGCACCCCGGAGTTTGCAAAGACTTCCTTGGAGGCCATTCATCAATCACATCATGAAGTTGTAGGTGTTGTAACCGTTGCTGATAAAGCGAGCGGACGCGGACAGAAAATCAGCCAGTCTCCTGTAAAGGTTTTTGCCGTAGAAAATAATCTTCCCGTTTTTCAGCCTGAAAAATTGAGAAATCCTGAGTTTTTAGAAGAATTAAGAAAGCTTGATGCTGATGTTTTTGTGGTAGTAGCTTTCAGGATGATGCCAAAAGTTCTTTTTGAAATGCCTAAAATGGGTACTTTCAATTTACATGCTTCCCTACTTCCCGATTACAGAGGTGCTGCTCCAATCAATTATGCGGTTATTAACGGTGAAGAAAAAACCGGAGCAACTACATTTTTTATCAATGAAAAAATTGACGAAGGAAATATTTTATTACAGGAAGAACTAGCTATTTTACCTGATGAAAATGCAGGAAGCCTTCACGACAGATTGATGGAAATGGGTTCAAAACTAGTAGTAAAAACGTTGGACGGATTAGCAGAAAACGCCATTATTGAAAAACCTCAACCTAATGTAGAGCATCCGAAAAACGCTTATAAAATCTTTAAAGAAGACACCAAAATCGACTGGACAAAAACATCAAAAAAGATTCACCAGTTTATTTTAGGAATGTCTCCCTATCCTGCAGCTTTTACAATATTAAAAATCGCAGAAGAGGAAAAAGGGTTAAAAATATTCGGTGGAAAATTCGAACTTTCAAGTCACAATCAGCCTGCAGGAAGTTTAGTCGTTTCGAAAAATGATTTTAAGATTTATACAAAAGACGGTATATATTTCCCTTTAGAATTACAACTGGAAGGAAAGAAAAGAATGAACGTGAAAGATTTTCTGAACGGTTTCAGAAATTTCGACGAAATAAAAATGGCTTGATTTTATCAAGCCATTTTTATTTCGTCGAAGTGAATTGTTAATTGTGAATTCTTTTCATTATCAACTTTAGTAGTGAAGAAAATTCACTTGCAAAGCAAATTGACCATTCACAATTCTCATTTATAGTTGTACCATCTCTGTCACCTCAACATCATACCCTCCAACTTGAGGCTTAATATTAGGGTTTTGAGTGATTACTTTAAACTTATTAATTCCTAGATTTTTTAAAATCTGGGTTCCGATTCCGTAATCTCTGTAATTATAAGCCAATGTAGGATGTTGTTCCTGACCGTCCTGATAATTTAAGAACTGTTGTAGCTTTCTTAATGTATTTTCAGAATTCGAAACATTATTAATGAAAATAATAGCTCCTTTCCCTGCTTCATTAACCATATTGGTTACTTTCTCCAATAGAGGTTTTTCACCATTATTCAATCTTGTCAGTACATCAAAATAAGAATCGGAAGACTGAACTCTTACCAAAACAGGTTCATCAACAGTCCAGGAACCTTTCGTCAAAGCAAAATGAATCTGGTCATTTGAGGTTTCTCTGAAAGCAAAGAAATCAAAATCTCCATAAGCTGTTTTCACTTTTCTTTCTTCTAATCTCTCGATCAGGTTTCCTTTTTTAAGCTGATAATGAATCAGATCTTCAATAGAAACGATTTTCATATCATGCTTTTGAGCAAAAACATGTAAATCCGGTAGACGCGCCATTGATCCGTCTTCATTCATAATCTCGCAGATTACACCGCCTTCCTTTAATCCAGCCAAATGAGTAAGATCAATCGCCGCTTCAGTATGTCCCGCTCTTTTCAGAACTCCACCTTTTCTGGCACGAAGCGGGAAAATATGCCCCGGTCTCATGAAATCTGTAGGCTTAGATTTTTCATCCATCAAAGCTAAAATGGTTTTCGCTCTATCCCCAGCAGAAATTCCTGTAGAAGTTCCGTTCCCAAGAAGGTCAACGGATACGGTGAAAGCAGTTTCTTTCGGATCGCTGCTTCTGCTTACCATTACTTCCAATCCAAGTTCATCACATCTCTTTTCAGGAAGCGGCATACAGATCAATCCTCTTCCGTGAAGAGCCATAAAATTTATGATTTCCGGTGTTGTTAATTCAGCTGCACAAAGAAAATCACCTTCATTTTCTCTGTCTTCATCATCTACTACTATGATTATTTTACCATTTTTAAGGTCTTCAATAGCCTCTGGAATAGTATTTAATTTAATATCAGACATTTTTACTTTTTAAATTTATGCAAAGATACTCATAAAAAAAGGCATCTTCCAATTAATCTTATGCTTTGAATATCGTGTTTTTAGCATTTCTGAAAATATGATAAGACTCCAGTCTTTTCTGATGATCGTAGATATGGGAGTTGATCATTAATTCATCTACATTGAATTTTTCCTGGAAGCTTATAAGCTTTTCTTCAATTTCTTTTTGATCCCCGATCAAAGTATATTTTAACTTCTGTAAAACCATCGATTTTTCCATAGCAGACCAGATTTCATCCATATTATCAACCGGCGGAGCAAAAGGTTTTCTATCGTTTCTTATAATATTAATAAAAGCCTGGAATAAAGTAGTAGAAATCCTGTGCGCTTCCTCAGAAGTTTCAGCTGCAATTCCGTTTACACAAGCAATAATATAAGGCTGATCCAAATATTTTGAAGATTCAAAATGCTCCTTGTAAATATTAAAGGCCATTTCCATTTGCTCAGGGGCAAAATGTCCGGCAAAAGCATATGGAAGTCCTAATTCTGCAGCTAAAAATGCGCTGTCTGTGCTTGAACCTAAAATATACAACGGAATATCCAATCCTTCTCCCGGAATTGCACGAACTAAGGCATCACGATTTTCCTTAGAAAAATATTTTTGCAGCTCCAGAATCTGTCTTGGAAACTGCTGATTAATAATGGCAGGATTTCTTCCCAGTGCTTGAGCGGTCAATCCATCCGTTCCGGGAGCTCTTCCCAATCCAAGGTCAATTCTTCCCGGAAAAAGTGATTCCAGTGTACCGAATTGTTCTGCAATTACCAATGAGCTGTGATTCGGAAGCATAATTCCACCAGATCCTACTCTTATTTTTTTAGTTCCGTTCGCAATAAAACCAATGAGAACGGAAGTTGCAGAACTTGCAATGCTTTCCATATTGTGATGTTCTGCAAGCCAGAATCTTTTATAATCTAAATTTTCAGTATAGTTCGCCAAAGACAAACTGTCCTGAAAGGTATCGTGAATGCTTTTCTCCTGCTTTACCGGGGCAAGATCAAGAACCGACATTTCGAAATTCTTCATAATTTTAAATTTAGGTATAAAACCAAGCAAATGTAAAGCTAATAAATCGCATTAGTTACTTTTTGTAATTGATAGGATGGATTATGTAGTTCAGGTAAAAACTATTGGAAAATGATTTCTTTTTATTTTTTCGACTAAATAAAATTAAATTTGGCAAATGAATAATATTCAAGAGCTTCATACCAAGTTGTAGAAATCCAAGATTTCCAAACAACCTTTTTAATTTTAAAATTTCAAGAAAAATTATATCGCTTTGATTTTAAAAATAAAAAAGAAGCATTTCTAAAACAAAAAGAAATAGGAAAGCTATCTTTATATCGATCACATGCCTTATTGATTGATTACAACGAAAGTATGCATGATCTATTTCTAAATTCAAAACCAGAATCCTCGAGAAGTTTATTGATGATATTAAATACTGCATAGTGAAAATTCTACAGGGATACAGAGACTGGAAAGATTATATTGAAATTGATAACGGAATCAATTATGATATTTTTCTTCAAAATTCACACAAAGGATCGGGTAAACTTATGAAAGCTACCTTCTCTATGATTGAAAAGCTTCAAGAAATTTCTGAGAAACACAAAGTTAAAACCAGTTATTTTGGAAAGAAAGCTTCTTTTCAAAATCAATTAATAATGATAAATAATCAATATATCATTGCAGAGGAATTCAAACTAAACTTTACGTAAATTATTCTTTATTTTTCTCCTTCAAATAAGTAAAATGATTAATTAAAATCCTGATCTCGTTAAATTCAAAATTACTCGGCAACGCGTTCTTCCACTCGGTCAACGTTTCTTTTGGATCTTTATAGAAAACATCTTCAAAAGCTTTGATTTTATCTGACGTAATCACTCTTGAAATATCCAATAAACCTTGCTCTGCAAATTTCGCCAGATGACCGATCACCGTTTCTTTTACCAATCCTCTTTCCAAAGCGATTTCTGAAATAGTTTTTCCCTGCTCAAATAATTGAAAGGTGAGAACCTGAGACGGAACTTTCGCAATTTTCATACTGACTTCCTTATCATTCTTCTCATCCAGAAGTTTAGTATCCAGTAAATGGATTTCTTTTAAAGTGTTCAGATATTCTTCCACATCCTCAAGCCAGTTTTTAAACTCTTCATTGTACTGCTTCAATCCTTTTACACCTTTTATCTCGGCATAGAATTCTTTCAGGGGATTAAAAATTTTATCTCTGATCTCGGTAAAGAAGAAATTAACCGCTCCTTTTGTTTTACTTTCAATCTCTGACCATTGTTCCTTCTGTTCGATAAAATTATTTACCTTCTGTGAAATCACTCTTTCCAGTTTTTCGAAGATCTTTCCAAGGTTAACAATTTCGTGTTTTAGCTGAAGGTATAATTGATTGGTCTTTACCTTATCAATACTTTTGGTAGAAATCGATAATTTATTCCACTCCTCCACTTCATTCAGCAGCCATTGAGAATCTACGGCACGAAGAACTTTCCTGATGCTGTAATCATATTTCTCCTGATTCAGAATAGCTTCTACATTATCATTCGCATAAGTTTCACCCTGGAACTTCAGAATCCGGTTGTCTTTAAAAATAACTTCAGGCGTAATTTTCGATTTTAAAACAATTCCTTCCAGTGTCCGGCAACGTGATAATGCTACATACACTTGCCCCGCTGTAAAACTTTTTCCAGCATCAATAATTACTTTATCAAAGGTTAATCCCTGGCTTTTATGTATCGTAACAGCCCAAGCAAGCTTTATCGGAAACTGTTCGAAGCTTCCCAGGACTTCTTCCTTGATATTCTTATCGGTGTCCAGAAAATATTTTTTCTGTTCCCAGACTTCTCTTTTTACGGTAATTTCTCTTTCGCTTCCTTCTAAAACAACTTTAATTTCGTTTTCATCCAGTCCGGAAATTTCACCCAATTTCCCATTGAAATACTTCTTCTCTCCCGAAATATCATTACGGATAAACATGATCTGAGCCCCGATTTTAAGCTCTAAAAACTGTTCGTTGGGAAACTGGTTTTCTTTGAATTCTCCAAAAAGTTTGGCTTCATAGGTTTTGGTATCAACTTTTATCTCCGCTAATTTTTCCTGATTGATTTCGTCCGCCATTTTGTTGTGCGAGCATAAGTAAACGTAAGATTCTTTTCCCATATCAAAATCAGGGTCATATCTTTCATTCAAATGATCAAAATCAATATTGGCAACATCACCGTCCCGGATTGCATTTAAAATTTTCAGAAACTCTTCATCAGACTGACGGTAAACTTTCGTCAACTCAATTGTAATTAATGGGATTTCCTTAATCGCTAAGCTGTCAAAAAAGAAAGGAGAATTATAACACATTTTCAAAATATGCTCATCTCTCACTACCGGCGGAAGCTGATATAAATCACCAATAAACAACATTTGCACTCCACCAAAACGCTGATTATTTCTTCGGATAAACCTTAATGAAAAATCCATCATATCCAGAACATCAGCACGAAGCATCGAAACTTCATCAATAATGATGACTTCAACTTCTCTTAAGAGCTTAAGTTTATCTTTACGGTATTTAAAATGAGGCATCAGATCGGCAATATTATTTGCCAAACTCGTATCAATTCTTTCCGTAGTCGGTAAAAAGGTTCTCAACGGCAACCCAAACATCGAATGGATAGTAACCCCTCCAGCATTGATTGCTGCAATCCCCGTAGGTGCAATTACAATATGTTTCTTGCGTGTCCGCTTTACGAAATCATTGAGGAAGGTTGTCTTTCCTGTTCCTGCTTTCCCTGTTAAAAATACACTTCGGTTGGTATGCTCTATTAAGTCAAAAAAATGATTGTTCATCGTTGTCAAAATTACGGAAAATGTCGTTAAGGCATAAACTTTGATTCTAGTTAAAAAAAATTTTATGAAAAATAAACTGTTAAAAATATCATCCGTTTTACTTTGCTTGTCTCTTTTTGCAGTATCATGCAAAACGGTTGTTAATGATGATTCTACCTTACCTAAAGACATCTCTGAAAGACCTGTCGATGAAAACAGTCAAAAATATGATCAGGCCAGACTAGATAAAATAAAGTCAACTATTGAGGAGGAAATCGCAAAAGAAGAATGCTCCAATGCTGCAGACTGGGCATTTTCACCCATCGGATCAAAAGCTTGCGGCGGACCTGTTTCTTACATTGCCTATCCTAAAAAAATGGAAAACGAAATTCTTCCTAAAATTAAAAGCTACACCAGTATCATGTCTGAATATAATAAAAAGTACAACATTACATCAGACTGCATGATGCCTGCAGAGCCTACCGGAGTGAAATGTGAAAACGGAAAAGCAGTTTTAGTATATCAATAAAGTAACGCTTAAAAAAAGCTCTCTTGATATAAATCAGGAGAGCTTTTTTTACTTTTGAAGTTCATTATTATCCTTCAACGTGCTTTACATTTTCTTTATACCATGAAGAATATTTCACATAATTATCTGCAATCCTGTTGACTTCTCCCTCTAATAACTGTGCGTTGATATCCTTAATTTTTCTTGCAGGAACACCTCCCCAAACTTCTCCGGATTTAATATGCGTTCCCTGAGTTACCACAGAACCTGCCCCTACAATAGAATTTTCTTCAACCAGGCAATCATCCATCACGATAGCCCCCATTCCGATTAAAACATTGTCATGAATAGTACATCCGTGAACAATCGCATTATGGCCAATAGATACATTGTTTCCTATATTTAAAGGATGTTTCTGATAAGTACAATGTAACATTGCATTATCCTGAACATTCACTTTATCACCCATTTTGATATAATGAACATCTCCGCGAATCACCGCATTATACCAAACGCTGCAGTCTTTCCCCATTGTAACATCCCCAATAATGGTCGCTGTTTCAGCCAAAAAAGTATTTTCGCCTATTTGTGGTGCTTTACCTAAAAGTTCTTTTATAAGTGCCATATTTTTTAATTTGAAAATTTGATAATGAGCTGATTCGAAATTAAATTTTATCTCTCAAAATTTTAAAATGATACCGATAGCGAAAATCTAACTCCAGCTTCTGACTTCTAATTTCTAATTCCGTATTTTTGTATCTCAAATTTAACGAAAAAATGCATACTATCCTTATAGAACCAACCGAAAACCCGAAAGTGATGAAATTTGTAGCAGACTACAACCTGATTCCGGGATCTTTAGAGTTGGACAGAGATTCAGATATTTCAGAAATTCCTTTAGCACAGGAGCTTTTCAACTATCCGTTTGTAGAAAGAATTTTCATTACAGCGAATTTTGTAGCGATTGCAAAACAAGATACTGTGGAATGGGAACATGTAGCCGAAAGCCTGAAAAATGTAGTAGAAGACGAATTGTTGGCCAACCCGAGAATTTATCTTCAGAAGAAAAAAGAAATGTATCAGATCTACGCTGAAATGACCCCGAATCCGAATGTAATGAAGTTCGTTTCCAGCAAATTATTACTGGACGGTTTTGTTGAGATAAAATCAAAAGATCAGGCTGAAGGGGTTCCTTTGGCTCAGGGAATTTTTAAAGAGTTCGATTTCGCTACGGAAGTTTTTATTTCTGATAATTTCGTAGCAGTAACGAGAGATAATTCTGTAGAATGGCATCAGGTAATGATGGCTGTTCGTGGCTTCATTGCTGAATATCTTCAAAACGGAGGTGAAATTTCCAGTATTGAAGCTCAGAAGCATGAAAACCCTGTTGAGAAAATCATTAACAGAGAATATACAGACGATGAACAGAAGATTTCCGATATCCTGAACGAATATGTTGCACCTGCAGTAGAAAATGATGGCGGAAAAATCTCTTTAATGGAATACGATCAGGAACATAAAACTGCAAAAATGCTTCTTCAGGGAGCCTGTTCAGGATGTCCAAGTTCTACAGCCACTCTGAAAAACGGAATTGAAAATATTCTAAAGCAATTTGTACCCGATTTAGTAGAAAAAGTAGAAGCTGTAAACGGATAAAACATAAGTAATCAGTAAAAATAATAAGCAATAAAAATTACTCATTACCAGTTACTCATTATTTATATTTTATGAAAGGAATTTTATTAGTCAATCTGGGATCACCAAAATCTACGGCCGTAAATGATGTAAAGGAATATCTTGATGAATTTCTGATGGATGAAAGAGTGATAGACTATCGCTGGATTTTCCGTGCATTACTTGTTCGTGGTATTATTTTAAATACAAGACCCGCAAAATCTGCAGAAGCTTATAAAACCGTCTGGACGGATGAAGGATCTCCACTGATTGTCATTACAGAAAAAATTCAGAAAAAACTTCAGAAACTTGTGAATGTTCCGGTAGAAATCGGAATGCGATATGCTGAGCCAAGCATTGAAACAGGAATCAGAAAATTAACCGGGAAGGGCGTTTCCGAAATTGTACTTTTCCCGCTGTATCCGCAATATGCGATGAGTACAACAGAAACGGTCATTGAAAAAGCTGAGGAAGTAAGAAAAGCCAAGTTCCCGAACGTAAAGATCAATTATATTCAACCTTTTTACGATAGAGACATCTATATCAATTGTCTGGCAGAAAGCATCAAGGAAAAACTTCCTGAAAACTTCGATGCGCTTCAATTTTCTTATCATGGAGTTCCGGAAAGGCATATTTATAAAACCGACCCTACCAAAACGTGTAATTTAAACGACTGCTGTTCCAGAGAGAGTAATCCGAGTCATAAATTCTGCTACCGTCATCAATGTTTTACAACAACCAATCTGGTGATTGAAAAACTCAATTTACCTAAAGAAAAAACAATTGTCTCTTTTCAGTCCAGATTAGGAAAAGATAAATGGATAGAGCCTTATACGGATGAAACCCTGGAAACTATTCCGAAAAAAGGAGTAAAAAATCTGGCTATTGTTTGTCCGGCCTTTGTTTCAGACTGCCTGGAAACTTTAGAAGAAATTTCGGTAGAAGGAAAAGAACAGTTTTTACACGGAGGAGGAGAAAATTTCCATTACATCCCATGCCTGAATGATGAAGACCGATGGATTGAGGTGGTAAAAACGCTTTGCGAAGAGCAACTTAATGGATTTTATCTGGTTTAAAAATAGTAACCTCCATTTGCGGAGGTTATTTTTTTAAATATATTTTTTAGTTACTTTACTTTGGAAAATTATTAAATAAATTTAAATTCAATATGTCAGCTGTAGTAAAATTACCAAAAAATTTCTTGAAGAAAAACCCAAAAACAAAACATCAAAATTATCCACCT
>JBCNMJ010000137.1:0-10007 GCA_039594975.1 Chryseobacterium sp. | reverse complement strand
TATTTTTACATAGCTAAGAAAACGGTTCAGTAACTTTTCTTTCCACACCTGGTTGAATTCTATTGTACTCATTATTAGTATAAATTTCCGGCAAAGTTAGCAAATTTGATGCTCAGAATGATTTATTTGGGAATGAATATCTGCTATTGAAATTTTAAATCGGATATAAACATTTGAGAATCAAAATAATGTTAGATTTGTATGTACCGAGATGAAATTATTTAGTTTTATTATATTTGAGAAAATCTAACGTAAAAATGTTTCTTACTGAATGTCCGCGCGATGCAATGCAGGGTTGGGGAGAATTTATTCCTACCGATAAAAAAATAGATTATATCAACTCTTTAATGGATGTTGGTTTTGATGTATTGGATTGTCTGAGCTTTGTATCCCCAAAAGCAATTCCCCAAATGGCTGACTCTAATGAGGTTGCTGAAAATATAGATAAATCACGTTCTAACACGAAGGTTTCCGCGATTGTAGCTAATTACAGAGGTGCTGAAAAAGCTCTGAAGCATCAATCGGTAGATATTATCGGGTTTCCGTTTTCTATTTCTGAAACTTTCCAGCATAGAAATACCAATAAAAATCAGGAAGAGGCTTTTAACGAAATTATTAAAATGCAGGAGCTTGTAAAAAGCGAAAACAGACAACTGAATATCTATTTCTCTATGGCTTTTGGAAATCCTTATGGTGAAATGTGGAAATGGCAGGATGTAGATTTATGGGCGCAGCGATTTTCAGAAATTGGGATTAAAGATATCCTGCTTTCTGACACCACAGGAGTGGCAACTCCGGAAACTATTGCTCTTTTATTTGAAAAAATACCATCTAAATATCCTGAAATTAACTTTGGAGGGCATTTTCATAACCGATATGAAGATTCTTATTCAAAATTAAAAGCTGCGTATGACAAAGGCTGTACAAGATTTGACAGTGCTATCAAGGGAATTGGAGGCTGTCCGATGGCTAAAGATGATTTGGTAGGAAATATGCCGACTGAGCAGGTGATCAACTTCATGAGCGTAGAAAAAGTAGATCATAAATTGAATTTATTAAACTTCGAAAGCTCTTATAATAAGGCGAAAGATATTTTTCATTTCTAAAATGTTAAATATTAATGAGTATTAATGTCAGCCTGAGCGAAGCCGAAGGATCTCAAATAAAAAATTAATAAAAGCGGGCTTTAAACCCGCTTTGTCAGTCAAAAACAAACTTTTAATCCTAAAATCAACAAAATGTCACCCATAATCACTCCTTCAGAATTAAAAAATCTTCCAACTAAAAATCTCATCATCCTGGATGCAAGAGTGGGAAAAGATGTTTATCAAAACTATCTGAACAAACACATCAAAGGAGCAAGATTCATTGATTTGGATAAAGATTTGGCAGACATTGGAGAAGATGCTGCTTTTGGCGGAAGACATCCTCTTCCGACTGT
Organism: Chryseobacterium sp.; assembly: GCA_039594975.1. GTDB lineage: Bacteria > Bacteroidota > Bacteroidia > Flavobacteriales > Weeksellaceae > Chryseobacterium. The sequence continues at coordinate 8,566 of JBCNMJ010000137.1, read as the reverse complement.
TGAAAAATTTGCAGAAACACTTTCTAAACTTGGAGTTTCCGAGGGGACTCATCTTATCATTTATGATGATAAAAATGGCTCAAATGCTGCGGCAAGAGCTTGGTGGATGATGAAATCTTTTGGGTTTGAAAATGTGCAGGTTCTGGATGGTGGATTTCAAAATGCTGAAAAAGAAGGGTTGGAATTTTCTTCGGGAGAAGAGATGTTTGAAAAAGCTCAATTAATCGAAAAAGGTAATTGGCTTCTTCCAACTTCAAGCCTGGAAGCTGTTGAAAATGAATTGATAAGTCATACTTCGACGGTGATCGATGTAAGAGATGCTTATCGTTATAAAGGAGAATCTGAGCCAATCGATTTAGTGGCAGGCCATATTCCGGGAGCAATCAACATTCCTTTTTCTGAAAACCTGGATGAAAACGGAAATTTCCTGAAACCCGAGATCTTAAAAGAAAAATATTTAAAATTATTGGAAGGAAAGTCTGAACATCTGATCATTCACTGTGGTTCCGGAGTAACGGCGTGTCACACTATTTTAGCGCTGGATTATGCAGGTTTTACAATTCCGGATTTATATGTAGGTTCTTGGAGTGAGTGGAGCAGAAGAGAAGGGAAAGAGATTGCAAGGGAAATTTAATAATGCCTGTGTCATTCTGACGAAGGAAGAATCTAGCATATTATAATAGATTCTTCATTGCGCTTTAGCTTCATTCAGGATGACAGGATATGTTCAGTTCAATAAAAGATAAAATAAAAGGCTGTCAAAATTGGCAGCCTGTTTTATTTTAATCCGAACTTAAAGCATTCCCAGCTCAAATTTCGCTTCCTCACTCATCATATCCTTGTTCCAGCTTGGCTCGAAAGTAAGCTCTAAATCGACACTCTTTACGTTTTCAACTTCCGCTACCTTGTCTTTTACTTCTTGTGGAAGCGTTTCTGCAACAGGACAGTTCGGAGTTGTAAGTGTCATGATAATTTTTACATCAGCATCATCAGAAATCTGTACGTCGTAAACAAGCCCTAATTCGTAGATGTCTACAGGAATTTCAGGATCATATACGGTTTTTAATACGCTAATGATTTCTTCACCGATGTCAGCAATCTGATCGTCTGTAAATTTCATTTTTTAATCTAAATTGGTATACCTTTTCAACAAATCTTCCTGACGCATACGCCGGAAAATATTTGCCAAAGTTAAGACATCTTTTTCACAATAGTCAACTATTCTTTGCAAGTCTTTCTCTATGTAATAGATTGATGAAACCATTGAGCCGTCGATATCGTCTTTTGGAGTAGGAATTCCGAAAAGATGTGCCAATAATTCAAGTGAAATAAAACTTTTATAGTCCCCGAATTTCCAGAGTTCCATAGTGTCGATATGGGGGATTTCCCAGGGCTTTTTTCCGTACATCTGAAATGGAGTAGGAGGCTGCATTCCGTTGATTAAATATCTTCTTGCGATCCACGGGAAATCAAACTCCTTACCATTGTGGGCACACAGAATAACGTCTCTCAACCTCGGGCTGTTGAAAATTTCGCCAAATTCAAGCAGTATTTTCTTTTCGTCATCACCTGCAAAGCTTTTTATTTTTAAAGTGTCATTTTTTTCGAGCATTCCGATGGTAATGCAGATAATTTTTCCAAATTCGGCCATGATTCCTGCTCTTTCGGAATAGAATTCTTCTGCTGAAATTTCATCCTTTCTCTGAAATCTTGTCTTTTTATCCCAAAGCATTTGTTCGGTTTCGGGCATATCCTCCCATGTGCTGAACCCTGGAACAGTTTCAATATCAATAAATAAGATTCTTTCTAATGGTATGGTTTTTATCATGTGTTTTTATTTTATTATCGGCATTCTTTGTTTTGAAATGATAAAGTTTGCTTTTTAATATGGATTATCCAACCGGCATTCCGTTTGTTGCCGGTAATGATGTTGTTAAAAGAGTTACATCCTTAGAATTTTCGCCATACACTCCTAAAACGAGGCATTCGCTAAAGAAATTAGCAATTTGTTTTTTGGGAAAATTGACAACCGCTAAAATCTGTTTTCCGATCAGGTCTTCTTTTTTATATAATGTAGTAATCTGTGCTGAGGATTTTTTTATTCCTAATTCTCCAAAATCGATTTCTAATTGATAAGACGGGTTTCTGGCCTTTTCAAAATCGTTCACTGAGATTATGGTTCCGCATCTTATGTCTATTTTTTCAAAATCTGTCCAGGAAATTTGGGGTTTTATGGTCATGGTAATACATTGATTAATTGTTCTATTTCTGCTTTTTGTGTGGCATATTTTTTCTGCAGTTGGGAGCCTTCTCCCATTCTTTTATAGTATTCAAATGCTTTCTCTCCGAAAATCTTTTTATGAAAATCTGAAGCGTCCGGAATTTTTGGAAAATTTTTATGAAAAAGCATTTCATAATACGCCTGAAATTCTCTTTCGTTTTTGTCCTCTACTGTATGTTCCGAAGCTTTTTGCCTTACATGGAGCATTTCGTGAGCAATTACATTTAAAATAAGATTCAGATCAAAATCAAATAAGTTAGGAGGAATCATTACTGTTTGTGGTTCTCCCAATTCACCTTCTGTCGTTAAAAGAACTAAGTTCGGAATTGCTTCCCGTAAACCAAATCCTGCAAAGTTTTCGTGTTCCAGATCGAAGGAATATAGCAAATACTTTGCAGCATCAATTACCTGATCGTTTTCTTTATAAGCACTCAAATGTAATTTGATCTGTTCGAAATCCATCTCAAAAAATATGTTTTAACAAATGTATTAAAATAATGAAACTTGGAAATAAAAAAGGGAATGAAATAAATAGGCTGACAATCAGTTTTTTATAGTTTTCAACTTAAATTTTTGCTAATTCTCATGCAAGATTTCCTAAAAACCGGATTTATATAAATGAGTACTCCAATGAATAATGTGTAATGCTAAAAAATTAAAAGAATGAAGAAATTAACAGTACTTAAATCTTTAATGATTGCCATCATTGCGTTTTTAGGATTTTCCTTAACGTCTTGTAATGATGATAAATATGAACCGATTCCTCTGAAATTAAGTGATGTAAATGGCAGTTACAGGGCGAGACTGGTGACTTCGCAGGGAGGAAAGTTCAATGAAAAAATTATTGAGTTTACGGCAAAAGACACCCTTATTACCTTCAAAGATTTTCCTGTGAAGGAAATCGTAAAGTCGGTTGTGAAAGATCCCACAAAAGCTGATGCTGCAATTGCGAGTTTAGGAAAAATAGAATATAAACTGGATTATACATCGAAACTGAATATGGATCAGAATGTAGTGGAATTAACATTTGAACCCAAAAGTTTGACTTTGCAGATTCCTGTAGATGGAACCATTAAAAATACGGTAGTGAAACTGGTAACAAAGCAGAAAGGGTTTTTCGTAGGATACGACTGGTCGATGAGGTTTGCTCTGGAAGCAGAAAAAATAACGGTTGACGGAGTTGAGCTCACTCCTTACGAAACTATAAAATATGAGGTCCCGATTAGTATTAAGAATTAAACGAATGAATAATTTGTAAAATAGGCAAAACCTCGAACTGAGGTTGCCTATTTTTGCTTACTGAAAATCAATAAGTAAACTGAGCAGCTATTGAATGAGTAAATGAAAGAAAATAAGGAGCAGATTTTGGTATCCCGCCTTTTGCAAAAGGAAGAAGCGGCCTGGAAAGAACTTTTCGGAGTTTATTCAGGTGGTCTTGCCTATGTCTGTTCCCGATACATTATTGATAAGGACGATGTTCATGATGTGCTTCAGAATAGTTTTATACAGATGTTTCGTTCAATTGGTTCTTTTGAATACAGAGGAAGTGGTTCTTTGAAAGCCTGGATTACCAGAATTGTAGTTACGGAATCTTTAAAACATATAAAGAAGAATCCTGACCTTAAAACGGTTCCAGATGATTTTGAAATTGCAGATGAACAAAGTGAAGAAGACCCCAACCTGGAAGAAATTTCACAAGATATCATCATGACGATGATTCGTTCTCTTCCGGATGGTTACAGAACGGTTTTTAACCTTTTTGTTTTTGAAAAGAAAAGTCATAAAGAAATTGCAGAAATGTTGGGAATCGCAGAAAATTCTTCAGCCTCGCAATTTCACAGAGCAAAAACAATGCTTGCCCAGAAAATAAAAGAATATACAATGTCTAAAACAGCGCACTATGAGTAATAATGAATGGCTAAATGTTTTGCGCAGAAAAATGGAAGATCATACTGAAGATGTTCCGGATGGATTATGGGATGATATCAGAAACGAATTGTTTGTGGAAGATAAGACGGAGAATATTATTCCTGTTATAATGAGTGATGATCTAAAAGCGCAGGATAAAGCTGTTTCAACAATGCATCATAAACCTTTACTTTATCGTATCTGTGGTGTAGCAGCAGTTGTTGCCTTATTCTTTATTGTGGGCAAGCTACTTTTTTTTAACGATAAAAAAGAAGCAATAAATGTTGTTCAGGTGAAAGAAAGGTTTTCAAAAAGGCCTTCTTCTGCTTATCAATATGAGGGAAACACTTTGGAAAATAAAACAATTTTAGAGAGAAATGATACGGATGGTTTGAGTCATAATTTTGTATTAAAAAACTTGAAAAAACTTTCAGGTGAAACGGAAAAGCAGGAAGTAAGCAAGACTATTGAAAGACCAACAAACAATTGGGAGGGAAATCCTAATCAATATGTACAAAGCGGTTCTACAGCACCAAATGAAAATACAGAAATAAAACGAGTAGATGAGGAAACCGAAACGTATGAGCTTCTTACCAAAGAAGAAAGAGAGGAAAAACAGAAGTTAAAAGATGCCGAAAAAATAAAGCTGGCTAAGAACAACAAAAAATCCTGGGCGTTAGGATTGCTTGCAGGAAATACAGCCTCCAGTTCAACCGAGCAGTTTCCAGGATATGCTACTTTAAACGGGGCTACCCTGAGTTTACCAGAAATCTGGACTTCAGGATATGAAGAAAATCCTTTAATGGCAATTTTGCTGGCGAACCAGGATAAAAAAGTGGATGCAAAAATTAAGCATAAAACCCCGGTTACTTTTGGTGCTTCTGTTTCTAAAAGGATTGGAAAAAAGTGGTCTGTAGGCACGGGAATAAATTACACTAAGCTCTCTGCAGAACTTACCTCAGGAAGCGGATCGAATTTTATAAGCAGTGAACAAAGTATTCATTATATAGGGGTTCCGGTGCGGGTAAACTATAATGTAATTCAGAAAGGAGTATTTACAGGCTATATTACAGGAGGAGGGTTGGTCGAAAAAGCGGTTTCAGGAGATATAAAAACTAAATATATCGTTGACGGAGAGATGAAAGAAGTAACCAAAGAAGAAATTGGTGAAAAACCTGTTCAGATATCCGTAAATACGGCGGCCGGACTGCAATTGAAAGTGATAAAAAATATTGGAATTTATGCTGAGCCCGGAGTAAGTTATCATTTTAAGGACAACAGCTCATTGCAAACCATTTATAAAGAAAAACCTCTGAATTTTAACGTGAAGTTCGGAATAAGACTGATCATAGACTAAATATAATCTCATATCAAACATTAAACGGAAGAACTATAAAAGTATAGTTCCTAAAGAAACACGTCTGATTTTTATGAGAAGATTGGCAAAAACTCATTAAATATTATATATATGAAATTAAAATTAATCTTTTTAACAGCACTTTTTTCCTGTTTTTTTATTGTAAAATCGCAACAATGTACACCAACCATTACAAGTCCGAGATTAGGAGCAATGTTTCAGGATAAAGTTGTGTTTTGTACAACGGAAACCGAAACATTATCCACCACCCAAACGTATGGAAGCTATCAATGGTATAAGCAAATGTGGGATTGGCAAACCCCTAATCCCAATCCTTGGGTAGCGATTCCCGGAGCAACCTCCCAATCTTTGACCATCAACGGTTCTACAGATATGCTTTATTATTTTAAAGTACAAATTACAGAGAACGATTGTGTGGCGGAAAGCGATCCGATCCTAGCGGACGGTTATGCTTATGGCCTTCCATTCCTGATCGCGAACTTTACACCCGGAACTTATGAAGAAATGGCACCCGGAGAATATAATGTGTGTTCGGGAGCTTCTGTGGTTTTTGAGAATGGATTTCCTGCGGTGTATGGTCTCCATACATGGTTTAAATGCGTTCCGGGAAGCAATCCTCCGTCACCTACAGATCCGTGCATTATTAATGGAGCTATAGGGGATACTTATACAGCCACTGCATCCGGAAAATACGGGTTTTACGCCTGTACGGAATATTGTCCGGATATGTGTGAAATGTTAAGTGATATGGCATTTATACAACTTAATTTCGGCACCTGGAGCTTCTGTAATTTAGGAACTGGGGAAGTAAAACCTAAGGAAAATAATTTGAACATTTATCCTAACCCCGCCACTCAGTTTCTATATATAGGAAAAGAATCAGAAAAATACAGTGAAGTTTCCATTATTGATATGTCCGGAAGACTGATATTGCAGAAAAAGGATCATAACTATACTCAGGCTATCGATGTGAATGCTTTGTCTGCAGGTACCTATCTTATTGTTTCTAAAAGTGTGGAAGGAAAAACATATAAAAATAAATTTATTAAAAAATAAATGCTCTGAGCTTAAGAGACGGTTTTTTTCAAATAGTTAGTTGGATACGGTACAATCTTTTGTGCCGTTTTTTTTTATTTGAAACTTCTGATAATAAACTGTTTATCGGAATAAGGTTTAAGAAATTAATTAAAATTCATATTTTAAAATCAGGAAAATATTTTTATTTTTACATTAAAACACAAACATGCTGATTAAAATTTATGGAAGTGCAATTCATGGAGTTGCTGCTCAAACTATTACTATTGAGGTAAATGTAGATACAGGAGGAGTAGGATACCATTTGGTAGGTCTTCCTGACAATGCTATTAAAGAAAGCAGTTACAGAATTTCTGCCGCCTTAAAAAATGTGGGTTACAAAATTCCCGGGAAAAAAATTACCATTAATATGGCTCCCGCAGATCTTCGTAAAGAAGGTTCAGCTTATGATCTCAGTATTGCTATCGGGATTTTAGCCGCTTCGGATCAGATTCTTGCCGAAAATATTCAGGATTATATTATTATGGGAGAATTGTCTCTGGACGGCAGTCTGCAGCCGATAAAAGGAGTGCTGCCCATAGCGATTCAGGCAAGAGAAGAAGGGTTCAAAGGGATTATATTGCCTAAACAAAATACACGTGAAGCCGCCATAGTAAATAATCTGGATGTATATGGCGTGGAAAATATTAAGGAAGTTATTGATTTTTTTAATGAAGGAAAGACTTTAGAAAAGACAGTTCTGGATACCCGAAAAGAATTTCAGGAAAAAGTCAATCATTTTCCATTTGATTTTTCTGAAGTGAAAGGACAGGAAGCAGCTAAAAGAGCAATGGAAGTTGCCGCAGCAGGAGGACATAATATTATTTTAATCGGTCCACCCGGAAGCGGCAAAACCATGCTGGCCAAGAGAGTTCCCAGTATTTTGCCTCCATTAACACTGAAAGAAGCATTAGAAACTACCAAAATACACTCTGTTGCAGGAAAAATGGGTGCAGAGACTTCATTGATGACAGTACGTCCGTTTCGGTCACCTCATCATACGATTTCAGATGTAGCTTTAGTCGGAGGCGGAAGTTATCCGCAACCGGGAGAGATTTCATTGGCTCATAATGGCGTTCTGTTTTTAGATGAAATGCCTGAATTTAAACGGACGGTCCTGGAAGTAATGAGACAGCCTCTGGAAGACCGTGAAGTTACGATTTCAAGAGCCCGATTTACGGTAAACTACCCTTCGAGTTTTATGCTTGTTGCTTCGATGAATCCCAGTCCTAGCGGATTTTTTCCTGATGATCCGAATAATACCTCTTCTGTTTTTGAAATGCAGCGGTATATGAATAAACTTTCAGGACCATTATTGGATAGAATTGATATTCATATTGAAGTACAGAAAGTAGAATTTGAGCAATTGGCAGAGAAAAGAAAAGGTGAAAAAAGTGAAGAAATAAGAAAACGGGTACTCAAAGCTCGCGAAATTCAAAACGAACGGTATAAAAATTTGAAAATCAGCTATAATGCTCAAATGGGTTCTAAAGAATTGGAAGAATTTTGTGAACTTGATGAGGTTTCATTTGGCTTAATAAAAATGGCCATGGAAAAACTGAATCTTTCGGCAAGAGCTTACGATAGAATTTTGAAAGTGGCAAGAACGATTGCAGATCTTGAGACTTCGGAAAATATTCTGTCGCATCATGTTTCTGAAGCAATACAGTACAGAAGTCTGGACAGAGAATTTTGGAATGTATAGAGAGGTTAATAGTCTTAAATGAGCAATTTTAATATTGCAAGTGCTTGTAATTTAGGGTGTTTGGGTGTTTAAATCTCTATTATGGGAAAAATTTTACGAAACTAGTTGGTTGTTAAAATTATTATATTAAATTTGAATACCAAATTTTTTAAAATATTACAATTATGAAAAAGAATTTATTAAGTATTAGTTAAAATCTATTATTTATAATTGATAAAAC
>JBCNMJ010000136.1:0-10164 GCA_039594975.1 Chryseobacterium sp. | reverse complement strand
TTCTGCGATCCGGACGGGACTCGAACCCGCGACCTCCGCCGTGACAGGGCGGCATTCTAACCAGCTGAACTACCGGATCAATTTTTTAAAGAAATTGAGAAAACTTCCGCGATCCGGACGGGACTCGAACCCGCGACCTCCGCCGTGACAGGGCGGCATTCTAACCAGCTGAACTACCGGATCAATTTTTTAAAGAAATTGAGAAAACTTCTGCGATCCGGACGGGACTCGAACCCGCGACCTCCGCCGTGACAGGGCGGCATTCTAACCAGCTGAACTACCGGATCAATTTTCCTAAAGAACTTCGTTTCTTTTTTGTGATTGCAAAACTACAACTTTTTTCCTTAACAGCAAATTATTTTTAAAAAAAAGCCTCCCAAAAATGGAAGGCATTCATTATCAAACTTATTTTTTTACAAGTGTGCACTTAGTTTTTCAGCGATCACCTCTTTTGGAGCTACTCCAACCAATTTATCTACCACTTCACCGTTTTTGAAAATTAAAACAGTAGGGATATTTCTGATACCATATTGCATAGAAATTTCCTGGTTGTTGTCTACATCTACTTTTCCTACGATTGCTTTTCCATCAAAGTCAGTGGCTACTTCTTCAATGATTGGTCCTAACGTTCTGCATGGTCCGCACCATACAGCCCAAAAGTCTACTAATACCGGCTTATCTGATTTCAAAACCGTTTCCTGAAATGAGCTATCTGTAATTTCTAAAGCCATTTTTTGTTTCTTTTATTTTAATTAATATTATTTTTCTTTCCGTTAAATTTGGATATTCAAAATTACGCTTTTTGAGTAATAGACCTATCTATGCTCAACATTTGTATTTTCTATAACAAAATCTTTCGAAATTTCTTTCAAAGCCGTCACCAAAGCGTTAATATCTTCTTTAGTTGTTAAATGGCTGAAAGAGATACGAAGCGGCGTACAATGATCCATTTCATCTTCAGATAATACCATCATCATCACCATTGAAGGTTTTGATGCCCCTGACGAGCATGCGCTTCCCTGAGAAATAGCAATTCCTTTCATATCCAGCTGAAGACCAATTAAAGGGTTTTTATAAGGCAATAACGCGCTTAAAACAGTATAAAGACTGTTTTCCTTCTCTGCACTTCTCCCGTTGAATTTAATCCCTGGAATTTCCGCTCTAAGTCTTTCTTCTGCATAGCTCTTTATTTCCTGCATATGGTTGGTATATGTTTCCATATTGTTTAAAGAAAGCTCTAAGGCTTTTCCTAAGCCAACGATTCCTGCAACATTTTCAGTTCCGGCTCTCAAACTTCTTTCCTGAGGTCCTCCTGTAATAATTCCTTTTAAACCGCTTGATTTTCTGATAAAAGCAAAACCAACTCCTTTCGGACCATGGAATTTATGAGCGCTACAAGATGCAAAATCAACCTGAATATCAGAGAAATCCAAGTTCATATGAGCCATCGTCTGTACCGTATCTGAATGGAAAAGAGCGTTGTGAGCTTTACACAATTCTGCTACTTTTTTTATATCCATCAGGTTTCCGATCTCATTATTGGCATGCATTAAGGTAACCAATGTTTTTTTATCTGAAGCTTTTAAAAGTTCTTCCAATTTAGTAAGATCAATATCTCCTTTTTCGTTTGGACGGATATAGTTTACCTCCACTCCTTTTCTGTTCTTCATATCCAGAACACTTTCAGAAACACATTTGTGCTCCAACGGAGAACTGATGATTCTTTCTACTCCAAGATGCTCCACACTTGATTTGATAATCATGTTGTTGGATTCCGTTCCGCAAGAAGTAAAAATAATTTCAGCAGGAGTTACATGAAGATAATCAGCAACCTGTCTTCTTACATTTTCGATAAGAATTTTCGCTTCCTGTCCAAAACTGTGCGTAGAGGAAGGGTTTCCAAAATTCATTTTCATGGTAGCTACCATAGCATCGATCACTTCTTCAGAAAGAGGTGTAGTCGCAGCATTATCAAGATATATTTTGTTCATTTTTATTTTGAAGATTTTATTTCTATAGCATTAAATTGATAATTGGAAGGCACTGTAAAAATCACGTAAGGATTAGAGATCACCTGTATTTCCATTCCTCCATGTTCTACATAAGGAACTTCTATATGTAAAACATTTTCTTTTACCGAGATCTTTTTAATTTCAGTAATTCTATGATCTCCTGACCTGAACGTTCCCAAGTTATACAAAACTACTTTTTTATCTTTTGGAAACTTCGGAGCCTGCTTAGCAGATTCACTACCATCGCCTATCACAACAACAGAATTTCCTTTCAGAGCTTTCTGAAACTCCTGTTCATTTTTAATGATGCTAAATTCTACTTTTCCGGTTCCACCTTGAGATTCGGAAGCTAAAATTTGAGGTTGTGTCTGCATTTCTGTAGCCTTTTGAGAAGGTGTACTGGTACAACCAATTACAGTAGCCCAACATAGGATAAGCAGCTTTTTCATTTTTACACTTTTATGTGCCAAAATTAGTGAAAAAATTGGTAATGACCTTCATTTGCCCATTTTAGCATCGGCTTGTCGCCGGAAGTGTCACCAAAGGCTATTATTTTATCGTATTTTTTATGGTCTATTTCTTCTTTTATTCTTTCCAGCTTTTCTTTTCCATTGCAATTCTTGCCAATGAAATTTCCTGTAAAAATGCCGTTTTTAAACTCTGCACGGGTGGAAATCAGCTGCATTTGGAATGCATCGGCAAAAGGTTTTGCCCAGATATCCAATGAAGCGGTTACCAATAAACTTTGTGTATTATTTCTATCGATATTATTAATAAAATCCAAAGCGTTTTCTCTCACAATTTTAGGGTAATGATGTTCAAAAAACTGCTTAGATTTTTTTTCAATCTTTTCCTGAGACTGTCCTTTTAAAATTGAACCTATAAAGCTTTTCTTCACCTTTTCGGTTTGGGCTAGTTTTAATTTTAACAGAATAAAAAGCGGCACATGTCTTAAAAATTGCATGCGGTATTTGGCAGGATTGTAAAACTTAAGATACATAAACATGGTATCTTTATAAGTAAGGGTTCCGTCAAAATCAAAACAATACAATTTTTTCATATTCAGCTACAGTTTTAATTTTTTAAATATAAATTCGGGAATATTTCTGATGATCATCATAATAACGCCCCAAACCGGTAAAACGTATGCAACATTTTTTTGTTTTCTGAATGCTTTATAAATACAGTCAGCAGCTTGTTTCGGACTAGCCGTTAATTTCGGGTTCAAAGGCAATCCTTCTGTCATCTTAGTAGCCATAAAACCTGGTTTTATTGTAATGACATGTACCTTCTTATCAAAAAGATAGTTTCTCAAACCACTCAGATAAGCTGTAAAGGCTGCTTTTGCACTTCCGTAAATAAAATTGCTCTGTCTTCCACGATCTCCTGCAACAGAAGAAAGCCCTATGATTGTTCCTGATCTTCTGTTTTCAAATTTGTGAGCAAAGTAATTGATCACAGGAATCAACTTTGAATAGTTAATATCTATGATTTTCTGTGTATTTTTATTATCATACAATCCTTCTTCTGTTCCTTCACCCAAATATCCTATGGCACAAAATAATAATGTTGAATTGATATTTTCAAATGCATTATAATCGATTTCTTTCGTCAGATCCAATTCGATGATTTCAGACCGTTGTAGAAATTTCACATCAATATGTCTGGCAAATCGTTCCGTTGTCTCTTTATTTGAGGTAAAAAGATAGACTTTTTCAAATTTTTCTCCTTCCTGCAACGCTTTTTCTACAAATGCCTGTGCGACTTCAGAAGTACTCCCTAAAACGATCATAAGCCTTGATTATTATTAATGATTCTCTTATGCTGCAAAGACACAAATTTTGAATTCTGAATATTTCTAAGATAATTGGTCAGAGATGATTTGCTCATACTATCCTTAGTAAGATAAATTCTGCCACCAAATTCATGAACGATATCGTCCAGCTTCCCGATCAACATTTTAAGCTTTGAATTCACGCGGAAATCCAGTGCCAAAGTATAACCTTCAATCGGAAAAGAGTTGTAAGCTTCCGGGTTATTTTTTCCAAAAAGCTTCAAAACAGCCAGAAACGAACCGTTTCCACTTCTGGCAATGGTTTCAAGAATTTTTTTCATTCCTTCTTTTCCTTTTTCTTTAGGAATAACCATCTGATACTGAATGAATCCTGACTTGCCGTAGATTTTATTCCAATCGTTGATTACATCTAACGGATAAAAAAATGTTTCGTAATCAACAATGTTTTTAATTTCTTTTTTTGTCTGTTTTTTAAAGTATAACAGATTAAAGATCTTAACCGTAAATTTATTTAAAACAAAACCGGGAAAATAAAAAGGAACAGTAGGTTCAAACTTTTTCTTTAACCGTAAAGGTTTTTCTTTTAAATTTTGCGGAAGTTCATGCGGAAAAGCATGTTCACCTCTCATTAAAATACTTTTTCCGATATTTTTCCCTGTCTGCAGACAGTCAATCCAGGCTACATTATAAGTCCAGTTTTCACTTTCTTCAAATAACTTGAAGATCTCGTCCAGGTTTTCTGCTTTAATACTTTCCTGACGAATATAAGCAGATTCAATATTTTTAAGTTTAAATTTAGCAGAAAGAATAATCCCCGTAAGTCCCATTCCTCCAATGGTTGCCCAAAATTTTTCTGAGTTTTCTTCTCTGGAGCAGGTAATGATCTCTCCATTTTCTATCATTAATTTAAACTCTATCACATATTCCGAAAAACAACCTTCTGCATGATGATTCTTTCCATGAACATCAGATGCGATTGCTCCGCCAACAGAGACAAATTTGGTTCCGGGAGTCACATATAAAAAATATCCTTGCGGAACCGAAATTTCCAATACTTCTGAAAGTAAAACACCTGATTCGCATTCGATAATTCCATTCAGGCGGTCAAAACTGATGAATTTATTTAATTTTTTTGTTGAAAAAATACTTTCTCCCAATGAAGCGTCTCCATAGCATCTCCCGTTTCCTCTTGCTATTACTTCATTATGAGTCAGGATAAAATCTTTGATTTTCTCAAAACTATCGTCCGATTTCATCTCTTTTTCCACTACCGGAAAGTTTCCCCAGTTTGTAACTTTTTGTACGAAATTCGGCTTCATTTTTTAAAGTAAATTAGAATTAAAAATGCAGCAACCCACAATATTAAAGTTACCTGTATATACCTGTCTCTATAAACAATTTTTGTAGGCGATTCTGTTCTGTTGTATACTAAAGTCTGCTGTAAATACCTTAGAAAAGCAAATACCACAAATATAACGGTATAAAATACTCCGGAATGCAATTTCATCTGAATCTGAGGCGATAATGTAAACATAAGATAGCAAACAATAGCCAAAGCAATAGAAATGGATAGTGCAATATCTGCAAACTGCACATTATATCCGTCTAAAGCCCTCCTTGTTTTTCCGGAGACCTGAGCATTGATAAGCTCTCCTCTTCGTTTACCGATTGCCAATACCAAAGCCAATACAAAAGTCAGTAAAATTGCCCATTGAGAAATCTCTATTCCCGTAATATATCCTCCTGCTAAAACCCTTAATACAAAACCAATAGCAATGATAAAAATATCTACAATGGGAACATGTTTCAGTTTAAAGGTATATGCCAAATTCATTACAAGATAAGCCAGGATGATCAAGGCAAACTTCCATAGGATCTGATTAAAATACATTTGTGCAACAAATACCAGTAAAATATCTGTAATGAATATCCCTGCCAAAATTCCCAATGCTTTAGCTTTGGAAATTGCACCGCTCGCTAATGGACGTCTTCTTTTTTCCGGATGCTTTCTATCGGCTTCAATATCATTATAATCGTTTAAGATATACACCGTACTGGCTGCCAAGGAGAAAATGATAAATGCAAAAATACTTTTAGTAAGTAAATCCAGATTCTGAATATTACCCGAAAAGAAAAGGGGAACAAATACAAACAGGTTTTTCACCCACTGCTCTACTCTAAGTAGCTTTAAATATTTCTTCATTTATGCTGTTTCAGTTACAAAAATAAAAATTTTAGAATTGATTGGTATAAAAATACAAAAAAACCGCTGAAGCGGTTTCTTTGTTACAACATTTATGTTTTAATTTTAAACTACTGCCCTTGTTGAGCGTCGTTGATCATTTTCTCATTTGCAGTAATTGCAAATTCCACTCTACGGTTTTTAGCTCTACCCTCTTCGGTATCGTTGGATGCAACCGGCATACTTTCACCTTCACCTAAAGCAAATAGTCTGCTGGAAGCTATACCTTTACTAGATAAATATGCTTTTACAGCATTAGCTCTTCTTTCAGAAAGTTTCATATTATAATCATCAGCACCTTTACTGTCTGTATGACCATAAATATTAATATTGGTATCAGGATTATTAATTAAAACCTGAGCAAGTTTGTCCAAATTAGTAATGGATGCCGGTTTTAGGTTAGAAGAATCAAAATCAAAGTTTACGATACTTTCGTTCAGTGTAATTTTGATACCGTCTCCTACTCTTTCTACTTGAGCTCCAGGTAAAGTTTCTTTAATTTCTCTAGCTTGCTTGTCCATTTTACTACCGATTACGTTACCGGCAACACCACCAATAACGCCTCCCAGAACGGCTCCTAATGCCGCGTTTTTACCTTTTCCGACATTATTTCCTAAAATACCTCCAATAATTGCTCCGGATGCAGCCCCTACTGCAGTACCTCTTTGCTGGTGATTAGAATTTTGTACAGCCTCACAGCTTGTTAGTAACAAAGCTGATGATAAAAAAAGAGCTCCGATATATGTTTTTGTAAATTTCATTTTTTTAATATTTAAGTTAAATTATTTCATTCCCGTTCTCTGGAAGTTGTACACAACTCTTACGTTTTCTCCGTCAAAAGGAATGTTTTGCTCTAGTGAGAATTGGTCTGTAGCCTGATTAATCAGCGTTAAAGTATATCCTGCTGTATTTTGCTTTGCTTTTGTTCCCTCAGCTATTTTCTTAAACTCAAAAGTATTGCCGTTTTTTACATCAATTTTAATAGGCTGTGTAATCGCCGGGCAAGATCCGCCACCGTTTAAAGTATATGCACCTGACCAATTGTTTGGAATTAATCTCCAATGGCTTCCTACGAAACATTGCGCGTCAGCTCCTTCATCAAAAGGTTTAATCTTGAACTGCTTATCATAATCGATGCTTACGATTTGCCAGTCTCCTTTCATTTTAAGAAACTCTGATCTTTGGTTTTGTGATGTTTTTGCGTTGTTAACTGAGGAACAAGACACTGCAAAAAGTGATGTTCCCAACATCCCTGCAAGTAGTAACTTTTTCATTTTGTTGTTTATTATTTTGTTATAATAAAGTTACAAAAAACCGTGCCAAAATAATAAATAAAAATAAAAAAAGTCCGAAAATTTCGGACTTCATATCTATTGCTAGTAAAAAAGCGAAGATTAATTATTTTTTAACAGTCTTTTTTACAGATTTCGTAGCTTTTTTTACTTCACCCGATTTACCGTTGTAAAAATGAGTATACGCATATTCTGCTGCTTTTTTCACATCAATAACACCGCCTGCCTGAGAAAAATCTGCAAATCCATCTGCTGTGTTGGGATTACTGGATTTAACTAAAGATTCAATAACCTGAGCGGGAGTAAGAGTTGGCATATACGCCAGTAAAACAGCTGCTGCACCTGCTACAACAGGAGAAGCCATTGAGGTTCCCTGTAAGTATTTGTACTCGTTGTGAGGCACTGTAGAATAAATCTCGTCACCCGGAGCAAAAACGTTTACCATTTTTTTGTTGTAGTTAGAGAAACCAGCTCTTAAAGCATCATTCTTATTGGTACTTGCTCCTACTACGATTACATTATTTACAAATGGTTTTTCGTCAGTAACATTTTTAAAATTGGTAGGGTATGCTAAATGTTCAGCAACGTCTTCATTTTCGTTACCTGCTGCTTTTACCAACAAAACTCCTTTATCCTGAGCATATTTAAATGCATCCCAAACTACAGTTTTACCTGGAGAAACCGGTTTTCCAAAGCTCATATTTAAAACTTTAGCTCCGTTATCAACCGCATATCTGATTGCGTTGGCAACATCTTTATCTCTTTCATCTCCATTTGGAACGGTTCTCACCGACATGATTTTAGCTACTTTTGAAGCTACCCCATACTGGATTTCTTTTCCTTGAGGCAGACCTGCGATAATACCTGCAACGTGAGTTCCGTGCATTGCATCCGGACCTTCATAATGATTATTTCCGTAGTTTTTCTCAGAATAATCATCGTAATTATCTCCTACGATTTCTTTTCTAGGATCATAAGATAAATCGTATTGTTTTGCCTGAGGACCAAAATAATCAAGAGCTTCTTTCATCTGATCTTTCATTATTTTTTCGAATTCAGCTGGAGTTTTCCCTTGGAATTCAGGACTTGCAGCTACTTGCTTCAATACCTGAAGAATCATAGCCTCTTTCTGATCAGTCGTTTTAATAGCGGCAACATTTTCCGGAGTAACATTTTTTCCTCCCAACAATTTTACCATTGAAGGAATGGCTTCGTTAATCATTGTGTAGGTCTGGAAGCCTTGTTTTGCTTCAAGACTTTTTTTAGAGAAAAGATCTTTAGCCTTCATATACATTGCAAAATCTTCAGGCATTTTAGCTTGATTTGCTTTGTTCTTTGCAGAATCGTCACCTTCAAAGATCGGCTTGTATTTCGCAACTACTCTCGTTACTTCCATGTTATCAACATCAATATCACCGTTTTTTCCACCGATAAAATTCCATCCGTGCACATCATCAATGTAGCCGTTTCCGTCATCATCTTTTCCATTATTAGGAACTTCATTCGGGTTAGACCAGATATTTTTTACCAATCCCGGATGATCTACCTGTACTCCACTGTCTAAAACCCCTACGACAACCGTTTTAGGCTTCAATCCTTTAGATTCTAAATATTTGTAAGCATTCTCTGTATTTACCCCATATACTTTAGCGGAAGAAAAATCTTTATGATACCAAGTCATCAAATCTTTATCTTCTTTTGGATCTACATTCTTACCCTGAGCTTCCTGAGCGTAAGTAAAGCTAAAACCTGTTAAAAAAACAGCAGCTAATAATATCTTTTTCATTTTAGTATGATTGTTTAATATTTTTTATATAAGTCAAAGATTCAGGTCCTTTGTTACAAATAAGGTCTAAAATTGACAAATCCTGTAGAAAACCAAGTTTATCTGAAAACGTCTGATAATATTTATCCATTTCAAATTCTGAAGGTTGTTTTGCTGAAAATTTTTCTCTTAAATTGATCTCTTCAGGACTTTTGATATACTCTGTATTCAAAGAATATGCCTTTTCTGTTTTTAGAATATTCTGTAAAATTTCTAAAGCCTTTAAATTAAAATCTAAAAGATACTTTTCTTTCAGATCAAATATTTTCTTTAGTTTATCTTCGTAAAATTCGAAATAAGGAGAACTCTGATAAGCTGTTTTAATAGATTTCCAATGAAGGGATCTCCAATCTTCCCTGTAAGATATTTCAATATCTTTCAGTTCCCTTTTTCCGTTATGATGGATTGGGATAATTAAAGACAATTTTCCGTTTGCCCCGAAAATATTCGCTCTGTTTCTATAGGTCTGCTTGGGAAAATTCTCAAACTGTTCAAATACGATTTCATTTTCAGGATTTAAAAATACTGAGAACCAGGAAATAGGTGGTAAATAAAATACCGGTAATAATATATTTTGCATATTTTTAATTTTTAGGGTAAATAACTCTTCCTGTAATTTCTTTTTCATCTACGAAGCCTATATAACGAGAATCCAAGCTTGCATTACGATTGTCTCCTAGAAAAAAAACTTTTCCTATAGGAATTCTTACGGGACCAAAATTATCTGCGGTCCAACTTTTACCATAAATTTTAACTATATCATTTTCAACCTTGGATTGATAAATCTTTCATAGTAAAAATTATCATTAAGCTGGTCATTACTTAATTGAGTAATAAAATAGTTTTCATTGATTTGAAAGAAATCTTTTTCGGGAAATCCCTTCAACAATAAATTATTGACGAAAGCTCTATCAATTTTATAATTATGTTTTAAATTAAATTTGGAATCAACTAAAGTATCATTAACAAATAAATTTCCATCTCTAATTTGAACTTTA
>JBCNMJ010000135.1:0-10202 GCA_039594975.1 Chryseobacterium sp. | reverse complement strand
TAGGACTTCGTGGAGCCATCAAAGCAACAATGGAGAAAATTGAAGGAGCCTATTCAGTGGTGGGAATGACAAGAAATAAATTCTTCGCATTCAGAGATTTCAACGGAATCAGACCTTTGGTTTTAGGAGCCATCAACGAAAATTCTTACGTTGTAGCTTCGGAATCTGTGGCTTTGGATGCTGTTGGAGCTCAATATGTCCGTGATATTCTACCGGGAGAGATTATTTATACCAATGAAAATGAACCTGGAAAACTTCACTCATACATGGTAGATGAAGAAAAAGGAAAGCAAAGAATCTGTTCTTTCGAGTATATTTATTTTGCAAGACCTGACTCGGCTCTAGAAAATATTAATGTTTACGAAATCAGAGAAAAATCCGGAGAAAAGATCTGGGAACAGGCTCCTGTAGAAGCTGATTTGGTAATCGGAGTTCCTGATTCAGGAGTTCCTGCTGCCATTGGTTTTGCTAAAGCTTCGGGAATTCCTTTCCGTCCGGTGCTGATTAAAAACAGATATATTGGAAGAAGTTTCATCGTACCCACTCAGGAAATGAGAGAAAGGGTGGTAAACCTTAAACTAAACCCTATTATTTCTGAGATAAAAGATAAAAGAGTAGTCATCATCGATGATTCTATCGTTCGTGGAACAACTTCTAAAAGATTGGTAAAGATTCTTAAAGATGCTGGTGTAAAAGAAATTCACTTCAGAAGTGTTTCTCCGCCAATCATTGCACCTTGTTATTTAGGAATCGATACCCCGTCAAAAGACGATTTGATTTCTGCCAATATGACTACTGAAGAACTTAGAAATTATTTAGGAGTGGATTCTTTAGAATTTTTAAGCATTGATAACTTAAAGAATATTTTAGGTTCTGCCAATCACTGCTTCGGGTGTTTTACAGAAGAATATCCTGTAGGAAAAGGAGAAGAGATAGGATTATTTAATTAAATAATTCAAATAATAATAAAGGTCAGGTTTCGTATTGGAAACCTGACCTTTCTCTATTGAAATCAAAACTGTTTAGTTGAATTTATATGCTAAACCTATTTGGAATACATTGTTTTTTCCTTCAGGTTGAACTCCACCAGTCTTTTTAGCAACATCTGTTACACCAGCAACATATCTTGCTGTTACCCCAAAATTATCAGTAATATAGTATCCTGCACCAATACCGATTCCGAAATCAAAACCTTTGACATAATCATTACCTTTTACAGATACAGACTGATATTTGAATTTAGAGTCTATTAAAAAACTGAATTGCGGTCCTGCCTCTAAATAAAAATTCGGAAGAGCATTATATTGAAACATTACAGGAACGGAAATGTAGCTTAAATTTACTTTTAAATCTTCCATTCCATCTGCTTTTGCGCCTACTC
Organism: Chryseobacterium sp.; assembly: GCA_039594975.1. GTDB lineage: Bacteria > Bacteroidota > Bacteroidia > Flavobacteriales > Weeksellaceae > Chryseobacterium. The sequence continues at coordinate 8,821 of JBCNMJ010000135.1, read as the reverse complement.
CGTTGTATAAAACTTCTGGTTGAACACTAAAACTTGATGCAACAGGAATATTCGCAAATGCACCTCCGTAGAACCCTGCTTTAGCTTTAGAATCTCCCCCAGAAATAGTTGAAACGTTAAGACCTGCTTTTACACCAAATGATACCGGTGAAGCAGAAGCTTTTGCTTTTTGCTGAGCGAATGTTAATGAACTGATTGCGATTGCAATTCCCAAAATTGTTTTTTTCATAATTATTATTTTTTTTAATTAATGATTTATATCATTTTCCAACTTCATTATACAAATATCCTGCCAAAATTTATTAATTTAATTTATTATTAATAATAAATATGACATTTCCTATTCTAAAATAAAATCAATATTGTTTTCAAGTAGATTATCATATGAAAAATGTCAGACTTAAATTAAGCCTGACATTTTTTATTGAAATTAAAATTTGTTCTTAATAAATATCTAAGATTTAGAATTTAAATGCTAATCCTACCTGGAACACATTATTTCTTACAGCATCTCCATTATTATTTTTGTAAATATCTGTCGCTCCGGCAACATATCTTGCAGTAAGACCAATATTATCTGTGAAATAATATCCTGCTCCGATACCTACTCCAAAATTAAATGTATTGAAATCATCCTTATTCAATTCTGCAGTTTGAGAACCGTTAGAGTTCCCGTTGGTAGAACTTTTGAATTTATCCTTCGCGCTCACTAAGAAACCAAACTCAGGACCTGCTTCTAAATAGAAGTTAGGAACAAACTTATACTGGAACATTAAAGGTACTGTAATGTATCCTAAGTTTCTTGAAGATTCAGTGGTATAAGTGTTTCCTAAAATAACATCTTTTGTAGTTACCTTAGCTCCTAAATCACTATACAAAACCTCTGGCTGAATGCTGAATGAACTAGCAACAGGAATATTAGCAAAAACACCGGCATTAAAACCAATTTTTGACTTCTGATCATCTAGTCCCTGATCTTTAGATAATGAAGCAACGTTCATTCCCGCTTTAATACCAAATTGAACCGGGCTGGATGAACCAGATGAAGATGAGGTCTGCTGTGCGAACGCCAATGAACTTGCCGTTACTGCTAATCCTAAAATTAACTTTTTCATAATTTTAATTTTTTAATACTACTATTCTAATTTTAAATTTTACTACCGTCTGAGTTTTCATCAGACGCAGAGTATCTTTCAAATTGCTTGCCAAAAATGAAAACTGAAAAAATCCAATAAAAAAACCGTCAAATCACTTGACGGTTAAAATTTATATTAAACTGATATTCAGAAAAATAAAAACAAGTCCACAATAATTTTTAGAACAGTTCTAAATTACATTTTTCATTAAAAATGGCTTAAAAATCTAAAGAAAATATCTAAGCATTGTTCAAATTTCTATAAAAATTCAAAGATTCTATTATGTTTTTCTGACTGGATTGATGATCAAAAACGCAACTTCCAATTCCGGAAAGTAAGGAGAAATTAATTTTACTGTCTACATTTTTCTTATCATTTAATAAAAGGGCAAAAATATCTTCATCTTTAAAATCACTGATATCTAAATAAGGATAATACTTTTGAATGTTTTCAATAATGCCTTTAGCATCTTCTTCTGATAACAATCCTTCGAGATAGGAGAGATGTGCTTCACAGATCATTCCGGCTGCAACAGCTTCTCCATGAAGAATAGGATTCCCCTGGCTAAGACATAGACTTTCAATTGCGTGCCCGATAGTATGTCCAAAATTTAAGGTCTTTCTAATATTTTTCTCATGAAAATCCTGATCAACAACATTCTGTTTAATATTCATTGAAGCCTCAATATAAGGAGTCACACTTTCCGTATCCAGTTTATTGATATGAACAAGGTTTTCCCAATGCGCTTGGTCTGCAATCAATCCATGTTTCAGCATTTCGGCAAATCCGCTTCTTAATTCTTTGAAAGGGAGGGTTTCTAAAAACTTAGGATAGATAAAAATCTGTTCAGGGAAAGTGAAGGTTCCCACCATATTTTTAAAATGCATGAGGTCAATTCCTGTTTTTCCTCCTATTGACGCATCGCACATTGAGAGAAGTGTTGTAGGAATATTGATGAACTGAATTCCTCTTTTATAGGTAGAAGCTACAAAACCTCCCATATCAGTAATTACTCCGCCACCAAGATTGATAACCAAAGCTTTTCTGTCGGCCTGCATTTCTGTAAGAATTTCCCAAAGCTGATTAGCCGTCTGAATATTTTTCATTTCTTCTCCCGCTTCTATCTCAAGGATTTCAAAACCCAAATCAGTCTCCATATTCCCTAAAAGAACCGGAAGACAATATTCGTGGGTATTTTCGTCAACCAGAATAAAAATTTTACTGAACGATTTTTGGTGTAAGAATTCGTTTAATTGAGAAAAATTATCATTTAATATTGTTATCATTTTCAGATTTTCTGTAGGGTTAATTATAAATCTATATTGCAAAGTTATGATTCTTAATTTTTAACTCGTAACTAAATTAACTATCTTTGCACAAATATTTAGAATGAGCAGAGATAATAACAATTCAGAAAGACCAAAAAGACCAAGAATTTCAACAAGAAAAAATTCTGATGATTCTCGTGCTTCTAGATCTGGAAACTCTTCAGGATCAAGACCTTCTAAGAAACCTTTTCCAAAAGCCGGAGAAAGAAATTCTGATTCCAAAAGGAGTGGTGGCACAAGTTACCAAGACAGAATGGATAAGAAATTTGGAAAAACTGAACAAAAAGATTTTATTACCAATTCGAGTGAAGGAAAAAAACCGTTCGGAAAATCAGCTCCTAAAAGAGGCGGAAGCAGACCTAATACCTTTGATACAAGAGATAAATATGAAAGAGGCAGCCTAAAATATGGCAGAAGACCAGGAAGTGGTGATGACAGAAACCAGGATGGTGCAAAATCTTTCGTACAAAAAAGAAGGCTGAACAAGATTGAAAAAGATATCCACAAAGACACTATTCGTCTGAACAAATACATTGCAAATTCAGGAATCTGCAGCAGGAGAGAAGCTGATGAACTGATTACTCAAGGTTTAGTGGAAGTAAACGGAAAAGTGGTTACCGAAATGGGGTATCAGGTTCAGAAAACGGATAAAGTAGTTTTTGACGGACAAAATATTACTCCGGAAAAACCGGTTTATGTTCTTTTAAACAAACCGAAAGGATATATTTCTACTACAAAAGATGACAAAGCCAGAAAAACAGTAATGGATTTGGTAGCCAATGCTTCTCCTTACCGTGTTTTCCCTGTGGGAAGACTGGACAGATCAACAACAGGAGTTATTCTTTTAACAAATGACGGACATATGACCAAAAAGTTGACTCACCCTTCATTTGATGCTAAAAAAATCTATCATGTAACTCTAGATAAAAAATTAACTCATGAAGATATGAAGTTAATTGCGGAAGGAATTCGTCTGGATGAAGGAGTAGCGGTTGTAGATCAAATCTCTTTCATTGAAGGTAAACCTAAAAATGAAGTGGGCATTGAAATCCACATAGGTTGGAACCGTGTGATCAGAAGAATTTTTCAACGATTAGGCTATGAAGTGGAAGCTCTTGACAGAGTAATGTTTGCAGGATTAACGAAGAAAAATATTAAAAGAGGACACTGGAGAATTCTTACGGAACAGGAAGTGAACAATCTTAAAATGCTTTAATAATATAAATTTTAAGCTCAGATAAAAAAAGACGCAGAAAATAATTCTGCGTCTTTTTTGTTAATTAAGATGTTCACTCAATAACTCAGAAAGTTCTTTTTCAGAAATATTTTTAGCTAAAATATTACCAAACTCATCTAAAAGGAAATTGGTAGGAAAAGAATTAATAGTCCATTCAGAAGATTGCTTTCCATTTTCATCCCAATAATTATTCCATGGAATGTTAAACTTTTGAATGGTATTTTGAAGATTGCTTTTATATTTATTTTGATCTGTAGCAATACCTATAATTTTAAAACCTCTTGATTCGAATTTAGAATAAAGCTCAATATATTGTGGTATCTGTTCAAGACAAGGTTTACAGCTACTGAACCAAAAATCTACCAAAGTATATTTAGCTTTAGGAACTGTAAATTCCGTATTAGAATTGTTTATATTTTTAATTTTTGAAGCAGGAAATTTTTTACCAATTTGGAAAATACTAGCTTGTTTAATTGCCATTTGTAAAGTTTTAGCGGTTTTTTTCGTCTTTATCTCTGAAGACAGATGATTAAATGTTTCTTCGTAGATAGTATTGTAACCATTTCTTTCAAATTTTTCAATTAATTTCCATAAAACAATGAATGAATTGGGATTTTCTTTCACATAATCTAATAAAATTGAATCTTCTATGATATTAAACTTTTTTTCTGAATCTTCGTATTTATCCCAAAAATCCCGAGGTATTTTCGTCTTATCTTCAAACTTTTCGTAAGCTTTTCGTGATGTTTCGTTGAAGTTTTCTTTGTCTTTGTTAAAGATTGCGAAATAATTCTGAAACTTTAAAACTTCCTTTTTAATAAAATCACTATCGGTCGTTACTTCAAAATTCTCTGGAGAATTTTCTTTTCCAAGAATAACGTTTTTAGTCTTAGAATCAATAAAGAAAATATCACTTTTGTAAAATGATCTTCCATTTATTTTATCAACAAATACGTAAGCATAAGGAATATCAGATATTTTATTAGGAGTTTTAAAACTAAATTTTCCATTTTCTGCTGCAGTAGAATCTCGTACTAAATTTCCGTTATAGTATTTATCTGAAAATGAATTAGATAAAATAATTTTATGTTTAAAAGGTCTGAAGCTCTTCCCGGAAATCTTAATATTTTGTCCAAAAGAAACAGAACTTATAACAATAATAAAAGAGAACAATATTTTTTTCACAATGTTAAGATTTATTATTTTGAAACATCAAAAATAATTATATTTGTTAACCGACCATTATAACTAACTTATAATTTTTTCATAAATCTTTAGAATACAATTATTAATAAAAAAGTTTCGAATCAGATAGATACGAAACTTTAATTTATATAAATCTAAAATATTATCCTAAAACAGTAACACCTTTCTGGATCATTTCATAAATAGCATCTCTCCCGTTTTCAGGCTTTACATTAACGGCTTTGGTTCCGTTAAAATGTAAGCAGGTGATATATCCGTTAGCTACAGCATCCAAACAGGTAAACTTCACACAGTAATCCATCGCTAATCCTACAATTTCCACCAATTGAATTTCATGATATTTCAAGAAGTCATCCAAACCAGTTTTCATGAAGTGATTATTATCCTGAAAGCCGCTGTAACTATCAATTTCAGTATTTTTGCCTTTCTGAACAATATGGGTTACTTTGTCTCTATTTAAATCTTTATGGAATTCTGCTCCAAAAGTTCCCTGTACACAATGATCCGGCCACATAAATTGAGGAATACCATTTAAAATAATACTTTCACCCACTTTTCTGCCATTATTGCTGGCAAAACTTTTATGATTGGCAGGATGCCAATCCTGTGTCAGTACAATCTGATCGTACTCATTTTCTTCCATCAGAAGATTGATATAAGGAATTATTTCATTTGCTCCCGGAACAGCCAATGCACCACCTTCACAAAAATCATTCTGTACATCGACTATTATTAATGCTTTTTTCATATTTAGAATTCTCGAATTTTTGATAAATTTACGAAACTAATCTTCAAAAATTTATCCAAATCTGAATTTTCGGACAAATCTGCATTTTAGCTATGAAGACAATCATTATTGTATTTAAGATATCCCACTTCAATAGCTTATCTTTGCACGAAATAAGTTTTTATGTCATTTGAATCTCTGGGATTATCATCCAATATTATCCGCTCTGTGAAAAAATTAGGATATTTAAAGCCTTTTCCCATTCAGGAGCAGGCTGTTCCCGTTATTTTACAGGGAAAAGATCTGATGGGAGTTGCACAGACCGGTTCCGGAAAAACGGCTTGTTTTGTAATGCCGATCTTAGAAAAGCTACAAAATACTGAAGTTAAAAAAGACAGAAATGTTCAGGTTTTAATATTGGTTCCTACAAGAGAATTAGCGATTCAGATTGATGAAGTTTTCATAGCTTTTACAGAAAACTTAAAACGTGAAGTCCGCACAATGGCTGTTTATGGAGGTGTTTCCATCAATCCGCAAATGAAGGGTACATTTGGAGTAGAAGTTCTTATCGCCACACCAGGTCGTTTATTGGATCTCATTGAGCACAATGCATTGAGCATTTCCAGAATCCAGCATTTAGTTATTGATGAGGCTGATAAAATGTTTCAATTAGGTTTTGGTGAAGAAATGAATAAGCTTTTTGCCATGATGCCTGTAGCAAAACAAGTAACTTTGTTTTCCGCAACATTAAATGACAAGATTTCTGAAATGAAGGAGCGATTATCCATCAACCCTACGATTATTGAAATCAAAAAACAGGAAGTTGAATTGGATAATATCGAACAATTGGCTTTCCATGTTGCTCCGGAAAACAAAGGACCTTTTTTACGGTATTTAATTAAAGAAAAGAATATTGAAAAAGCTTTAATTTTTGTTTCCTCTACAAGGTCTGCGGATAATCTGGTAGAAAAGCTGAAAAAGAATAAAATAAAAGCAGTTGCCATTCACAGTCAGAAATCACAGGGTGCGCGAAGAAATAATCTAGAAGAATTTAAAGGAAAAGGAGCTCAGATTTTGGTCGCTACCGATTTAATTGGCCGTGGAATCCATATTGATGCTTTACCTTATGTTATCAATTATGAATTGCCACGTTCACCTTTAGATTACATTCATCGCATCGGTAGAACTGGACGTGCCAATGGAAAGGGAACGGCCATTAATATACTTACAGATGCTGAATTACAACATTTTCGTGTCATCCAGAAAAAAATGGGGAAAAAGGTAACTTTGCAAAGAACGGAGGATATTAATCTACACGGTTATTAGTCTTCCAGATTAAATAGAAAAAGCTTCAGTTTTTATAGAATTGAAGCTTTTTTCATATGTGAAATTCTCTGATTTTTGATAAATTTACAGAAACTAATTCTAAAAATTCGTTCAAAGCCAATCTTATGGACAAATAGACATTCATGAAAACATTTACCATTGTTCGTGGATTATTTGATACCCGTAAACGGGAATTAATGATCAACGAAAATTTTATAAAATTTGAAAATAAAGACCATAATAATGACCTTTTTACTATCATTAATAAAGAGGATATAGCCGGAATCCGCTATGGTATTCATTTTATCAGTGGGTACAGAATGACTATTGGAAGAGAATATCAAATTTTTATCCGTGATAAATCCAACAAGGAACTTAAAATATTTTTCAAGCTTTTTTACGGAAGAAAATTAAACGAGAAACACGCACTCTATTCTGATATCATTGATGCATTATGGGAAAATTTTATAAGTGATATTGTTGAAAATTATCTTGAAAAGCTTTATAATAATGAAGAATGTGACATTGCAGGAATTCGTATTTTTAAAGACAGAATCATATTTGATAAAATAGAAATAGTATTAGAAGATATCGCAATAAAAAAGTATCATCACCATTTTATAATACATTCTAAAGAAGACCATTACAAAAATAAAATGCTTTATTATTTAAAAGATAAAGATGCTGTAATTTTATTAAGCTTACTCAATCACATCACCAAAAATGAATAATGTAGATCAAAAAAAATTTCCGATAGGCGCGTTTCTCCAGCCTGAAAACATTAGCCGAGAAGAATTATCCGATGCTATAGACGTTATCAACGATTTCCCTAAAAGATTAAAAAAACTGGTGGAAACCTGGTCAGATGAGCAATTAGATACTCCTTACAGAGAAGGAGGATGGACAGTCCGACAGCTTATCAATCATATTGCAGACAGCCATATCAACAGCTTTACAAGATTTAAACTGGCATTAACAGAAGATAATCCTACCATAAAACCTTATGAAGAAGCAAAATGGGCTCAATTGGCAGACAGTGCAACAATGCCTATAAAACCGGCTTTAAGAATGATTAAAGGAACTCACCAAAGATGGTCAGTTTTATTAAAAAGTTTATCCGAAGAACAATTTAACAGAACATTTCATCACCCGGAACAAAATATCAATTATACTCTAAAAAACAGTACTGCTTTATACGCATGGCATTGCAATCATCATTTTGCACATATTGAAAATCTGAAGATCGAAAAAGGTTGGTAAAAAAAACGCTTCATAACAAATTTTTTTTTGATGAGATTAAGACGAGAATCAGCAATCTGTCGGCTGATTCCGAAAAAAAATGGGGTAAGATGAATGCCGCTCAAATGCTGTATCACTGCGATTTGGTATTACAAATTCCTCTTCAAAAAATTGAACTTCAAAAGATCAATTATATTTTCAGGGTGATAGGAATTATCACAAAAAAAGAAATGCATATTTTTAATAACGGAATTCCTCATAATATGCCGACTTTTCAAAAACTAATCGTTAATTTTGAATGTAGTTTTGAGGAAGCCCGAAACAATCTTTTAAAAACACTGGATTTTTACTGGGATTCCTTTGAAAAGCAGTGTTTACCCAAAGAACATATTCTTTTTGGAACCATGAAAGAAAGAGACTGGGGCTTTTTGGAATATAAACACCTCGACCATCATCTTAAACAATTTAATGTATGAGTTTTTTTGATAAAATATTCGGAGGAAAAGAGGAAGCGAAAGAGCAAAAATCATTTTGGAAACCAATAGAATCCGAGGATGATCTGAAAATTGCCATTGACAATTCTTATGCCTATAAAGTTGCCATATTTAAACATTCAACAAGT
>JBCNMJ010000134.1:0-10224 GCA_039594975.1 Chryseobacterium sp. | reverse complement strand
AACCTCATTGGGTTATTAAGTGCATACACGTAAGGAGAATATCTTCTGCTGCTTTCTGCCAATGGATCTATCACACCCCATCTTCCGATATCTGCCATATACATCCTGGCTCCGTAATCATTCCAGCCGGTTTCTTCCTGCAATTCTTTGCCGTGGTATTGGTACTTAAAGGCAGGATTCCCGGTTAGTTCATTATAGCCCTGATGCTTTAATCCAAACGGATAATAATTGTTTTCTTCAAAAACTTCTGCGCTAAAATTAATCCATCACTAACTCTGATACACCAGGAATGATCTTTCATTTACCTATGATTTTTTCTTCAAAAATAAACAAGAGCAGGTATTACCCTACCCTTGTTTTTAAACTATATTCTTTAATGGATATTGAAAATCAATGATTTAATTTTCAAAAAAGGCTCATCACTAACTTTGAAACACTCCCCCCCTTGCCGTTGTACTGGTATTTATAACTGAGCTATGTCATAGTAATCTCTGAAACACTACCAGCACCCTCTAGAATAATATCTTAATTTATAATATTACCATTCTCATCAAGTTCACTTTCTAAAAACCCAACAACTTTTTCCCAATCTTCACTTAAATAAAATATTCCATAATATTTATCTCCTAAAACACTCACAAATTTTAATTTGTACCCATCATAATTTTCAAGATTCAAAATTAGTTCATCAATTTCTTGTAAAAATTTTTGGTTATTATTTCTAACAGCATTAACCCTTCTAATCTTGTAAATACCAATTAAATTATCTCTTTCAAAATTATTACTATTACTTATTTTGAATTTGTAATTTTCAATATTACCTAAAAAACTTCTTTTTTTCTTAATTAATTTAAAGATATCTTCTGTTGCTGACATAAATAGATAATTTTTATTTTGATCCAGGATAAACATATTTAACTTTAGCCCCATATGTAACCCCAGGTACAAGCCATTCAGATTCACCTAATGTAAAAGGATTAGGAACAGCTTGCCCAACCGTAAATGTTTTAGACATGATAATACCTGGAACTCCATTTTTATAGAAAGCATTACCCGTAGCAAAATCTCTTGCGACGTTTATATCACTAGTCCAACTAGTCCAAATACTAAGGTTATCTCCTCCAGCATGTAATTCCATATCGCTATGAGGTCCCCATGTTGTGGCAACCTGTCTAAATCCTCCAGGTATAGCAATTCCTTGCATTGCTTCAAAATACATCGATCCTTTAGCTTTTGACGATACACCTCTATATAAAATAATCGTCGGTTCCGGTTCACTTTCCGTTATCGTTGTCGGAACATCCGTTGCTCCCGTAAGAGGTATATCATAAGCTGGGGCACTTGCACTATCTCCATTTAACATAAGAGGTAAGGCCCAAGCACCACTATTAACAATAGCTCCCGTGGCTGCTATAACCTCTTCCCAAGTTAAAGCGACTTGTCCTACATTATATAATTGCCCTACAAATATAGCACCTGCGGCAACTCCTCCTGCAGACGTAGTTGTTTTTGTACTCTTTTCTTTTCCTCTAAAAAGATTACTAAACCAGCTTTTAATAGACTGCCAAGTTGTAGGACCTGGACCATCATTACCTCCAATAGCACCCGTAGCATCTATGTAGTCGTTTTGATAAATAGGGTTTGTATATGTATTCCCATCATTATCCGTTGAAAACATAGGACGGTTTTCATTAGAATAATTATGATAATCATAAAAACTGTCCATTGCACTTCTTCCATCAGGATCAATAAACCTCATTGGGTTATTAAGTGCATACACGTAAGGAGAATATCTTCTGCTGCTTTCTGCCAAAGGATCTACCACGCCCCATCTTCCGATATCGGACATATACATTCTGGCTCCGTAATCATTCCATCCGGTTTCTTCCTGCAATTCTTTACCATTATATTGGTATTTATAGGCAGGATTTCCTACTCCTATTGCCGGCGTCTGTTGCTTTAACCCAAAAGGATAATAACTATTTTCTTCAAGAGCTTCTGCGCTGCCACTACCTCCAAAATTAATCCATCACTAACTCTGATACACGAGGAATGATCTTCAATCATTTGCGTATGTTTTTTTCTTGAAAAATAAACAAGAGTAGGTATTACCCTACCCCTGTTTTAAGATTATCATTTTTAATAGTCACTGAAAATCAATGATTTAATTTTCAAAAAAGACTCATCACTAACTCTGAAACACTACCTTTTTTATAGAAAAGTTAACAGCAATAAAATCTTTATTATCAATTAAACTTTGATAATCACTATATATATCTGTTACTGTTAAACTCATAATTTATTTAAATCAAAATCTACCTCACTATCATCAATACAAATAAATTTTATATTTGTACCATTCACTTCCATGTTTGCATAAAATTCAGGTAAGAATACTTCAGTTAATCTTGTAAAATTTATTTTGTTTATTATAAAAACTTCCAATTCTGTCATAACAAAAATAAAATCATTATAAACTTCTATATTAGAAAAAGTATAAAATAAATCAAGCTTTAATTTTATGTCTCCGGTACTTAAATTAATTATTATAAAGTTTTGATCAATCCCTATTGCATAAATTTCTTCACCAATCTCTTTTACGACGGGCTTAATAATTGTGCTTTGCCAGCCAAACTTAAAACTGTGTATATTATTTGAAATTATAGCAAACATTCTATCTGTTTGTTTATCTTCAAATAATATTGGGAGATTTGAACTGTTATAATCTATTTCAGAAATTTCTTTTAAATTCATTTTTAATAATTTACCTATAGATTTGAGGAATTAATGTTGTAACTCTAGGTTTTGTTGCTAAGTTTCCTCCTTCGTAGAAAAATGCAACATTAATTCTTCCTTTTTTACCTATTTCAATAGATTTAGTTATTGTTGTTCCATATTTATTACTTTGGTTTCTCATTTCTATTCCTTCTGCCAAAGCTCTACTAAATATTTTCATTAATTGACTCTCATTTTTTATACCTAGCATATTTAGATCTTTTAAATTTTGAGCAGACCGTTGAATATTGTGTAAATCACCAGTAGTAACCTTTCCAAAGAAATAATTAAATTTTGCCTCTGCTATCGTAAAATCTAATGCTTTAGAAACCCTTCCGAATGCTCCAACATGTCCAGTCCCAAACCCAGATCCTATGAGCCCATGTTCCGCTCCCCATCTAATTCCACCTCCTACATTATCACGCATATAACCTGTCATCTGCCCACGAAGATCATCCATTCTTGCCTGACCTTCCGCATCCAGTACAAAGGCATTTCGTGTATGTGTATCAAACCAACCAGATAGAGGTCCCCTAATATTTTCCTGTACCCAGTTTGCAGTTCTTTCTCTAAATCTACTTAAAGCGTTTCCTGGAGGATCATCTGCAGATTGCGAAAAATCAAACTGTGAGAAATCTACCCCCTCAGATGAGCCGCCGGAACCACCAGCTTCTTCAAAAAAGTTTTTAAAACGAGAAAATGGATCTGAATAACCGTAAAAGTCCATTAAGCCGTTAAATAGATCTACAGCATCCTGTCCTGTGTACTCTGTCCCAGCATCAAAAGTATCTCTTCCTGCCATTCCATCAGGATCAATAAACCTCATTGGATTATTGAAGGCATAAGTATAAGGAGAATATCTTCTGCTGGTCTCAGCCAATGGATCTATCACACCCCATCTTCCGATATCTGCCATATACATCCTGGCTCCATAATCATTCCAGCCGGTTTCCTCCTGTAGTTCCTTACCGTTGTACTGGTATTTATAAGCGGGATTACTTACTCCTATTGCCGGCGTCTGTTGCTTTAACCCAAAAGGATAATAGCTGTTTTCTTCAAGAGCTTCTGCGCTGCCATTGGTGCCTTTAGCGTAGCTGAGACGCACATTGCCCAAATGGTCGGTATAGCTGTAAATATACTTATTATTTTCAAAATTGTAATAGCCTTCTGAAGTCGGAACGAACTTCAATACAGAATCTAATACAAACGCTCCTTCAAATTCATATTGAAAACCATCGAGGTATTCCGTGGTTTTAAATACTTCCAAACTGTTTTTTGCGATTCCATACGTATAGAGCTTTTTCAGCTTTACCCCGTCTGCACGGTACGTATATTGGGTGGTAATATTATTCGTATCGTATAACCCTGTGATTACATTTCTTACTTCATATGTCTGATTGAAGGTGATCTTTTTAGGAAGGTTCAGGAGATTATAATCGATCTGCAATATTCCTTTGTCTACATGGTTCTTCATGTTTCCGTTGGCATCGTACCCAATGGTATTTCCTGAAACATCGGGATAGCCGGCATAGTTCTGCGAGCTGTCAGTTACGGTCAGTAGCCTGTTGCCTGCATAGGCATAGGTAAGGTTATCAATCTGCGTCGCAAAACCACCCGTGTTTTTCTGGTTTCTCTGCAGACTGGTAATGTTTCCGTTGGCATCATAGTTCATGGTTTCATTGTAGAAGCCATTCTGGGGAATGGTGGTTTCCGGCTCCTGGTACACTCCCGCCAACAGCCTGTTGTACTGGTCGTAGCGGTAGCTGTATTTTTTCAGGGTATTATCAGCGGTACTTTTCCAGATCATTTCGGTGATGTTCCCGTTGTAATTGGCAGGTGCCACCGAAGCATCGGAAGTGGAGGCGAATTTCAATTCGTAACCGAAAAGCTTCCCGTTGAGGTTGGAAGGATCGTTGACTTTGGTCACCATTCCTTTGATATTGTAGGTATAGTTGATATCCTGGATCCCGTTTCCTAAGGTTTTTCCGGAAACCTGCCCCAGCTCATTGTATGCATATTGTGCCAGGAGCTCTTCGGTATTTCCGTTCACCTGGTGATAGTGCTGCTTTAGCCTGTACTGGTCGTCGTAGGTAAATCTTTCTTTAATCACGGTTTCGGTATCGGCACTTGCTTTTTTATGGAAGGTATTGGCACGCAATACGGTTCCAGAAAAATCAAGCTCTTTTTCGGTATTGGTATAACCTCCTAAGTGGTTGACGTTCTTACTTCCTACAGGTCTCAGCAACGCATCATACCAGATATGGGAAGCAGACCAGCTGTCGTCATCCAGGTTTTTGACATAGGAAGAGGTAGGCATGGATTTCAGACTTCTTACGCTGTTGACTCCATTGCTGGAGAACGACTGAGTGGTGTTGGTCATATAAAACGTCAATACCTCCGTATTGAGCGGATAGAAAGTAAAATCACGATTACCGACAGGATAGGTATCGTAATAATTAATGCTATAGGGAACGAATGTAGCGGAAGGATACGCAGTGTTGGTGTAAAAGATCTCCTGCCCGTTCAGGGTAAAGGCGGTGGTGCTTCTGCTTTCATTATTCAGCCCCTTGGCATTGGCATTGTTCTGCTCCTGTAATCTTGTCCCTCCGGTAAACTGGCCTGTATACACTGCTCTCCCCAATTTGTCATAACGGGTAAAAAGCCATTTGTTAGGGTTTTCCGGGTTGTTTCTCATATTGGCATCCTGGGAAGCTACGAGACGGTTCTGAAGGTCATAGACCATATATTCCCAGCCTTTGCCCGGCAGTTTTTTCTCTACCAGCCTGAATTTATTGTCGTAGACGTATTGGTAGCAGAGGTCATCCAGGATCTGTGTGGTTACGGTATTGTTGCCGGACGTAATCTGCTGGTCTGCTTTGGGAGAGATCACAAAGGCCAGCTGCCCGTAATTGTTGTAGAGGTAATAGGTGTCCAGCTTATCGGCACCTTCTCCTTTTCTCAGCAATACGGTTTTGCCTTCGGAATTTTTGAAGTCTATGGTGACATTTCCGTTTTCATCGGTTATTTTGCTTTTAGAGAGCTGGTTGGCATCATAGAATGATACACTGCTGATGCCGGTGGTAAGGGTAGCATTGCTCCAGGAAACCGAGGTAGTGTATTTTTTTACCTGATCGGCAGTGGTATTGGTAAGATACTGCATCTTGGTGGTATGTCCGGTTGACATCGCCCATTCTGTTCCGGGGCCGGCTGCTTCGAGTACTCTGGCTAAGGGAGAGTTTTCAAGCTTTTGTTCGGAAAATGCATTGGCCACTCCGTAATAGCTGTTTACGGTGCTTTCATCGGTACCATGGATACCAGAATTGGCAGTGGCTACGGGAACGGGCAGCAGGGTTTTGGTCTGCCTCCCAAGCTGGTCATAGGTTACAGGGACTACTAAGTCTTTTCCCAAAGGGGTTGCTTTTACCTGAACGACTTCTTTGGCTCTTCCCAACCCGTCAAAATATTGTATGGTTTCTGTTTTTTTACTTCCGTCCGCAGAAAGGTATGTTTTTGTATAAATATAATTTTCGGTGGCGGTTGGTGTCTGTGCCCAAATGATTTGTGCTACAAACAACAGAATAAATAGAATTGATTTTTTCATGATGATGGTTATTGTTTGTAGTTATACTGGTATTCTTTTATAGTGTTTCCGTTCACATCTACTGTTTTGAGCAGCCTGTTGAAGGAGTCGTATTTGTAAAGCTCCATGATCCCGTTAGGAGGTATGGTGGTAGTAATTCCAATTAGCGGGTTATAGGTATAACAAGTCACCATAAAGTTTTGAAGTGAAGTATCATTTTTAAAGGTGTTTAATGCATCAATCAAAGCCAGTTCCTTGGCTTCTTCCTGTCCGGAAGTGGCATTGGCATCTTCGTTGGAAGCATTGACAATTGCCGTAATAAGGGAAGTAGGTATATCTGACAGTTTGGCACCTTCTATTTTGGCAATAGGCAACGTCTTGTTATATCCGTAAATAATGGTTGTGGATATTCCTGTAGAGCCTGCTTCAGGGAATACGGTGTACTGCACGGGATTGCCTTTGTCATCATACATATCGTAAGAAACATTTTTAATGGATTGAGAAAGGTTATCCGGAAGATAGCTTATCTGGGAGGTCGGATAAAAGTGCGAAGTGTTTTCATATTGGGTCTCCGATTTTGATACCGTTGTTCCGTTTCTCTTGGTTTCAATGACAAGCGGAACATTTGTTATCCCGGCATTCCAAAGTCTTGGGTCATTCAGACGTTTATCCCATGGATAGGTTATGGTGGACTCCGTTATAAGGCCATCTGTTCCTGTGTTTTTTTGAGACACAATATTGTAGTCACTGATATTCCTTGTAATTTCTGAGGTACTGGTATAAGTTCCTGACGGCGTATAGGTTTCTGAAATGGTTTTTTGGTTTTTAATAATCCCGTTTCTGACAACATCAATGGGTGTTCCATAATAATCTCCCACCGCAACGTAGGAACCACCCAGTGAACGCATATCTGAAAGGATCATATCTTTTTGCAGCAAAAGGTTATTGTTATCATAGATTTCTTTTTTTTCAAGCAATCCGTTGGATAGAATATTAGCATACCGTATTTCGTTTCCAACCATAACGAGAGAATCCTGAGTACTCTGCATGGGATCGGTTTTATCAAAAAGCGTCTTATAGTAATATTTTGTATAGCCTTTGTTATCTCCAACGGTCTCTTTCACATTTTTATAGACTACGGTCTGTACATCTTCAATATCGTTAAGGTAGCCGCTGGTTTTGTTGCTGCCGTTAAAATTCTTGTACTCGTATCTTCTTGTTAGGGCTTCCGCCACCACATTATTATCAAGATATTCGATCTTTTTTATACGGACTCCTTTACCCGTTATATAATTTTCTGCGGGAAGCGATCTGTAACGGACCCTTTTAATGGTAACAATCCCCTTTCCTCCTGTTCCTGTAATTGAAAATGAGTTTTTCCCGGGAGGATATTTTTTATAGCCGCTATCTCCGTCAACGCCTCCCATTAATGCACCATTAATGAAATAATGACCGTCCGCAGGCTGAACAGGTTCATTGGTATACAATTCGGTAACGGCCACATGAAACAGCAGGTAGCTGTGTCCGTCTGCCGCATCGGGATTAGAAGGCAATGTAAATAATGCTGTGCTTGTGCCCGAATGCACATCGAAAGGATAAGTTCCTATATCTTCATAATACTGAGCTTCCCGGTCCACTACGTTATAAGGAGGCATTGATGCTGCATAAGCTGGAGAGCTTTTATCCACAAAATACTGATTCGGTTCAAAAGTATATTTTACTTCAGTTCCATTCGGATATTTTATACTTTGCAATAAGCCGATTCCTAAATATTTAGGGTTTTTATATTCTTCAGGAAAGCATTTGTAAAGCGGATCAATATTGGGATAGTCTGTCCAGTAACCTAAAAAATCAAAATTATTTCCCGAATTGAATACCGGGTATTTGATTTCTGTAGTTTCATAGGAAGAACCTGTTCCGTATTTCAATACTTTGCTCAGTATTCTTTTTGTCTGTTCTTCAAAGGTAGAGCACCCATAGTTAGGTCCCTGACCAATAAATCCCCAAGGATAAGCCGTTATCCTGCTTGTTGTCTGCAATACGTATTTCTCAATCTGCTTTCCTGCCGTATTTTTCAATTCTACTGCATTGAGCAGGAAGGGATCCTGATATGATTTTCTGTCAACGGCATTAAAAGTGTAATTAAAATGTATGCTTCCGAAATCTTTAGCAATAATTTTACTGGGTTTTAATGATTTAACGGAAACCATCATCTGGCCACTTCCGGTAAGATATCTTGGAACGGTATAATTATCTTCCTGATATTCAAATGTGACCAGCTCATTTCCATTGATATCATCAATTCTGGACAGATAATAACAACCTGTAAATGCCATATTTGTTCCTCCGTTGCCCGCTAGAAAATAATAAGATTGGTCTAAGGTTTCAAAATAATAGGAAATACCATTTTCATCAATAACTTTAAATTTATAAAGGTCCGGCCCTGTTTCTGTCACAGAAATCTGGTATTTATTTTCTGTAATTTTTGACAACTGTAAGTTTCCACTTGGGGATTGTTTGAAAAACTGAAAACTCCCGGTTCTTCCTAAAAAGTTAAAGTAGTATTTATTGGTAGGGGTTCCGTTCGCAGGATTTACTTCCCGGTAGATCAGGTTAGCCGCTCCCGAAATATTCCATCCTAATCCCGCATCACTAGCCTTGCTTTCCATGAATGTGTTGTTGGGATGATAACTCAATCCTACATTAACCGATACATTTTTATTATGGGTTGCTATTGAAAAGAATGGAATTTCTATTTCGGGAATTCCCGTAGAGAGTGCAGACGGTGATTTTATTTTGCTGGCAATCCCGGATGCAGTGGGAGCCGTAATATTTAAACCCGGAATAGCTGACTCGTAAGCCTGTGCTTTAATCGTACTAATAACGATTAGTGTTAGTAATTGTAAGATCTTCTTCATTCTTGGTATTTATTTCTTAATCAGTTTAGCATTCGCAGTTTTGTTGGTATCAGTTTTTATCGTAACCAGGTAAGCTCCCTGTATCAAAGGTTGGGTATTGATCTTTGTTACCCTGTTCTTAGTTTTGATTTGTTGAAGCTGTCTTCCCGCCATATCATACATTGTAATATCCGCTTCCTTGAAATCAAAGCCAATCTCTACATAGGCATAGTCTGATACCGGGTTCGGGTAGATCCTGATATCCTGTTTTTCAATTAGCTGGTCTACCTGCTGATCTCCAAGCTTTACAATCTTCCAGTTCTCCTTTCCCAGTTCTTCTGCACTGGTTCCTGCGAGGATAATGGAACCGTCCCTGTTGAGTTTAATATCTGCTAATCTCTCTTCTCTTTTTCTGGATTCTCCTTTTACGTGTTTTCGCCACTGTTCATTGCCATTTTCATCGATATACAGCATCCAGAAGGTTTCATCATCGGCTTCTATCCTGCCTTCTGCCTGGGTATAGCCTCCGAGTAGTATTCCTTTGGTGAGGTCTTTATTTTTTTCTCTTTCATTGTGGCCTAAGATGACATGCATTCCCATTAAAACATCTCTGTTTTTAAAGTTGTAGGATTTCTGCCAGATTTCTTCGCCTTTTTCATTTAAGGAGATGAGCCAAAGGTCGGTTCCTTCTTCTACACCTACGATTTTATTGCCTGATCTTTCGGAACGGCTTTCTCCTCCTATGATAAAGCCTGAAGTGGTCATGGCTAATGTTCTTAGGTGGTCATCTCCGGTTCCACCATAGTTCTTTTCCCATTCTACTTTGCCGTCTTTGCTGAGTTTAATGATCCAGTAATCGCCTTCTCCCTGGTTATTTGTGGATTTGGGGTAACGGGATACGGGATTCGGGGTGCTGTTTCCGGAACTCAAACCTCGAACCTCGGAACTCGAACCCGTCCCCGAATCACGAAC
>JBCNMJ010000133.1:0-10386 GCA_039594975.1 Chryseobacterium sp. | reverse complement strand
ATTGGCTTTGATTTCAAGGAAGCGGATATCACCCTATATGATATGTCGGGAAGACAGCTTCAACAAATAAAAACCAAGAACAGGGTCACGAAGATCAATACCCAGCCTTTGATACAGGGGGCTTATCTGATTACGATAAAAACGGATACGAATAAAACTGCGAATGCTAAACTAATCAAGAAATAAACACTAATCATGAAGAAATTAATTGCAGCTATTGGACTAATAGCTACTCAATTGTATTTTGCCCAGGACGAAGACTTTCTTCCAAAAATAACACCTCCATCACCGCAAGCTTCAGAATTAGGAAAGTATGGAAATATTCCAATCGGAATGTTTACAGGTTCTCCGAATGTCAATTTAAATATTTATACATTGGAAGAATCTGGAATAAGTATTCCTGTAAATATAACTTACAATTCCAATGGCGTGCAAGTTGACGGAGTAGCTAAGCAGCTAGGAATTGACTGGAACCTAATTGCCGGAGGGATTATATCAAGACAAATCAATGATTTAGATGATCTACAGTTTCCTTTTACTAATGTTAATATAACAAATATCTGTCTTGAAGACAGTGCTGAAGGAGCAAGTATAGCTAACGGTACCATAGATACCGAAAAGGATATTTTCAGTTTTAGTTTTTTGGGGAACTCCGGCAAATTCTATTTTGATGGGAATAATATTGTGCAAGTTGAACCATCAAATGTAAAGATCGAGAAACTTGCGGCACCAAATAATGTGACTCCTAAATTTAAGATCACAGATTATAACGGAACGGAATACTATTTTGGTGGAACCAACGCTGTTGAGAGTTCATTTAACAGAAGCCATTGCGGAGGTGTTCAGCCACCAACGTTATTTGATACAGCCTGGTATTTGACTAAAATAGTAACAACCAAAGGCAATGAAGTTTCTTTTAACTATCAAAAAGAAAATTTTCAATATATTCAGTCTTATTATCAAACTGCCATTTCTGGTGGGAGTTATAGTAATCTTTCTAACGCAGTATTATACCCTCCCTGCTATAATGAATTGCGTCACGAAACTTCTTTCTTAACTGATGTTACGATTAATGACAAAAAGCTAAAATTCAATTATCAGAAGATTGATCCTAATTCGTCAGAATCAAAGCAGCTTATTTCCCTGGAAGTTTTCAATAATGCAACAGATTTGATAAAGAAATTTATTTTCAATTACGATAGTTTCGGAGCTCTTGCCAATTCAGAATTTAATAATTCTTATACAAACAATAGTGAGAAGCATATTTTTTTGAAGAATATAATAGATATTATTCCGTCTACGAATGAGAGTGTTACAAAATATTCATTTGAATATTATTCTCCCGATCAATTACCAGCTAGACACTCATTTGCAAAAGACATTTATGGTTACTTCAATGGAGCTGGTAATACCAGTATGATATATAATAACTTGGTAAATCAGGATCCGGTAAATAACTCAGATGCTGTTTTTAAAGCATTTCAATATGTTAATTCTAATAGAAATCCTAATAGTATTTATACTAAAAACGGAATGCTAAAAAACATCTATTATCCAACAAAAGGGAGAACGGAATTTATATATGAACCGAACTCTGTTCCAAGGGATAAAACGATAATTCCACCTATCCAGACTGTAGCCAATGTATTTATTTCCGAGTCCGTTGGATATGGTTCGGAGGCCCTTTCACAGGTTTTTACAGTTAATGGAAACGTTCTGGGAACCCTGAAAGCAGCTGCCTGGCGAGATTGTGGAAACGACGATCCCGTTCATCCCCCTCAAGTTACAGCGACTGTTATTAATGCAGATACGGGAGCAATAGTTAAGACTTTATCTGCTAATGAAACCCCTGCCAGTACATCAGTTAGTTTGATGCCGGGTATAAATTATAAAATCAAAATTAAAGTATTGAGACCCTGCCTTGGTGCGAATGCTTTCATCGAAGTTCCAGGTGGAGCCCCATATACTATTACGGTAAATGATGAAGTTGCAGGGATGAGGGTTTTAAAAACATTAGATTATGATAATAATGGTAATGTGGAAACGAGGAAGTATTTCTATGGAAAACTTGAGAGTCTAAATACAAGTTCTGGGGTATTTGCCACCCAAGACCCTACGATTGCCCGAAATGTAGATTCTTTCGAAACCACTAAATTATACAACCATTCCACAACCGTTGTAACAGTTAAGCTAACGATGAATTCTAGCCCTATTGTAAAATTGTTTTCTCTGGATGGATATATGCTAATGTACCCTTATGTAGTGGAAAGTTTTGGAGATAATTTTGAAAATGGAGGAATTCTACATAATTTTTATGAAAATAGTGAAATAGATCCTGATCTTTTATGTAGTGGCCAGTTTTTCAGGGGGATATCATTTTCAAATAATTTCCTTGCCGGAAAAGAAAAACTTAGGTATATCTTTAAAAAAGCGGGTAGTACTGTTATTCCAGTTAGGAGTGAAGAATTTACATATGGTGAAAACACAATATTTAATAAATCCGTTGATAACTATGTAGGAAGATTAACAAGTACAAGAGAGGAAATTTCGACAGATTCATATGGAAATACATCGACTGTTACCTTAAAGTACTATGGATTTAATAGGTACACATTGAATAGTTCGTTCCGTTATTTATCATTAAGTAAAACAACAGATTACTTAAATGGAGCACCTGTTTTAACCCAAGCAGAATATTTCTATAACAATCCTTCACATTTTCAACTGACAAAGGAGAAGACGACCTCTCCTGATGGTGTAATCACGGAGACCAATTACAGTTATGCCCACGAGAAAGGTAATCAGTTAATGATTGATAAAAATATGGTAGGAATCCCGTTAGAAACTGCAAAAACACAAACAGTTGGCGGGATTACCAGTACCTTGTCGAAAACTGAGTCTATTTATCCAACATCGGTTCCTACTTCTCAAACAGGAAATTTAGTGCTTCCTACCTCCATTCTTTCATACAGCCTGCAAAATCCTACTACAGGCATAGTTCAGGTAACTTATGACAATTATGATGTAAAAGGTAATGTACAGCAATATACGGCAAAGAATGGTATTTCCACAACGATTATCTGGGGATATAATCAAACTCAGCCAATTGCTAAAATAGAAGGTGCCAAACTATCTAATATTAACCAGGCATTGATTTCTTCAATTGTTTCTGCATCCGATACTGATGCGTTAGCGGCAGTTAATAATGATGAAACTGCATTTTTATCTGTATTGAATAATTTCAGGAATGATCCAAGTTTATCAGCTTATCAAATTACGACGTTTACTTATGACCCTTTAGTTGGCGTAAGAAGTATCACTCCGCCATCAGGAATCCGGGAAGTATATATCTATGACTCAGCTAATAGATTAAAAGAAGTAAGAGAACAGAACCAGACGGGTAAACTGTTGAAAGAATACCAGTATAATTACAAAAACTAAGACACGATGAAAAAAATCATCATTCCCATAAGTGCCTTATTCATTACGGGGTGGGCCAAGGCACAATTAAGTCCATCAGAAAACTATGTCTATACCAAGACCTACCTTGATTATAACGGAACCACACCAACCAAAATCTCAGAAACCGTTCAGTATTTCGATGGGTTGGGAAGACCTAAACAGGTAGTTAATATAAAGGCATCTCCTGCCAGTAAAGATGTGGTCACCCAAATAACATACGACCAGTATGGAAGACAGCTTTTGGACTATCTTCCCGTTCCCCAGACAGGAACTCTGAACGGCGGAATTTATACCAATCCATTGGCCAATGTCACAAGTACTCCTTACGGCTCCGAAAAGATCTATGCTGAAAAGACCCTGGAAAACTCTCCTTTAGACCGGTTACTCGAGCAAAGATCTGTAGGAAATGCATGGAATGACAAGCCCGTTAAATTTGATTATGATGCCACGGTAGACGGAGAAGTACAGAAATATACCGCTACTTTTGATTACGGAACTTTCCAATCCTCTATTATACTTTCTGCAACAGGCTACGGAGCCAATCAGCTCTATAAAAATACCGTAACCGATGAAGACGGAAACAAAACTATAGAATTTAAAAACGGGAAAGGACAGGTAGTACTCGTAAGAAAGATGCTCAATGCCACCGACAGTGCCGACACCTATTACGTGTACAATAACTATGATCAGTTAGCCTATGTAATTCCTCCTTTGGCTGTAGCAGCCAATGCTGTGGACGATACTACACTGAACAACCTTTGCTACCAGTACAAATATGATGACAGAAACCGGTTGGTAGAAAAGAGACTTCCAGGTAAAGGCTGGGAATATATGGTGTATGACAAAGCGGATAGGCTGGTCCTGACCCAGGATGCTAATTTGAACGCTCAGGGGAAATGGTTATTCACAAAATATGACCAGTATTCCAGACCTATCTATACAGGGATTTTAAATAGTCCACCAGGACGAGTGCAGCAGGTAGCAGCGGTGGAGTCCATGGGATCAAACATTGAAACAAGAGCTGTTTCAGGTTTTAGTACCAGTGGCATGAATGTTTATTACACCAATAGCACGGCTTATCCTACCAGCAATTTTGAATTGTTAAGTGTGAACTATTATGATACTTACCCTCGTTACGGCTTTAATCCTGCTTTTCCAACAACTATATTAGGAAGTACTGTTTTAACAGAAACGCCCGATGTGGATGGGAAAAGTACGAAAGGTCTTCCGGTTTTAACTCTTCTCAAAAATATAGAAGACGATAGCTGGACGAAAAACTACAGCTATTACGATCTTAAAGGAAGAGTTGTTTCAACTCATTCTATCAACCATTTGGGAGGTTATACCAGAACAGAATCAGAGCTTGATTTTGCAGGATTGGCGAAACAGAGCATTACGTATCATAAAAGACTCTCTGCCGATACCGAGAGAATGATCATCGAAACCTTTGAGTACGACAATCAAAACAGGCTTAAAGTCCATAAACATAAAGTGGACAATAATCCGGAGGAAATTCTTACGCAGAATGAGTACAACGAACTCTCCCAGCTAACCACGAAGAAAGTGGGAGGATCAGCTTTAGGAACTGGGCTTCAGGAAGTCAACTATGCCTACAATATCCGGGGTTGGATGACCCAGATCAACGATCCTGCGAATTTAGGAAGTGATTTGTTTGGCTATAAGATCAATTACAACCAGGTTCAGGGCTTACCATTTCCTAATGCAGACTTTTCAAATCTGGAAGTAAAACCCAAATACAACGGGAATATCGCAGAAGTATCCTGGAAAACCCTGACTGAAGAAAATGAACCCTTAAAAAGATACGGTTATGTGTATGACGGACTCAACAGGCTGCAGGCAGGCTTTTACCAGAAGGACACCAATCCTTCTGCCCAGGAATACTTTGAAAAAATAGATTATGACCTGAACGGAAACATCAGTAGGCTCAAGAGATCCGCAGAACTCTCTGCAGGTTCTACCACTGCCTTGATGATTGATAACCTGAAATACGACTACACCGGAAACAGGCTTACCAAAGTTACTGAAGAACAGATCGGGAACAATAATGGCTATCCTTATTTAGCAGCTCCCAATACCATTACCTATGATGATAATGGAAATATGATCAGTCATAGAGACAAACAGCTAGGATTAATACAATACAATCTGTTGAATCTACCGAATAAGATGACTAGCACAGGGACCAAGCTCGTAAAGACTTATGCCAATATCTACAGGGCAGATGGAACAAAAGTATCAAAGACTGTTTCATTCAATGGAGAAATAAGAACAACAATATATTTAGATGGTTTTCAGTATAGTTTTTATACCGGTTCGTTTCCTCCGGTAACTGCTATGGGATTACAGTTTGTTCCGACTTCTGAAGGTTATTATGATTTTACAAGTAATTCGTATATTTACAATTACACCGATCATTTAGGAAACGTGAGATTAAGTTATACAGATACCAGCAAAGACGGAATAATACAGCCGAGAAGCTATATGGTACAGCAATGCGATGGGCCGTTTGATCCGCTGAATATGCCTAACTGTATTGATTATTGGAAGCCGGGTGAGATTGTAGAGATTAACAATTATTACCCATTTGGATTGTTACATAATTATACGGCAACAACACAGAATGCTTATCAGTACAAGTACAACGGTAAGGAGTTGCAGGAAACGGGGATGTATGATTATGGAGCGAGATTCTATATGCCGGATTTAGGAAGATGGGGAGTTGTTGATCCATTAGCTGAGAAATATACAGCAATGTCTGTTTATAACTATGGAGGAAATAATCCAATTCGTTTTATTGATCCCAATGGAATGAATTTAGATACTTGGGAACTGAACGAAAGTACCGGAGCACTTACCAAAGTAGAAGATAATGACCAACCAGATGAACTTTATATTGTTGATAAAAATGGCAATAGGAAAGTTGATGATAAAGGAGAACAAATAAAATTTACAATGGAGCGAGACGGTCAAATTGAGGATAGAGTACAATCAACCGCTAGTGTAGAGTATGATGCTTTAGTTAATGGAGAATTCCAAACAAAAACAAAAGATGTTCCGTTTGAAATTTACAAATTTGAAAATCAACAAAATGCAGTTTCCTTCTTTGAATTCTTAGAAAAAAATGCAAAAGTAGGCAATGAATATGATATGCTGCAATATACTCAAGGTAACATTGATAAAGGAATGGTTGGAAGAACTTTACAATTTAAATATTTAATGAGAAAAGGCCCAAATGGGCAAATAGGAGGATTTATTCCATCTTTACAACTCAGCTATTATCGTAACTTTCTTAATTCAACCCAAGGTATTCAACTTATGAAAAGCATTTACTCCCACTCTCATCCTGGAGATGGAATAAATCCAATGCCTTCAGAGCCTGATAGGCAAACGGCTGAAAATCCCTACATTCCAATCCCTACATTTAGAGTGTATAGCGGAGGAATTTACAAAACATTTAAACCAGAATAAATTATATGAAAAAAGCTTTTTTCTTAATCTTTTTATGCCCTTTTTTATATTCTCAAAATTACCAGATAAAAGATTCTCTAAAAATGCTAGCTATAAGCAATTTTAAATCAATGAATGTTTTTGAAAATAAAAACGGAAGATTAAGTCCTGTAAGAAATTACAGTTATGATCAAAATAAGAATGAGATTACAATACAGAATGTTTCTGAAAAAAATAAAGAATGGATTAAGACTATCATCCACCTTGATAATGCCTATAATATTATAGAAGAAGAAAAAATTATTGAAGGGATTATTTCCGAAAAAGAAAATAAGTTACAAAAAAAACAAGTTTCGTTAATAACAAAATATTCTTATAATAGTAATAATACAATTGATATAAAAAATTATAATAGTAAAGGAAATTTTTCTGGGAAAGAATTCATTATCCTTGATGAAGCAAACCGCATAAGTGAAAATATAAGACTATTTAATATCTCTGATGATATTGTTGTTACACAAATAGAAAAATATAAATGGATTGATGATAGGAATTATCATTATGAAAAAATTACATTTAATGCTCCTAAATCTAAAGTAAATGGAATATATACACTAAATGAATATGGAGAACGGGTTTTCTTTAAAGGTAGCATGATCCTTAATGATGAAACACAAATAATAAATACTCCTTTTGAAAACAAATTGAAAAAATTTGATAATAAAGGTAATATCATAAAACTTTATACTTTAGTTAATGGGAAAGAAAACATTATAGAGGAAAGGAAAATTGTTTATTAGAATAATAACTATTTTCTAATTACTAAATCTTAAGTAACGTATAATTTTTTTAGTATTAAAATTAGAATATTAGTATAATATCCTAATTCCATAATGAGTTTCATCAGAAAGTATAAAAGTGGTAGTGTTTCAGAGTTAGTGATGTTTTTCAAAAATTAAATCATTGATTTTCAGTGACTATTAAAAACAATAATCTTAAACAAGGGTAGGGTAATACCTACTCTTGTTTATTTTTCAAGAAAGAAACATAGGTAAATGATTGAAGATCATTCCTTGTGTATCAGAGTTAGTGATGGATTATATTGGATTAGATACAGGTGCATCCGTTGGACTCGGGTTTGGGCAATTAATATAAAAAATAGGTATCAAATGGTAATATTATCAAGCTTTTACGTTTATGTTTGCAGAGTATTTCTAATTTTTGCTATAGGAATTAATTCTCTGGGAATATTTTTTATTAAATTTTTTATCTCAAAGGAGAAAGCAGACACTTATGATTTATCACCTAATCTAATATTCATAATTGTATGTTTAACTATTTTGATAATATCCCTGAGCTGGGATAATGTAATTTATGATAAAACAAATAACGTATTAAATGTCAAATCGTTTAAAAAAAAAATTATCGTGCACAGTAATGACATCATAAAAGTTGAAAGAACTTTTATTCTTTTATGTAGAATTACATATAATGATAAAACCATAAAAAAGTCAATTTTATTTCTTCCAAGTATTAGAGAGTTTTTTCCCTTATTAGATTTTCCTCAAAGAATTAGAGAATTAATTGGGAAAAAATAATATATTGAATCTACTTTCTTTGATAAATAAGGTTGAAGACATTACCAGATCAATGATCCGGGCAATTTAGAAAACGATCTGTTTGAATATGGAATAAGATATATCACCCTCAATATACTTTACTTGCTTCCGCTAAATGCAACAACAAACAATAAATTTAATTCCCTTACGTTTGAAATATAGCACAAAAACTTGATTCTTTTAATCTAAAAAAACACAATATGAAAAAGAAATCAGGTACATCCACCTATGATGATGAAATGTTGAACACTATTTTGGCAGTCTTTGAAGAAATGGTAAACATTTTAAAGGAGAATCAGAACAATGATTCATTGTTCTATGACAGCGCCGATGTGAAAAGGCTTTTGAACATCAGCGACAGCACTTTATTCCGGATCCGGAAATCCCAACACATTCCCTATGTTAAAATCGGACGGAAAATCTTTTATCCCAAATCGTTTTTCATCAATACACTCAAAAAATAAGAATATTTTTTGCACTGAATTTTTTTATTTGAACCCCAAAAGGTTCAGGTTTTAGAACTATGTATAAACCATTAATAAACATAAAGTAGTGAAGGTAATTAAATCTTCCGGCTTTATGTATTTGCATTTTCTTAATCTTTCTTAATTTCTTAATGGTTCAAAAGGGTACTATAAAATTTTTTCGCGACTCTATACAATTTTGCACCATTGTCATTCTGACACAGCCTGAAGGGATGCGAATGTAGTTCAAAGAATCTCATGATCGCTCAGATTCTTCATTTCACTTCTGAATTTCGTTCGTAAACCCTCAGTTTATATTCAGAATGGCAGCATCATCATCATGAAGACTGCAGAACTAATGTAAAATTGCATATAATGACCAATTTTTTATTGGAATTACTAAAAGTATGAGCTTAAGAAGTTCAAAAATTATCCATAAAATTAAAATCCCTTCAATTTTGTACAGCAATCCTTCGGGGCTTCTTCGGAAGTTCTTCGGAAAAAGTACCGTTTTTCCGAAGCCGACCCGAAGGTGATCCGAAGAAGACCCGAAGAAGGGTGGGGTAATACCGGTCAAAATCGGTCAAAACTATCCAAAGCCGGTCATTATTTTCACAAGCGATTGAAAATGAGAATTTCTGGTATACCTTCGTCTCAGTTAACCCATAAAACACAAAAAAATGGCAAGAATAACAAAAGGAATCCTGGGTGGATTCTCAGGAAAAGTAGGAACGGTAGTAGGCGCCAACTGGCGAGGAAAAGACATCATCAGAAGTACTCCTAAGCCGAGTAGCAGACCTCCAAGCGACAAACAGCTTGTACAGCAGACGAAGTTTAAACTGGTGATCGGTTTTCTGCAGCCCGTTAAGAATATCCAGACTAAGTATTTCGGATCGGGAAGCGGTTCCAAATCAAGAATCAATCTGGCGGTTTCCTACACCATCAATGAAGCGGTACAGATGGTAGGAGACGTTGCCGAGCTACTTTACAACAAGGTACTGATCACAAAAGGCGACCTGGCAGGATTTCAAAACGTAACTGCTACGCCACAAGCCGGAAACGGAATCAGCCTGAGCTGGGAAAATAATTCGGCACAGGGCAATGCAGATGCCACAGACCTGGCCAATGCGGTATGCTACTGCGAAGAACTGGGAAGTTTCGAGATTTTCGAATAGGTAGCAGAAAGAAGTGTATTAACTGCAGATCTTACGCTTCCGGCCTATTATACAGGAAAAGAAATTCAGCTCTGGGTCTTCTTTAATAATGCAAAAGAAACGGTTGCCTGCAACAGTGCCTATCTCGGAAGCCTGACTTTGATTTAAGTGTAATCTCTACTCGAAAGGGTGGAGATTTTTATTAATAATTTTGAAATA
>JBCNMJ010000132.1:0-10444 GCA_039594975.1 Chryseobacterium sp. | reverse complement strand
AACGAATCCTAAACATACTAAGAAAATGAATATCGCTTCATTTCCACGACTTACCTCATCCTTGGAAATCCCTGCCCAGTCGATACCGAAACCTCTTGGAAGTGTTTTATCTGCCACTTCTTTGATCGCTGCAATCGCCTGTCCGGAACTGTACCCCGGAGCCGGAGTTCCACTCACCTCGGAAGAGTTATACATATTATGTCTCGTAATTTCCGATAAACCATACACTTTTTCCAAATGCATGAAATCTGAATACGGCACCATCTGGTCTTTATCGTTTTTCACATACAATTTCAATAGATCCGTCGGCAATGCACGATATTGAGGACCTGCCTGAACAATTACCTTATAAGGTCTGTCGAAACGGATGAAACTCGTCTCATAGTTGGAACCGATTAAAGTTGATAAATTGTCCATCGCATTTTCGATCGTTACTCCTTTTTGCTCGGCAAGATCATTGTCTACTCTCAGCATATACTGAGGGAAACTCGCAGAATAGAATGTAAATGCAGATCCCAGTTCAGGACGTTTTTTCAGTTCCTTTACAAAGTCGTTACTTACCTGCTCCATTTTATGGTAATCTCCACTTCCCGCTTTATCCAAGAGACGAAGCTCGAAACCACCTGCAGCACCATAACCCGGAATTGACGGCGGTTGGAAGAACTCTATATTTGCCCCCGGAATATTTTTAGCTTTTTCTTCAAGCTTTTCAATGATTTCTGCGGCAGATTCTTTACGGTCTTCCCAACTTTTTAAGTTAATCAAACAAGTACCGGAGTTGGAACCTGTACCTTCCGTCAGAATTTCATAACCTGCTAATGAAGAAACAGACTGTACCCCATCAATATCTTCAGATTCTCTTAGTAGTTCCTTTGCAATCTGATTGGTTCTTTCCAATGTTGATCCGGGTGGAGTCTGGATAATCGCATAAATCATCCCCTGATCTTCCGCAGGAATAAATCCTGATGGAAGTGAATTACTCAGGAAGAATGTCGCAGCACAGAATGCCAATAATAATGGTAAAGTGATTGTTTTCTTCTTTACCGTTTTATTCAACATTCCTTCATATTTATTGGCTCCTTTTGTAAATAATCCGTTGAATTTATCTAGGAAAATAGTGATCGGAGTCCTTCTTTTTGCTTTTCCGTGGTTATTTTTAAGAATTAAAGCACATAAAGCCGGAGTCAGCGTTAAAGCCACAACCCCTGAAAGGATAATCGCAGAAGCCATTGTAATGGAAAACTGACGATAGAAAACTCCAACCGGACCAGACATAAATGCAATCGGAATAAATACGGATGCCATTACCAAAGTAATCGCGATGATCGCCCCGCTAATTTCGTGCATTGCCTCTTCTGTTGCTTTTAACGGAGATAAATGTTTCTCCTCCATCTTGGCGTGAACAGCTTCAATGACAACAATCGCATCATCAACCACAACCCCGATCGCCATTACTAAAGCAAATAGTGAGATCATGTTTAATGTAATTCCGAAAGCGGACATTACAGCGAATGTTCCGACCAAAGAAACCGGTACCGCTAAAGCCGGAATTAGTGTTGAACGCCAGTCTCCCAAGAATAGGAATACCACGATTGCTACCAAAACGAAGGCTTCAAATAACGTGTGAACGACCTTTTCAATGGATGCATCCAGGAATCTTGATACGTCATAACTGATATCGTAGTGCATTCCTTTAGGAAAAGTTGTTTTCTGCAATTCAGCCATCAAAGATTTTACATTTTTGATAACGTCACTTGCGTTAGAACCGTACGATTGTTTTACGGTAATCGCCGCAGAAGGTTTACCATTCAATGTAGAATAAATATCGTACATCGAGGAACCGAATTCGATATCGGCAACATCTTTTAATCTGATAAATTCTCCGTCCGGTTTTGCTTTAAGGATAATATTCCCATAATCTTTTTCATTATTGAAACGACCCGGATATTTTAAAATATATTCAAATGACTGCGAACGCTTTCCGGAACTTTCCCCGGTTTTCCCAGGAGAAGCTTCCAAACTCTGCTGATTCAACGCTTCCATTACTTCGTCTGCCGAAATGCTGTAAGCTGTTAATCTGTCAGGCTTAAGCCAGATACGCATTGCATATTCTCTTGTTCCCAGGATATCTGCGAAACCCACTCCGCTTACCCTTCTCAATTCGGACATCACGTTGATATCTGCATAGTTGAAAAGGAATTTCTGGTCAGCTTTAGGATCATCACTGTACAAGTTAATGTACATCAACATATTAGGTTCTTCACGGGTAATTTTCACCCCTTCACGAACTACCAAAGGCGGCAATTTATTAACCACTGAAGATACACGGTTTTGTACGTTTACAGCTGCTACGTTCGGATCGGTTCCCAAATCAAAAACCACCTGAATAGAAGCTTCCCCGTCGTTTCCGGCATCGGAAGTCATATATTTCATTCCCGGCACCCCATTTAAACCTCTTTCCAACGGAATAACCACTGATTTAATCAACAATTCGTTGTTGGCTCCAGGATATTCTGCGGTAATGTTTACTTTTGGCGGTGAAATAGATGGAAATTGAGTCACTGGAAGTTTTACCAAAGACAAGACTCCCATAAATACGATAATCAAAGAGATTACGATAGACAGAACAGGTCTGCGAATGAATTTCTTAAACATAAAAATAATATCAATTATTAATGATGAATGATAAATGATGAATTTGAACAGTTTTGATGATCAATGATCACTTATCAGTTATCGTATTCTACTCTGCTTTTAATTTCAATGATTGAAGAACTTTTTTCGGATCCTGAGCTTTAACCTGAACTTTCTGATCGTCTTTCACTTTCTGAACTCCTTCTAATAAGATTCTGTCACCTGTAGATAATCCGGAACCAACAACATATACGTCCGGAAGTTCATAGGCAATTTTTATATTTCTGGATTTCGCCACTCCGTTTTTATCCACCACAAAAACATACTTCTGATCCTGAATTTCGTAGGTTGCTTTTTGCGGAATAATTAAAGCATTTTTCAATGGCAAAGTCATTCTTACCTTTCCTGTTTCTCCGTTTCTCAATAATTTTGCCGGATTCGGAAACTTAGCTCTGAACGCAATATTCCCGGTTTCACTATCAAATTCCCCTTCAATGGTCTGAACTTCTCCTTTTTGTGGAAAAATATCTCCGTTTGCCATTACCAGAGAAACCTGATTACTTCCTCTTGATGCTGCATTGGTCTGATAAGAAAGGTATTCCGGTTCTGAAACGTTGAAATACGTATAAACATCGTTGTTATCAGAAAGAGATGTTAGTAAGTCACCTTCATCTACCAAGCTTCCCAGCTTCAAAGGAATTCTGTCGATAATCCCTGAAAACGGAGCTTTAATGTCTGTAAATGACAAGTGAATCTGTGCCAGTTTAGCTTCAGCATTTGCCGCATCCAACTTAGCTTTCGCCATTGCTCTTTCGTTTTTAGAAACAATGTTGTTGCTAGCTAATGTACTTGCATTTTTCAGTTCAATCGTAGCCTGGGCAACTTCTGCCTGAGCTTTCAGCAATTCTGCCTGATATAATTTCGGCATAATTCTGAACAATGTCTGACCCTGATGAACAAACTGACCTTCGTCTACGAAAATCTTCTCCAGGAAGCCTTTCTCCTGTGCACGAACTTCGATGTTCTTTACAGATCTGATCTGAGCTACATATTCTTTGTCTATCACCGTATCCATCACTACCGGAGTGGTTACGGGATAAACTGCAGCTTCTTCTTTCTCTTCTTTTTTCTTGTTACAACCTGTGAACAATAAAAGACTGCTTAGCGCAATGCTTGCGACAACTCTTTTAATCATAATTTCTAGAGTTTATGTAAATCGTTAATGTTTTAAATATGAAAATGGTAATAAGAGAATTTACGGTGTGATGATTACCAACAAAACACAACGCATGACATTCCTGCTAAAAAGATCAGCAGCAACTAAAATTCGAAAAATATAGTTTAAATTCTGATAGAACGTATCAGAATGAATCTTTTCACTGAGGAAAAGTCTGATAAAAAGCCATGAATAGAGGGCTTAAGTTTTTTGAAACTTTTTAACCCAAAAATATATACCAATGTGAAAACACTAGCAAAAACAACCATCGCCTCAAACGTATCGGACAGCTGGAAATCATCTTCTGTAAGTTCTAGTGAATAAGCATTGCTTACATTATCCGGAGTTTGTTGAATAGACAGTTTTTCGTAGGTCTGGTTCAACCGGTTTACTCTTTTGGGTAATTTATGAGGAGTATGAGAAGTATAGTCATTTCTTAAAGTTTTGACATTGATCTTGCTTTCCACTACGAATAGCAGAAAAAGACTGGTCAAAAAATACACTATATAATTTCTCATAATTTGAAGGCACAAATGTAAGTCTTAGTTTGTTTACATTTTGAAACAATTTCATGACAAATGACATATATTAACAATATTTAACTTTCCTTTAAATATGCTGAATAACACTAACTGAATTACAAAGGATAAAATCCCAATAAAGAGAATTATTATTTTAAATTTGATTTTCAGTATTTTATATTTAAAATACTATAAAAAAGCTTTAAAAACAGAAGAATTTATAAAAAAAACAGAGAATCATAAGATATTTAAAAATTAAAAAAATCAATTATATTAAAAACAACCACATAATTTATAATAAATTAACAGATTTTATCTAGAAAAATAATAACTTTGCCAAACAAATCACACCAATGAAACACACAAAAACAAATTATTATGAAAAAAAAGGTTCTATTTTCAATATTATTCATTCTTGCACTTACCGCCATCTCATGTAAGCATTCTACAAAAGAAAATGAAATTGTAGCTACAAAACCTTCTGTGGAAATAGCTAAAGACAGCATTACCAGAGCTACTTATGTAGATGATTTTGGAGATCAGATGGAGGTTATGATCAATCATACTCAAAGCACAGCCAAAGTATTTCTTAATGGCAAAACGTACGAGATAAAAAAAGTTGATGAGCTTCCGGAATATACAGCAGCCAATGAAGATTACCAATATTCTGATATTCATGGAAATATAACATTTCTAAAAAAGGACGCGGATATGGTTTTGTTTCATTACAAAAAGAATAAAGAGAACAGCCAGACAAAAATGGCTTCTTACTAACAATGACCATTTCAATTTTAAATATATAATATGAAAAATCTACACAACTACATTATTATTTTCATCTTATCAATATTTCTTTTTTCTTGTAATACTGCAAAGCAGTCATCTAAAAATGATATTACAGGAAAAACATGGAAACTTACCGAACTCAATGGAAAGCCTATTCAGCTTAAAAATCCTAAAAATAATCCTTATTTCAAACTTAATACGAGCGATATGAGGTATGAAGGGCATGCCGGATGTAATGGTATCGGGGGAACCTTTGAAATAAAGCCGGAAATTATGCGTATAAAGTTCAACCAGGGAATGTCTACAATGATGGCATGTGAGGATCTGGAAACTGAGCAATTATTTTCAAAAGCTCTGCTAGCAGCAGACAATTATTCTGTGAACGGTAATACGCTTACTCTTAACAAGGCAAGAATGGCTCCTTTGGCGAAGTTTGTTCTCAGCAATTAACACAAAATTCATATATAATAAAATATCGAGACATTATGCCTCGATATTTTTTTATTAGTTTATAAATCTTTCCCGATTCACTTCAGGTGGCAATGGGGAATTATTTTCCATGAAATCATACAATACTTTGGAAAAATAGCATCCATTTAATATTCCTCTTGCTCCCAATCCGTTAAACACAAACATATTTGAATGCTCAGAATGTACTCCTATAATAGGCCTTCTATCTTTTACGGTAGGCCGAAATCCGAAATTCACTTCTTTTATTTCAAAATCATAAGGATAAAACTCAGCTAAACCATTCGTTAATTGCTGTATGGCAGAATCATCTATATGGCTGTGAAGTTGTTCCCGATCATAAGTCCCTCCATAAAAATACAAATCATTTTCTAATGGAAATAAAAAGTGTTTCTTTTTAATTGTAATATTCTGGGCTAAAGCTTTGGATAATTTAACTTTGATATGATGTCCTTTATTCGCATTCACAGGAATATCGCAAAAAAAAGGGTTCTCCTTCACTCCCATTCCTTCACAAAAAATAATCTTTTTAAAATTAAGCTCTTTATAAACAGATTTTTCGGCATTCACTTTGGAATAATCGAATTTTTCTTTGATCAGCTGTGATCTTTTTTCAAGAAAATCAAATATACCCATGAAAAAACCATTAACATTAAGTCGGGCAGATTGATTCACCTTTCCTGTATTAAAATCGTTTTTTACCCCTTCTATGTGATCAAAATTTTTATCTAAAAAGTTAACCAGATCTAAATTTTCAGATTTTTTCAACCATAGCTTCTGTTCATTTTCATCATGGAAAATTCTGTGGATAGGGGCTTCTACTAAATAATTCTTTCCTGTATAAGTTTCAATCTCTTTTAATGAATCTTTTAAAAAATCTATTTGTTCCTGAGCCTTCCAAAAAGTAGTAAATCTCTTTAAAACCACCGGATTAATAATCCCTGCAGAGACCTGCGACGCACTTTTTTTCCCTGCAGAGAACATCACAAAAGATTTATTATTTTTAATCAATTGATGCGCTAGAAAAACACCTGCATATCCGTCACCAACAATTATATAGTCTACATTTTTCATATTAAAATCTTCTTAAAAGGCTTCAACTTCTACGCAATTGACTGCAGCATCATTCCTTTTAACTGAGGCTGCAATTTCAGAATAAAAAAACCTGAGTAAAAATACTCAGGTTTTTTATATGAATCAAATGAAATATTAATAATTCCACAATTCGTTCTCCATTTCAAGAATCTGTCCTTTGATTCTATCGCTTTCTTCAATTTGTTCTTCAGCATTTCTAGGAACATAATCCTTAATATTTCCATCTCCTAAACCGCTTGTTGATTTATAGATTATAGAAGAGAATCTTCTTGCATTGATGATATCATCGAAAGATAAATCAGCTGCTGAATTTTTTCTGTTGAAAACATAATTATTCGCTAAAATATCTCTTGCTTTTGGATAGTATACCCAGAATAGATCAATCAATTCATCTTTACCAGCAATTGCTTTTCCTTCAGCATCATAAACTCCTTGAACAGCAGGATCTGGTCCCATTGCAGCAATACCAAGAGGTCTGTACTTCATTTGACCATCTCTCTTGTCAATAAACCACATACCCATAATTTTCAACACTTTAACTTTATCAGTTGTTGTTTGAAAATAATCAGTATACTCCTTTTTTTCTTGTTCAGTTAATTGCCTTCCAGACTGTAAAATATCAATTGCAGCATCATTTAGAACTACTTTTTCAAGTCTTTTCTTGATTCCTTCAGGAGAAAGTTTTGTAGTGAAGTCTTCGTCATCATATACTTCCTCTATTTGGCCGCTCAATGCAGCATCTAATAATATTTGATATAGAGATCTCGTATTTTTAGACAAAAGGCTGTTAGGATTATCATAATAGAATGGCTGATTGATTTTATCATTCAAATCTATAATCTCCCATACATACATACTTTTTAAGATGTCTTTCTCATCTACAAATCCGTACTCTAGTGGTTTTACTTTATTGCTAATAACAGTATCTCCCACTTTTCTCATATTTTCAGCTCTCATCTGTCTGAATTCTTCCGGAGAAGAAGCATTTAGAATAGTCTGAGATAATGCAAACCCAGAAACTAGAACTAAAAGACTGCTAATATATTTTTTCATAATAATTGCTATTTAAACTTATGGAACATGTATAATAATTGGAGTAATTCTCTTAATAGGTCCTTCCAATCCTTGAGCTGTCGCCTTTATTTCAATAATTGATACATCATCACCTGGTCTAACATTTTTCAACAATCCTGCAGCGTCTTGTAACGAATTTCCTTTTACAAGCATTGCTGCTCTACCTGGAATTCTTACCATAAACTCAGTTACTGTAAATGATACAGGGAAATCAAAGTCAGGAATTGCTGCTTGAACAGTCTGATTTTGAATAGACGTAGCTGGCATCGTCAATACATTTTGGCCTCTCATTTGCCCTTGAGGTGGCGGTACATTTTTAATTCTGTATTCGAATACTTGAGATACAACTTTACCATTAGGTTCTTTACCAGATAAGGTCAATTTAACAACATTTCCAGCCTGTGGTTTTACAATCCATTTACCAGGACCAGTACTTCTTACTAAAGCACCAGGAGCAGATAAGGTAAGCTTAGAGTTATCAGCACCTAGGATAGATCCAGATACCGGGTTTTCTAAACCTCTATACATTACATTCATCTTATCAGCAGAAAGCAATAACCCTTTTTCAAGTTTTACCTCTTGCGGACCTGCGATTACATTATAAGTATGAGTCCAAGTGAAAGGTTGCGCTTTTCCACTAGCATCAGTTAATGTAATTACACCACCAATTTTGTGTTCTCCTAATCCTCCAGTATTTAAAGGAAGGAATCCTTTACCATTCTCCTGTCTGCTAACACCACTGATGTTAATCTTATTACTATTAGAATAGTTACCTAGCATTACAACAGCTTCAGCTTTATTACCTGCAACAATATCCGTTGGAGCAGAAACAATAGCTTCATAACTAGTAAATTTGATACTCGCATCTACTTTCTCCTGAAGCATTAATGCCAATGCATCAGACTGTACGTTTCTTGCATCATTCTGGATAATTCCTAAATTAGAAATCGCTGCAATAAGCGGTTGATGATAGAATTTATTCTGAAACCAAGTTTTTCCGTTCGGAGATTTTCCTTGAGGATACTCGGCAATTAAAGAAGCGTTTGCTCTTTCAACCAATTTTGCCAACTGTGGACTTCCTCCAAATGTAGCGTTGATATAATTTCTTACATCATCAATTTTAGCTTTTAACGCCAAAGCCTTTTTTGACGGACTGTTTTCATCACCTCCGTTGAAGAAGTATTCTGTAGTCGCTTCATTATTATTCAATGCAGAGAAATTCTCACTTACATCCATATCTTTCCCGCTCTCATCTTTATCATGGAACTCTGAATGTTTTTTAAGTGTAGTTTTTACTTCTTCTGCTTCTTTTACCAAACCATCAATTTTATCTCTCAATATTTGATATTGTGCCCAAGGCTCTGCATAAGTATCAGGAACCTGCTGAGCTTTAGCCTCAAGTGTCTTTTCGAAGATATCCTTGTTCTTTTGTTCCGTTAAATTACGGGTTTGGTTAAGAGATATTGTAGAGTCATAAAATGACCTGATAATTTCAACATCAATGTTTAGGGCCATCATCGCGATGAACACCAAATACATTAGGTTGATCATCTTCTGACGTGGAGTCTGTTTTCCTTTTGCCATTCTCTTTTCTTTTGTTTGATTAAATAATTAAAATTTAGAAATGGTTAAGAAATTAAGACTTCATCGCAGTTAACATACCGCCATAAACTCTATTTAAATTATTTAAATTAGACGTTAAGCCTTGTAACTCTTGGTTGAATTTTTCAGATTGTTCAGCAGATTTTTGCATATCTTCAACATATTTGTTTGCAAATTCTGATTGTCTCTTTCCGCTTTCCAACTGCATTGCGTAAAGAGCATTCATACTTTCCATATGTTGAGCAGCTTTATTCAACTGTTCATTATATTTATGAGTAGAAGCAGATACATCTACTGTTTGGTTGATCTGATCTACAGAGTTTGAAAATTTATCGATTCCAGCTCTTAATCTATCAAATAGTTGAACATCAAGTTTAGCATCCTGTA
This sequence comes from Chryseobacterium sp., assembly GCA_039594975.1. Classification (GTDB taxonomy): domain Bacteria; phylum Bacteroidota; class Bacteroidia; order Flavobacteriales; family Weeksellaceae; genus Chryseobacterium. The sequence goes on along the minus strand of JBCNMJ010000132.1, from coordinate 661 downwards.
ACATTTTGTCGAGTTTACCAGAAAGAGAGTTTTCAAGTTCCGCTATATGATTATTATTTCTAGTAGAAACGTTAGAATGTAACGGGTTAGGATTTGCATGTTTATCTAATAATTCAGGATAAACATTCTCCCAAGCATAAGACTCTTCATTTTTCGGTGGATCGAAGGCAAAAATGATGAAGATGATAGCTTCAGTAATAAGCCCTACTGTAAGAGCAATATTACCATTAATAGGTCCCAGTGTAATGTGAGTAATTTTAAGCCAAGCTCCAAGAATTACAATTGCAGCACCGAATGAATAGAAGAAATTCATCCAAGCATCTTTAGTCTTAAACATATAAGTTAGTTTTTTTTAATGTTAGTGTAAATTAGTTTTATTGGTTTTTATCTGTTTATTTTTCTTGGCTTTACTGCAGCTTCAGGGATATCCTGTACTGTTCTAAATCCAATATAACTTCTTGCAGAATCTTTTCTTTCCCAATCTCTCATACCTGTCATCAACATATATCCTACATCCTTCCAAGAACCTCCTCTTACAGATTTTCTAGTATCTGATTTATCTTTAGTAGATGGGTTAAGCGTAGATGTAAACACTGCAGATGAATTATTATATCCTGATTCTGTCCATTCAGCAACGTTTCCAGCCATATCATATAAACCG
>JBCNMJ010000131.1:0-10670 GCA_039594975.1 Chryseobacterium sp. | reverse complement strand
AGTTTTAGGAGCGTCAAAACTCAAATTCTCTAAAACTTTAATGCTGTTGTCTCTCAATTTCTGAGAAAGAACAGATTTTTTAGCTAATCTCTTAAGAGCTTTGTTCAATTTGAATCTGTAATCTCTTGGTTTTGGTCCGAATACTCTACCTCCACCTCTGAAAGTTGGAGATTTGATATCACCATATCTAGCAGAACCAGATCCTTTTTGCTTCTTAAGTTTTTTAGTAGAAGCAGTAATTTCGCTTCTTTCTTTTGCTTTATGAGTTCCTTGTCTTTGTGCAGCAAGGTACTGTTTAACTTCTAAGTAAACCGCGTGCTGATTTGGCTCAATTCCGAATACTGTTTCGTCTAGAGTTACTTTTCTTCCGGTCTCTTTTCCTGATGTATTTAATACTACTAGTTCCATTTTCTGATAATTACATAAGAATTTTTAGCTCCCGGAACAGCACCTTTTACTACTAAAAGATTTTGTTCTTGATCCACTTTTAATACCTGAAGGTTTTGAACAGTTACCTGCTTACCTCCCATTCTTCCAGCCATTCTCATCCCTTTGAATACTCTTGAAGGGTCAGATCCAGCACCGATAGAACCTGGAGCTCTAAGTCTGTTGTGCTGACCATGAGTTGCCTGCATTACACCTCCAAATCCGTGTCTTTTAACAACACCTTGGAAACCTTTACCTTTAGAAGTTCCTGTTACGTCCACATATTCACCTTCGATGAATAGATCAACTTTCACTTCCTCTCCTACTTTAGCATCTGTGAATCCATCGTGGAATTCAACTAATTTAGCTTTAGGAGCAGAACCAGCCTTTTTGAAATGACCAGCTAACGCTTTACCAACGTTCTTCTCACTCTTGTCATCGAAACCTAATTGAACAGCTGCATAGCCGTCAACTTCTAAGGTTCTGACCTGTAAAACCGAGCATGGACCAGCTTGAATAACTGTACAAGGAATATTTTTTCCTTCTTCGTTAAACAAAGATGTCATACCGATTTTTTTACCAATAATACCTGACATTGTTTATGTTATAATAAAATTTATCCTTTATTTATCACCATTTTTAGGAAGTCTGAAGTAATTTCTACTTTTGATATAGGCATACTACGCCCCTAAAATGAGTGTGCAAATTTATGAATAATTTTGTAACCCACAAATATTTACAACAAAATATTTTGATTTTTAATCATTTAGATAATTTTGAAAAATAATCGTTCAATTTTCGTAGAATTATTTTTTGTTTTATGGAAAATTTAAAAATAGATTCATTTTTATTTAATACTACTATTTAATTGCTGTACCAAACATTTTTCAGAAAACTACATAAAAAGCATGGAGAAAAGAGATTTTGTTTTCTACCGAATAAATACCCGTAATTTTACGGTGTAATTTTTGTTAGGATATTTTTAATTTTGAACAAATTTTGTGACCACAATATTTCCTAAGAATTTTCACATTGTTTTTCTGCATTTTCAATTATAAGAAAGAAATAACCACCACTTCACATGAAATTTCTCAAATTATTATTCTTCGGTTTTATCTTCCTGACGTTCTCCTGTAGTAAGAAAGAAAGCCATTCTTATGGTTTTTATTATTGGAAGACCAGACTTGCTCTAAATGATACTGAAAAGAAAACATTGAACCAGTCTACAATACCCTATTTATACACCCGCCTTTTTGATGTAGACAAAATTAATAATACCTTTCAGCCTGTAGGCGTCATTACGAAAGACAAAAGTTTTGAACCCGGAAAAAAGATCGTTCCAACAGTTTTCATTACCAACCGGACTTTTCTTTACATTAAAAAAGACGAAACAACTTTTCTCGCTAAAAGTATTTACACACTCATTCAAAAGAAAATTGCCAAATATCATCTAATAGTAAGTAATGAAATTCAGATTGATTGTGACTGGACCGCCGGGACACGGAATGACTATTTCAAATTCTTAGAGGAATTAAAAAAAATATCAGGGAAAGAAATTACCTGCACACTCCGACTTCATCAGGTAAAAGATAAAGTCCAGACAGGAATTCCTCCCGTGGAAAAAGTTTATCTGATGTGTTACTCCACTTCTTCACCATTGGAAAATTCTGATAAGAATTCAATCTTGGATGTCAATATTTTGAAAAGCTATCTTGCAAAAATTGATGAATACCCAATCAGGAAAATAGAAGTTGCCCTGCCAATTTATTCCTGGGGAATTGTTACCAATCATCTGGAGAAACATAAACTCATTAATGCTTTGTCTAAGAAAGATCTGGAAACTCCTAATCTCAAAAAGGTTTCTGAAAATAAAGCAGAAGTTCTGAAAGATGGATTTTATTTTGGTCATTATTTAAATAAAGGCTTTACCCTAAAAGTTGAAGAAATCTCTGACGATCAGCTAAAAGATGTTGTTCAGTTCCTAGAAAACAAAATTCATAATTTTAACATTATATATTATCAATTAGATAGTAAATTTGTACTTAATAAGGATTTTAAAATTTAAAATCAATACAAAAAAACACCACATTAATATGAAAAAGTATATTCTTTCATTCTCCGTTCTGGCTCTTTTTTATACCCAATCAAACGCCTGTGCATGGTCAGATCCTGATTACGAATATTTCAACTTGTTTACGCAGAGTATCATCAAGGACAAATCTTATCTGCCTTTTCTTCTTAGTTATTCTACACGGTTTTATGACCAGTATAAACAAGGCATGATCCCCGATGAAAATATTGAATCCTGGAAAAAATTTTTCAACAACCAGCTTTCCTATTCAGAAACAGATTATCTGGTTCATAAGATCAGCCTGAACGACCTGAATGATCTGAAGAAAGGAGCACCCAATAATCCCCTTTTAAAAAAACTGGGTGTTGGATTTTATCAAAAGTATAAAGAAGGAATTGATTATTTGATTGAGGCCAAATATCTGGAGCCTTATATGCGAATCAACTTTGTGGAAAATGAAAATTCATTTTACTACAGTGGAAGCGGCAATGATAAAAACGCTACAAATCTTGATTACAACAAAACAATTGCAGCATTAACATCTTTATACAACGCAGCAAAAAATCCCGAAATCAAACAACGATACGGGTATCAGATTGTCCGCTTCAATCATTATACACGAAATTATGATGCAGCAACGCAGGCTTTCAAAAAGTATGTTCAGCCCGTTAAACTGAAAGGCACCCCTTATTTTATGGCACTGGATCAGCTTGCTGGAGCACAAAGAGGATTGGAAATGAATTCTGATGCCAACTGGAATTTCTTTCAGGTTTTCATGAACAGCAAAAGCCGTAAGGAATCTGCTTTTGTTTCTATGAAACTTTCGGACACCGCCTCTTTTAATAATATCATGAAGAGAGCCGGAACCAATGAGGAGAAAAATATGGCCTACTTTCTTTTAGGATACGAAGATTTCAACAACCCTATTCCGATCATGGAAAAAATGTTTGAAATCAATCCAAATTCTGAAATACTGAAAGTGATGGCCGTAAGAATCATCAATGAACTTGAAAGAAGCTATCTTCCGATTTACTATTATTCTGACAACAACAATGCTGGTGTTCAGAAAAACACAACCGATAAAACGTCATCTGAAACAACCGTAGTAAAAAAAGAAGAGAAGCTTTCTATCTGGCAAAAAATTGTACGCTTTTTTAAAAATCTTTTCGGAGGCTCAAAAAAATCCGACAAGAGCAAAGATGAAAACAAGGCTGACCAAAGTGATGATGAATTGTTGGAAAACCCAAACAGAATTCCTGTTTTCACAAAAAACAACTATTGGTATGATGAAAAGACCAAAGATTATTTAGATGACCTGGAAAAATTTACCGCTAGAACCAAAGAAAAATCTGATGATGAGTATTGGCAGATTGCAGATGCCTATCTTAAATTTTTGAAAAAAGACTATGAGGAAAGTACCGAAATTTTAGAAGATATTAAAACCAGTAATCCGGAATATCTTGAACAAATCAAAAGAATGAAAGTACTCAACGATATCGTTTCACAGCCTAAAATAGATGCAGAATATGAAGATCATCTCATGAAAGATTATGCAGAATATTTTGTGGAAAAAGAAGTCAAAAAAGACAGTACAAATACGGATGATTATGACTATTATGGTTCTGTTCCTTCAACAGCAGATTTTCTCAAGGATGTTCTGGCCAACCGTTATTTCCTTCAGGGTGAAGATGGGAAATCATTCCTGATGAACAATAAGCTTTCCGATTTACAATACAATCCGAACTCGAGCCTGGTAAAAAGTGTGGAAGATTTCTACAGAAAACCGAATAAAACTCAGTTCGAACAACAGATCATTGCTAAGAACATGGATAATGTAGGCAATATTGAAGCATTTTTTGCTATCATTTACGGCGACAGAGCCATGAGAACTGCAGATTTTGAGAAAGCGAAATCTTACTATCAGAAAGCGCAAAACTTCGCCGGGATTCCAAGAGAAGACTATGAAAAATATAATCCGTCAACAGGAAAATATGAAAAGCTTGTTTATACCGGAACCAACTATGACGGCTTCAACAATATCCCGGATTATGTTTTCGGACACAATGTATGGGAGAGTTTTGGAAGCCCGGATGATCAAAGTATGGAAAATGAAAATTATACTGCATTTCCTTTCATTAAGCCTAAGATGAATAAACTTCAGCTTGCGGATGCTTTAATTCAGCTTAAAAAAATAGGAAATGGAAAAGACGAAAAATCTGCTAAAGCCAATCAGCTGATCGGAAATCTGCTGTACAACACATCCATTTTGGGCTACTACAGACAAATTTTTGTAATGGATATTGACAACAGCAACGGAGGAAAATATGACTTTTGGCAAACTGAACAGAAAAATCCGTATCAGTATTATTATAAAAATTTCCTAGACAGATCTTTTATTGAACCAGATAATTTTGATTTAGCTATTAATTACTATAAAAAAGCATTAAATCTTTCAGGCAATAAAGAGGAAAACGCAAGAATACTTTTCCAGATGGCAAGTGCCGAGCAAGGAAAATATTATCAGTATGAAGCCAAAAACCAGGCGAATATTGATTATTCAGATCCTAAGTGGTCTGAAAAAACAGATGCGCATCAAAAAGAGATGGACAACATTAAAAACCAAAAATACAGAACCTATTTTGCTTTGCTGAAAACACAGTATGCCAATACTGAAACTGCTAAAAACCTCATAGGAAGCTGTTCTTACTTCGGTTATTTTATGAAATAAATTTAAAATAAAAAGGAATCAGATTGATTCCTTTTTATTTTGCCTTTCCAGCCATTCTTCATGTTTCTTTTTGAAAAATTCGTGCTTATAATCCTGGTTCCTTTGTGCCGCATCTATCGAATGGGAAGTATGAATATCCGCGTCTTCTTTAGCAAAGATTGCCAGTTTTTCATAATAACAGTGGAGCTGGTCAAGCTCTTTTTCTGTAAGGTCTTCAATATCTACAATCCGGTTACTTGCTTTTTCATGTGCTGCAATAAGCTCATTGAGCTTTATCTGAATAGCTTTCGAATCCTTATTTTGTGATTTTTGAATTAAAAATACCATCAGAAAAGTGATAATGGTAGTTCCTGTATTGATGACGAGCTGCCATGTTTCTGAATAATCAAAAACGGGACCTGTAACCGCCCACCCGATCACAAGAGCAGTGGCTCCTATGAAAGCATAAGGACTCCCGGTAAATTTTGTTGCCCAATCTGAAAATCTCTCAAAAATACTCTTGTGTAATTTAGCCATTTGCATCAGTTTTAACAAATTATCAGCATCAAAAACTCCGCCGAAATTGGCAGAGTTTAGTTTTAATAATTGGCAGATCATTCATATTTCATTGCTTTATCCCTTTCGATAGGGTTATTGCTTTTACGAAGCATTTCCTGAAGTTTCTTCGTAAGATCATTGAATTGTTCTGCTTTAGTAATTTTTGTACCCATTACAAACATTTCACCTTGCATATTTTCTTTAAAATCTTTTCTCATATCCTGAAGCGGATCATTGTAAAAATCCATTTTTTTCCGGTTTCTTACTTTTTCAGATACCTCCAGAGGTTTTGTTCCGTAATACGTTTCCACAAACCCAAAGGTGTCGTAAGTCTCCTTCAAATTATTGTTTTTAATTAATGTAAAAATGAAATTGGATCCTGAATCTTCAAGCCGGAAAATCAGTCCCGGAAGCCCACGAAACTTGTATGGACCTTCCGAAATATTAACCTCTTTATTAAACCACGCCACCCAGCTTCTTCCTCCAAAATTCGCTGTTGCTTTTTGGAGCATATTCTCTCCAATTTTTTTAGTCTCATTGGTTAGGTTCCATGAAATTTTATCCTCAGATGGAAATGAAAACATATCGTGACCAATCAGTTCATAATTTTGGTTTTTATTTGAATTTCTTTCTCTCTTCAAAGAAGGAAACCAGCCACCATATTGATGGTCATATCTTCCCGTTGCTTTATTAATGGAGTCTGATCTTAAATAATTATATTCATAAAATTTAACATCTTTGGGGTTGACGTCTAAAACATAGTTAATCTTCTCATACCGGCTCTGGGTGGAGTCCATCTTAAATTGCAATTCATAAATAAATCTCTGGGTCTGTGCATTGATGCAAAAACTCATCATTATTAACAATAAAAGTATTCTTTTCATAGTAATATTTTCTGTAAATATACAAAATAAAAAGAACCTTGCAATACACAGTAGTAATTTATGCAACTAAATGTATTTTAATCGAACAATAAGGGAATTTGAGCAGCATAATATATTATTAATCAGAAATTTAAAATAATTCATTAACAATTGAATTTTTTATTTAATTTTAAAATGTAAATAACCATTAAAACAAATTATTATGAAAACAATCTCAGACGAAGAATTCTATGCTGGATTAAGAGAGCTTCCACAAATTAAATATCCTTTTCCGGACTTCATTCATCCCGAATTTCAAGAAGCTCGAGAAATATATTACAACTGGATTGATGAAGAATACAGTTTTCACAGTTTGGAGGCCCGCGAAAAACACAAAAAACATAATTTCGTAGACATTGCCACTCGAGGAATGCCCTTCTTAAAATCACTGGCAGAATTTCATCCTGTGTCTGTTTACACCGCAAACGGATCCATGATGGATGACTATTTTGATAAATGTACATTGGAGGAAATGTATACAATAAGTGATCGAATAGACGACCTTCTAACCGGCAGAGAATCTGAAGAGCCGAAGGAAAAAGGCATTTACCATTTTTATTGGCGATTACGTCAGTACGCTATAGAGTGTGACTTTCCTGAACATTTATATAAGAGATTTGTAAGCGCAATACATAGAGTATTTAATGCTTATGCTGAAGAAAAGGCTTATTACAGAACGAATACCATACCGCCGTTGCACATTTATACCTTAATTCGTATGGATAATAGCGGTGTTCCTCCATTTAGCATTTATGTTGCTTTACAGAAAGACTATCGCACAATTCCAGATGAAATTTTCGACCACCCTCATATTATAAGAATGCAGAATTTATGCGCTTTTATGGTGGGAATACACAATGATTTCATTTCTTTACCTAAAGAACTTCACAGAGAGGGTGATACCATGAACCTTATAAAAGTAATGCAGAATGAATACAATTTGCCCCTACGTGACGCATATATGAAAGCTCTTGAGCTTCATGATCAATATCTGGATGAATTTTTAGTTCTGCAAAATAACCTTCCGTTTTTTGGAGATTTCCAGAATCTTGTAGCTGATTATGTAGCTGACCTTAGGATAATGGTAGCAGGAATATACAGATGGCATACTGCCGATACTTCCCGATATGTAAACGGAGGATATGTGGAAGGAGAATATGTGAGCCAGCAATAATTTATTCATCATAAAAAATAAAAATCCGTTCCAAAAGGAACGGATTCTTTATAATCATTGCAAAGTATGCAATTATCACACTTTAATTTCTACATCTACACCTGAAGGAAGTTCTAACTTCATTAGAGCGTCCACAGTTTTAGAAGAAGAAGAGTAGATATCCATCAATCTCTTGTGAGCTGATAATTGGAACTGCTCTCTAGCTTTCTTGTTTACGTGTGGAGATCTCAACACTGTGAAGATTCTCTTGTTAGTTGGCAATGGAATTGGTCCGTTTACAACAGCACCAGTAGCCTTTACCGTTTTTACGATTTTCTCTGCAGATTTATCTACCAAGTTGTAATCGTAAGATTTAAGTTTTATTCTGATTCTTTGTGACATTTTAATCTAATTTAATATTAACCTTTAGCCTTAGCGATTACTTCTTCAGCAACGTTCGTAGGAGCAGCTTCGTATTTCTCGAATTCCATAGAAGATGTTGCTCTACCTGAAGATAACGTTCTAAGAGAAGTTACATAACCAAACATTTCAGAAAGCGGAACGAAAGCTTTGATAACTTTAGCGTTGTTTCTGTCGTCCATACCGTTTACAGTACCTCTTCTTCTGTTAAGGTCACCTACGATATCACCCATATACTCTTCAGGAGTTACTACTTCAAGCTTCATGATTGGTTCCATGATAACTGCTTTAGCAGCTCTACCAGATTCTTTGAAACCTAACTTTGCAGCAAGTTCGAAAGATAATTGGTCAGAGTCAACTTGGTGATAAGATCCATCTTTCAATGTAATCTTCATAGATTCAACCTCAAATCCAGCTAAAGGACCGTTCTTCATAGCTTCTCTGAATCCTTTTTCAACTGAAGGGATAAATTCTTTAGGAATGTTACCACCTTTAATTTCATTGATGAATTCAAGACCTGTTTTACCTTCGTCAGCAGGACCGATTTCGAATACGATATCCGCGAACTTACCTCTACCTCCAGATTGCTTTTTGTAAACCTCTCTGTGGCTAGCTTTTTGTGTAAGAGCTTCTTTGTACTCTACTTGTGGTTGACCTTGGTTAACTTCTACTTTGAACTCTCTTCTCATACGGTCCACGATGATATCCAAGTGAAGTTCACCCATACCAGAGATGATAGTTTGTCCTGAAGCCTCGTCAGTTTTAACCTGGAACGTTGGATCTTCTTCAGCTAATTTAGCCAAAGCGTTACCCATTTTATCCTGGTCAGCTTTAGTTTTAGGCTCAACAGCGATACCGATTACCGGATCCGGGAAGATCATAGATTCAAGAACGATTGGGTTCTTTTCATCAGATAACGTATCTCCTGTTTTGATATCTTTAAATCCTACAGCTGCACCGATATCTCCAGCTTCGATATACTCAACCGGATTTTGCTTGTTAGCGTGCATCTGATAGATTCTTGAGATTCTTTCTTTGTTACCAGATCTTGTGTTCAAAACATAAGAACCAGCATCCAATCTTCCTGAATAAGCTCTGAAGAATGCTAATCTACCTACGAAAGGGTCAGTAGCAATTTTGAAAGCTAATGCAGCGAAAGGCTCTTCAACAGATGGTTTTCTTTCGATATCAGCGTCAGTTCTTGGGTCTGTTCCTTTGATATTATCCTTATCTAGTGGAGAAGGAAGATATTTACAAACAGCATCCAACATAAACTGTACTCCTTTGTTCTTGAAAGAAGAACCACAAGTCATAGGAATAATAGAAAGATCGATAGTAGCTTTTCTTAATGCTTCGTTGATCTCCTCTTCAGAAATTGAATCCGGATCTTCGAAGAATTTCTCCATCAAAGTCTCATCATAATCAGCAACAGCTTCTACTAATTTCTCTCTATATTCAAGAACTTCATCTTTCATGTCTTCAGGAATTGGAACTACTTCGTAAGTAGCACCTTGTCCAGCCTCATCCCAGATGATCGCTCTGTTTTTAATTAAGTCTACAACCCCTTTGAAATCTTCTTCAGCACCGATTGGTAAAACGATTGGAACTGCATTAGATCCTAACATTTCTTTTACTTGTTTTACAACGTTCAAGAAGTCAGCACCTTGTCTGTCCATTTTGTTTACGAATCCCATTCTAGCAACTTTGTAGTTGTCTGCAAGTCTCCAGTTTGTTTCAGACTGAGGCTCTACTCCGTCTACTGCAGAGAAAAGGAATACCAATCCATCCAATACTCTCAAAGATCTGTTTACTTCTACTGTGAAGTCAACGTGTCCCGGTGTATCGATGATGTTGAAGTGGTAAGGTTTTGTTTCAGGTAATTTCTTACCTTGATCTGTTGGGAAATTCCAGTTACAAGTAGTTGCAGCAGAAGTAATCGTAATACCTCTTTCTGCTTCCTGTTCCATCCAGTCCATTGTAGAAGCACCATCGTGAACCTCTCCAATTTTGTGGTTTACACCTGTATAGAATAAAATCCTTTCTGTAGTGGTAGTTTTACCTGCATCAATGTGAGCAGCGATACCAATATTTCTTGTAAATTTAAGATCTCTTCCCATTTCAGATTAGAATTTGAAGTGCGAGAAAGCCTTGTTAGCTTCCGCCATTTTGTGAGTATCAGTTTTCTTTTTGAAAGCTGCACCTTCTTCTCTTGAAGCAGCTACAACCTCATTAGCTAATTTCAAAGCCATAGACTTATCATTTCTAGCTTTAGAATATTTGATTAACCATTTCATTGCCATAGAAATTTTTCTATCAGCTCTGATTGGCATTGGGATTTGGAAGTTAGCTCCACCTACTCTTCTAGAACGTACTTCTACGTGAGGCATTACATTAGTAAGTGCATCTTTCCAG
>JBCNMJ010000130.1:0-10725 GCA_039594975.1 Chryseobacterium sp. | reverse complement strand
ATTAAAATATACAAACATGTTTATAAGTTTTAAATAATATTAAAAAAAACCCAAAGCTTATAACTTTGGGATTTCCATTAAAGTGATGTACTCTATTCTATATTGTATTTATTTTCTTTTTTATGATTAGCAAAAACTAACACCATACCCACAGCAACTATGACCAATAGTGGAATATAGTCATCAATAGGCCCCATAGGTACAGGATCACCCGGGTTACCTGGGCTTTTTTCAACTTCCGAAGTTTGTGATGGCTCATCATATATATAAGGATTATCTGAATCTTGTGCAAAAGTAAGACCTGAAAAAACTATCGAACCTATAATTATTATCTTTCTCATATTCTTTCTTATTTAATTAATTTTTTGGTATACTCTTTACCAGCCGATAGTGCTTTTAGAATATACATTCCTTTTGTTTCTAGTTTGAATTTAGTAGAGCTAGCGTTTGGTTTTAATTCTACTATTTTTCTACCCGAAGCATCAAATATTTCTATTCTTTCAATGTTTTTAGAATTTCTGGCAACAAAATCTTCTCCGTCTCTGTATACTTCAAAAGTTGTTCTTTCAATTTCCTGAGTTGCTAAAGCTCCAAACTTATAAACAATTTCGAATCTATTGGTGAACTCACCTGCGTTAGCTGAGAAACTATAGTTTCCGTTCTGAAGATTGGTGTAAGTACCTAATTCTTTATCATGAAGATAAATTGCCTGTCCATTATTGAAAATACCTTCTTTTTGAGTCAGTGAAATAACAAAGTTACCCGCTTCAAAATGTTTATTTCCTAATGGTACAACATCATCGATAGTAAATGGTGATTTCCCCTGAATTACCAGCTTTTCAGCACCAACAATACTATAGAAGGCATCTGATCCCATTCCCATAGCTCTTGAATCAAACTTATCAAATGTGTTTTGTGCTCCTGATTCATAATTAACCGCTAATGTAGTATGACTTCCATAAGGAGTTGCCAGCTTTAACCAAAACTTACCTGTATCATTACCATTCAACTTATTAAATGTATTTCCCGTAGTGGAAACCCTCATTGCGTTGGTAAATGTAGCAGTGGTTCCTGTTGCTTCAACAATGAAACCTTGTCCTACTGCAGCTGAGCTTCCTGAATGTGATGCTAAAGAAGACGGAGCTTCTGTCCATGTTCCGGATCCTGCTGCATTGTACGTAGCATATCCAACATTGGTTGTTGTATTTCCTGCTTGTGTAGTTACATTATTGCTTGTATTATCCCAGAACCAAAATGTAGAATTTACAGAAGAGGAGTTTGCGTTATAAAATGCATTCAGATCAAGATTTGACGGGTATGGATTTCCAATCAAATTATATTTGTTTGTAGAAGTATTATTTAAGGTAACTGCTACATTTCCGTTGTTTGGTTGTGCAGTAGCTCCTCCAAAAGTAGCTGTAGCATTTGCCGCCGGCATTTTTACCGAATATCCTACTCCAGGTGTAGAGGTTGCAGGATTACTCAAAGTCGTATAATAGTCTGTATCGCTATTATAAGTCATTACATACTGTGGTGTAGATGTATGGATTCCGTACATATTTTGAGAAGCCGTTGGTGATGCCCAGAATACATATTTATTAGCAGCACTTGTTGTATTTTTCAATACGTTAAAAGCTCCTGTATTAGTTAAAGTAGAACCATCTCTTTGAATAAGATTTCCTCCGTCTTCAATTTTTACGTCAACAGCACTCACTGTATTTCCAGAGGTAACCTCTAGTACAGCTCCACTTTTAACTGTAATATTTTTAGCTGTGATTGGAGGGTTAGACGTTGTTGAGTAAGTCCCATTGATAATAGCATCTGTTGTTGATGTTGGAGCATTTGACGACCATGTCGTCCCATTCCATACTGTTGAGTCTCCACAAGAGATACTTACGTTATCAATAAAAGCTCTCCCGCTCGTTGTAGCAATATTTAAAGTTGACCCAATTGGAACATTTGAAAAAATTACTGATTTATTTTCAAAAGAACCTGAAGATATAATATTACTATATGTTACCGTTTGAGTTTGAGAACCTACTGTTACATTAATATCTCCTTCAACACTGCTCCATCCTTTAACCGCGAAAGAAACAGTAATAGTACCTGCAATATTTGACAACACTTTAGAAGTAATTGATCCTGAAGAGCTACCAGATCCAAGTCTCACCGCTCCACCTGCTGAATAGGCAGAACTTAAAGTTGGGAAGTTAGAATTTCCGCCCCAGGCTGTTGAAGAACCTGAAGTACTAGTATTATTACCAGTAGTGATACTACTAAAATCTTCTCCAAAACACGAGCTGCTTGCTATAAATGTTTTAGTAAGGTTTAGTGCATTATAATTGCTATTACCTGCTTGGTTAGCCGTAACTAATACTGATCCTGGCGAAGAAAAAGTAAGAATATTCCCCGATAAACTAGCAATAACAGGATTTGATGAACTATAAACAACAGCTAATCCCTGATCTGTCTGTGATGGCAAAATAACGGAAGAACCAGAGCTTAAATTCACACCTGTGTCTGTAAATCCAGTTAATGTCTGGTCTCCTTTAGCAATAGTAAAATTAAATGTTGCCGGAGCTGAAGTTCCTGCTCCATTTGTTGCCGTAATATCTGTTGTAAAAGAACCTACTGTTGTAGGAGTCCCAGAAATAAGTCCACTTGTTGTATTTAATGATAAACCTCCTGGTAAACTACTTCCATTAGCCACAGCATAAGAAGTTGGATTTTCTGTCGCCTGAATACTTTGCGAAAAAGCAGTCCCTATTGTTCCGGTAAAGGATGAAGCTGTAACCGTAGGTACTATACTTGATGCTGTTGTTATAGTTACGGATTTGATATAAATACTGTTTGATGTACAAGCCACATATACTTGAACATTTCCTGTTACAGCAGAAGCTGGTGTAAAAGTAGCAGTCTTGTCAGTAGTCCCTCCTGAAGAAGGTGCTGTAATTGTAAAAGTAGAACCAATCTGTGTACCAGAATTGGCTGTTGCCGAAGCCGAAGAAACAGAATTTACTCTGATACTTCCTGCCCCACTTGATGCATTAGTAGAATATACTACTTCTACTTTCGACACATTGGAAAAAGAAGGACTATTTCCATAGGCACCAGAAGTGCTAGAGGTAATTTGTATTCCTCTGCCAGATTGCAATAAGTTCCCTGAATTCCCAGCCGTCCAGTTAGCAGGAGTTGCCGCCCAATCTTTACTCGTGAAAGTATACGTTGTCTGCCCCCACGTCCAAACCGAAAAGAGTGCCATCAAAAATGCCAAGGTCATCTTTGACAGAGGTTGTAATTTTGAAATCATAGTTTTATTTTTTAAGTATGTGACAAAACTATATATTTTTTCTTAAAAAGCAAGAATATCAAAATTATATAAATGTTAACTATCAATAAAATGTAAAATTTCTTCATATTCAAACCCTCTACTTAAAAGATATTTAATAGTTTTTGCTTTTTTCTGAAATTCTTTCAATCCTTTTTGTTTACTGTAATAATCTTCATATGTTTTTCGAAGAGTTTCTTCATAATCCGTTTCATCAATTTCATCAAAACAGGAATTGATGAGTTTTTCAGAAATCTGTTTCTGTTTGAGATTCAGTTTAATTTTATTTCTCCCCCAACGTTTGATATAAAATTTTCCGCGGATATAACTTCGGGTAAATCTTTCCTCATTTAAATAATTTTCTTTTAAAAGATAAAGCATAATTTCTTCTTTTGCTTCGTCTATCAACAGAAACTCCTTCATTTTCTGCTCCACTTCCGCATGACATCTATCCTGGTAAACGCAATAATTTACCAGCTTCAGCTTAATTTCATCAAAAGTAAAAGATTTCTTTTCCATAATTTATGGGATAAAAAAAGAATGAGCAAATGCCCATTCCCTATATTATTGTAACGAAGATAAATATTAATAATTGAATAATGCCTTACCTTCCATCAATTCATTAACTTTCTTTCTTACAGAAGTAATTACTTCTTCATTTTTGATATTATCAACCACTTCAGAAATAAATCCAGCAATGGTATCCATATCATTTTCTTTCAATCCCCGAGTTGTGATTGCTGCAGTTCCCAATCGGATTCCCGAAGTCGTGAATGGTGACTTGTCATCAAACGGTACCATATTTTTGTTACAAGTAATATCAGCAAGAACCAAAGCTTTTTCAGTTTCCTTACCGTTTACATTTTTATTTCTAAGGTCAACAAGCATTAAGTGATTGTCTGTTCCTCCACTTACAATATCAAATCCTCTGTCGATCATTGCTTTTGCCAAAGCCTGTGCATTAGACTGTACCTGTTTTGCATAGGTTAAGAACTGATCATCCAAAGCCTCACCAAAAGCAACTGCTTTACCAGCAATTACATGCTCTAACGGACCTCCCTGAATTCCTGGGAAAACAGCTCCGTCAAGAACCTGGCTCATCATTTTGATCTCTCCTTTTGGTGTTTTGTGACCGTAAGTATTTTCGAAATCTTTCCCCATCATGATCATCCCTCCTCTTGGACCTCTTAATGTTTTGTGAGTCGTAGTGGTTACTACATGACAATGTTCGAACGGGTTATTTAAAAGACCTTTTGCCACCAAACCTGCAGGGTGAGCAATATCTGCCCAAAGTGTAGCTCCTATCTCATCTGCAACCTCTCTGAATTTAGTATAATCCAGATCTCTTGAATAGGCAGAGAAACCAGCGATAAGCATTTTTGGTCTTTCTCTCAAAGCCACTTCTCTCATTTGCTCATAATCAATAAGACCAGTCTCTTGCTGAACTCCGTAAGAAACCACATCATACTGAATCCCAGAGAAATTCACAGAAGAACCGTGAGTAAGGTGACCTCCCATAGAAAGATCCATTCCCATGATTTTATCTCCAGGTTTCAAAACTGCCAAGTAAATTGCCGCATTGGCCTGAGAACCAGAATGTGGCTGAACATTTACATAATCTACTCCAAAAAGCTCTTTTGCTCTGTTGATCGCCAAAGTTTCAACCTCATCTACTACTTCACATCCTCCGTAATATCTTTTTCCAGGATATCCTTCTGCATATTTGTTAGTCAATACGCTTCCCATTGCTTTCATAACGTTCTCAGAAACAAAGTTTTCTGATGCAATCATCTCAATTCCATGGGTTTGTCTTTGTCTTTCCTTTTCAATCAGGTCGAAAATAATGTCCATTTTACTTTTTAGTTTTGAAATTTTTCACGTCAAAAATACGAAATTTTCAGCGAGATTAGTATATCAAATACGATTAAAAAACTGTATTCTAAATTATTACTTATAATACCTATGTTTAAAGTACAAACTTATCTTTACTAAAAGAATAAGCACCGGAACCTCTACCAGTGGGCCAATAACTCCTACAAAAGCCTGAGCGGAATGAATTCCAAATACAGCAATACTTACAGCAATTGCCAGTTCAAAATTATTTCCCGTGGCTGTAAAAGCAATTGAAATATTTTTATCATAAGGAACTTTAATCAACCTGTTTATAAAAAAGCTGATAAAGAACATTACGACAAAATAAATAACCAGCGGGGTTGCAATTTTTATTACATCCATTGGTAATTCTAATATTTTATCTCCTTTCAAACTGAACATCAACACAATTGTAAACAATAATGCGTAAAGAGTAATTGGTGAAATCATTGGAATAAACTTCCTGTTATACCATTCTTTTCCTTTTCTCTTCATAAGAAAATAACGCGACAAAAAACCTGCTATAAAAGGTATTCCTAAGTAAATCAGCACACTTTCTACCACTTCGTAAATCGGAACAGAAATAGTAAAACTTCCCAGTCCTAATTTCTGAGGAAGAACATTAATAAAGAGCCATACAAAAAAACTGTAAGACACAATTTGAAAAACACTATTTAATGCCACCAGTAAAGCCGCATATTCACGATTGCCTTTTGCAAAGTCATTCCAAACAATTACCATAGCAATGCATCTTGCCAAACCAATCAGAATAAGCCCTATCATATAATCAGGTTCATCTCTAAGAAAAATAATTGCAAGTACAAACATCAAAATCGGACCAACAATCCAATTTAGAAATAATGAAATCGATATTACTTTTTTATCTTTAAAAACCTGTGGTAGTAGGCTGTAATCCACTTTTGCCAATGGAGGATACATCATAAGAATGAGACCGATTGCTAAAGGGATATTCGTTGTTCCGGAAGATAATGATTTTGTAACGCTTGAAATATTAGGAAAACAATATCCTAATCCCACACCAACAACCATTGCCAGAAATATCCAAAGTGTTAAATACCTATCAAGAAACTTTAACTTAGGCTGCATGATGAATTATTTCTTTATTTGTGAAAAGACATAGAACATTTCTGAGGCGATCTGTAAGCTTCTCTCATTATACACTTTCGTTTGTTCAGCGGTATTGTCCGAAATTTTTGGATCTTCGAAAGTAATCGGAATACGTTTTTCAGCGCCTGGGATAAAAGGACAGCCTCCGTCAGCCTGTGAACAGGTCATAATTGCTGCAAAATGATTCACAGGATTAAATGCATCATCATATTTTTTAGAAAACCCAATAATAGGCAATGCATTTTCATCATACTTAATAGCATAGATAGAATTTTCAGCCTCACTTAATTTCCACACCTCAAAACCTGCCTCTGAAAATGTTTCTGCAATTTTCGGAAACATAGCTGTCGTTTCTGTACCTCCTGAGTAACACTGAGTATCAGAAATACCATAATAATGACTAGCAACCTGAGACCAGCCCTGAGCTAAATGACTTCTTCTGGAGTTGTGCGTACAGATAAAATTAAGATAAATAGGTTGTAAATCTTTAGCCTTCTGTTGAATATAATTGATTAAAGGCTGTAAAACTCCTTTTCGATCATCAGTAATTACCTGTTGGAGGATAATTTCTATATAAACTGACAATTTTGAATTCATTGTAGTAGTTTTAAATATTAACAGCAACCGGAATTAGGCGAACAGGAATTCTTTTGTTTTCCCGCTAATTCATTTAAACTTATTTTCTGTTTTTGAGGAGGAACTCCGCATGCATCCTGAGCAAGACAAGCGGTTAGTTTATTTTTTAAAACAAAATGTTTTCCGTTGAATTCAAGATCATATTTTCCGATCGTTGTGTCCTGATATTCTACTTCGATTTCAAAATCTCCGATGCCTAGTTTTTCTTCTGAAAGCTGAATAATATGAAGCAGCTTTCCGGGTTTTAAACGATGTTCATAATCGTTGGCATTCCAAAGCTGGAAATTTACTTTTTCTTCTTTTCTGATGGTTCCGCCACAATCGATGAAGTTTTTAGTAACCATTCCTATTTCTGTTACATGAAAATGTTCGGGTACAAATTGCCCGTTTTCAAGCTCAAATTCTACATTGTCTAATGTCGGAAGAATTTCTTTGATGTCTCCAAGTGTCATAAATGTATATATATTTAAATTGTAATATCGCAATATTACGATAATTAGTTTTAAAAAATTTTAACAGCAGTTTTGTTTTTTGACGGTTGAAATTACATGGGAGAAGAAAACATTCAGGATCTCAAATGCTTTCTCATCTATACAATAGCAAATTGAGTTTCCTTCGATATTCCCTTTAATTAATCCTGCGTTCTTCAATTCTTTTAGATGTTGGGAAACGGTAGGTTGTGCCAATGGAAGCTCATTCACAATATCTCCGCAGATACATTCGTTTACCTTTAACAAATATTCAATAATGGCAATTCTTGCAGGATGTCCTAATGCTTTTGCAAGCATCGCCATTTTATTTTGCTGTTCGGTAAAAAAATCGGTTTTGGTTGCTCCCATATTCAAAACTATATCGCAATATTACGATAATAAATTTTCACAGCCAATTAAATTTCAAAAAATTAATTCAAAGGTTGATAGAATCCTAAAATTATATACTTTCTTAAATCAGTTTAAACAGATTAGACATGTAAAATTCTAAAACTCCTCTTCAGAAAGCTCCTTATTCACAACAGCTCCGGCAAAATTCCCCTGTGCAACAGCATTCGCAACCGATCTCATCATCGTCACATTATCTCCACAAGCGAACACTCTGGTAACATTGGTTTTTTGCATCCCGTCTACTTTGATAAAACCATTTTCATTCAATTCAATTCCTAAATCTTCTACATTAATGTTTTGCTCAAAACCGATTTTTGCATACAACGCTTTTAGGGAAACTTCTTTTCCATTTTTAAAAATAACTTTTTGAATGTATCCGTTTTCATGTTGGATATATTCTATCTCATCTTCAATAATATTGATTTTATTCTGATGAAGTTTTTCAGTCTGTTCTTCGGTTAAAGTTGATTTTCCATTGGTAAACAAAGTCACGTCTTTCGTTAAATTATAAACGAGCTTAGTAAAATCAAAAGCCAGATCACCATTTGCCATAATTCCGGTTACTTCACCTTTCACTTCATATCCATGACAATATGGGCAATGGATCACAGAAATCCCCCAACATTCGGCAAAACCTGCAATATCGGGCATCACATCTTTAATTCCTGAAGCAAGAATGAGTTTTTTAGCCGTAAATACTTCTTCATTTTCTGTATTTATTGTAAAACCTTCAGCAACTTTTTCCATTTTTACAACTACTCCATCATGAAACTTTACTGTTTTATATTCTAAAACCTGGGCTTTAGCCAATTCAGAAATTTCTTTCGGGGTTTTCCCGTCATGAGTAATAAAATTGTGCGAATGTGTAGTCTGTCTGTTACAGGGTTTTCCGCTATCAATGATTAAAACATTCCGTAATGATCTTCCTAAAGCCATCGCCGCTGATAAACCGGAATAGCTTCCTCCTATGATAATGACATCAAGCTTATTTTCCATAATATTTCTTGTTGATAGTTGATAGTTGATAGTTGATAGTTGATAGTTGCAAAGGTAAAATAAATTTTCATTAATGCGACTAAATCGCAATAATAATTTTTATATTTGCATCATGGCAAAAAGAAACACCGTTACCAAACAGCTGATTCTGGATTCATTAAGAGATTCAAAATCAGCAATGAGTCAGGAAATTTTACAGAAACGATTGGGAGAAGCTGTAGACCGAGCAACAATTTACAGAGTTTTGAATAGTTTTTGTGAAGACGGAATTGTTCACAAAATCTTAGGAGATGACGGGAAATATTATTTTGCGTTTTGTGTAAATTGTTCAGAGAAAAAACACCAACACAATCATTTCCACTTCAGATGTTTGTCATGTGGTAAAATTGAATGTCTCCCGAATGAAATGGAAGTTAAATTACCTGAAGGTTATCAATCGGTGAATTTTAATGGTTTTATTTCGGGATACTGTAAAGATTGCTTTTGATCTGCAGAATTTAAGTATCAGCAATATAATTCAATATCAATCACCGTTTTTTCTCTTCATTAATTTCATCCTGTAATTTTTTCCTTATATCAATTTTTGCTCCTTCGAAATTAAAAATGGTTGCTCCTTTTTCTCTTGCAAAAGGATTGGTTACTGAATCTATTATTCCAGATTTTCCGAAAATAGCACCCGTTTCCTTCAATTCATTTTTACCGTTACCGGGCTCTTTTACCCGAATCACGTTGGAATATTTTTCACTTAGATCAAACCAATTAAGATAATCCGCATTGAAAGAAACTGCTTTAATGCCCAACTTTGAATAATAGTTGATTGCTCCGGCTTGTCCGTAATTGTCACAAAGAACTAAAGTTTTACCGGATTTGGACAGTTTTGAATATTCTTTATCCACTTTTTGAGCCAGTTCTTTCCAACCCTGCATATCCGCGAAATCCTGCGGCAACGAATGGTCTTTTCCATCTTCCCAGCGAAGCAAACCGAATTTTTTATAATTTTCAGGATGCTCTACAATGTATTGAGGACTTTTATTCGGAAAAGCTAAATTGTATAAAGGTAAAAACAACAAAACGGGAATTAAAATACTAACCGGTATTAAAACACGCCTCTTCCAACCTTTATCAAAAAGATGAGCAAGAAAAACCGCACCTATGCCAATATAAGCAGGGTAAAGTCCTATCGCATAATAATCTTTGGCCTTGAAAAATAAAAACAATGCAATTGTAAAAACGTATGCCCAAAACAGAAATCTGATCTTTTCGAAAGGCTTGTAAAAAATAAGTGCATAAAATCCTGCAATGACCACAAAAATTACTCCAAAGAAAAACAGGATCTGAGATTTCACAAAACTGAAGCGATCGACATTCACCAACTGTCTTTCCGAAAGCTGCTTCATGTGAAGAATAACCGGAAAATTATTATGATACTGCCATAAAATATTAGGTAGAATAAACAGCAAGGCCAATAATCCCGCAAAGTATAAATGCTTTTGAAGGAAAATTTTACGTTGTTGGGTGATCAACATCGCCGGAATTACTCCTAAAACCGAAAATGCAATATTATATTTATTCAGAAAACCTATTCCGAAAATAATGGCTGAAATGTAGAGCCATTTTACTTTTTCTGAGTTGAAATATTTAATTAAAGCATAATACAACATTGTCCAAAACAAAACTTCGAGCGACGTTGGCTGGAAAAGCATATTTAAACGAAGCAAAACAGATAATAAAATCCCGGTTGACGTTAAAATCTGAGCATATAAATTTCCTTTTAATTCCTCAATAATCTTCCAGACAACAACAATTGTTAAAGCTCCGAATAATGCTGGAAAAAATTTAACCCAAAATACAGAATTGCCTAAAGATTTAATAATAAAAGCCAAC
>JBCNMJ010000129.1:0-10853 GCA_039594975.1 Chryseobacterium sp. | reverse complement strand
ACAAGATGAAATTACCGCTACAGCAAAAAGACCTAAAATATATTTTTTCATATAAAAAATTCAACAGTTTTCGGATTTTACAGCCGATTTACTAATTTGCAAAAATATAACTTTTTTGCCAAAAGATTTTTTTTTATGATTATTTAACGTAATTTTAGTCTGCAGCGTATCCTAAAATGGCAAAAACACTTAATAAGAGGTTCATTCTTATTTTTTTCTCGGCTTCTTTCGCATACGTCTCATCATTTTTATGAGGAACATACAATTCATAAAAATTTCTATTCCTGATCACGAATAATGTAGACCCGATAATAGTGGTTAAAATATCTTCAGGTTTAGGAGTAAAGGTAAATACTCCGGAAGCCACTCCTTTTTTGATAACTTCATCTATTTTTTTTACAAAAAGCTGATAGAAATCCAGCAGTTCATCTTTTAAATTATCGGTATGTCTAAGCTCCTGAGTTACGAAACCATGAAAATAATTATATTTAAAAAGCTGGGTTACGATAAACTTAATCATCTCCTTCATCTGCATCTCCGGCTTTCCGTCTTTAATCGTATCCGCAAATTCTGAAAAGTTCTCTCTTGTTTTTAAAACTCTGTATTGATAAAGGTAAGACATCATTTTTTCCTTAGACCCAAAGTAGTATGAAATCATCGCTACATTGATATTTGCTTTAGAAGAAATGTCTCTTACAGAGGTCCCTTCATATCCTTTTTTTGCGATCAGTTCTTCTGCTATATCTAAAATATGAATCTGCTTTTCAGTAAACTTTTTTCTCATGAGGATTGAGTTTGAGTAAAGTTAGGAAATTTTTAACATATTTATAAACGTTTGTTTAGGATTGTTGATCCAAGTCTTAAAAATCGTATTTTTGATCATGAATTACTTTGATTTTCATCATCATAAGAAAAATCTACCTGTTGGAATTTATAATATGGGCCTCTCCGATAAGATTCCAGATTCTTTATATTCTGTTGGAATTCATCCTAAAGATATTCAATATGATAAGATCAAAGAGCAGTTTTATTGGTTGAAAGACAATATTACCGAAAACTGTTTTGCTATCGGTGAATGTGGTTTAGACTCGTTGGTTCCTATTGATCAGAAAATCCAGGAAAATGTTTTTTTGAAACAGATTGAAATTTCCAATGAGGTGAAAAAGCCTCTCATCATTCATTGTGTCCGAAAATTTTATGAAGTAATTTCTTTCAGAAAAAACGCTGATCAGGCGATGATCATTCATGGATTCAACAAAAAAGAAAGCATTGCCAGAGATCTTCTTAAAAATAATTTTTACCTGAGTTTTGGAAAAGCTGTTTTGTATAATTTATCTTTGCAGAATACTTTGAAAATTACTCCTTTAAACAGAATCTTTCTGGAAACCGATAATGAAGATTTTGATATAGCGACATTATATGAAACCGTTGCAGATATAAAAGGGATTTCTTTAGAAGTACTAAATGAACAGATTTTAGAAAATTTAGAGCATATAACACATGGATAAATACTGGTTGGAAAGAACAGAACTTCTCATTAAAGAAGAAGGATTGAAAAAGCTTAACAAAGCTAATATTTTAGTTGTCGGGTTGGGAGGTGTAGGTTCTTTTGCAGCGGAATTTCTCGCCAGAGCCGGAGTAGGAAACATGACGATTGTGGACGGCGATACTGTAGACATCACCAATATCAACAGACAACTTCCGGCATTGCATTCTACAGTAGGAAAACATAAAGTAGAAGTTGTTGCGGAAAGACTTTTGGATATCAATCCTAATCTCAATCTAGTAAAAATTAACGAATTTCTGAACCCTGAAAGAATGGATCAGATTCTTGATGAAGGACATTTCAACTATGTTCTTGACTGTATTGACAGCGTAACTCCAAAACTTTGCCTGATAAAAGCTGCCAAAAAGAGAAAAATAAAAATCGTAAGCTCAATGGGCGCCGGAGGAAAGACAGACCCAAGCAAAGTCATGGTAAAGGATATCAGCAAAACCCAAAACTGTTATCTGGCAAAACAGGTAAGAAAAAGATTGAGAAAAGATAAAATCAATAAAGGATTTAAATGCGTTTTCTCTGATGAGCTTCAAAAAGATGACAGCCTGAAAATGACTGACGGAACCAACTTTAAACGTTCTTTTTATGGAACTATAAGCTTCATCCCTGCTATTTTTGGATTATATGCTGCTGCCGAAGTGATTAATTATCTTGTAAAAAAAGATTAGATTTTCATTAAAATAAGATGCTTCGACTTCGCTCAGCATGACATTCCTAATACGATCTTTGGAATTGCTACACTGAGTGAAGTCGAGGCTTTTAAATAAAAATTCCACTATATTTACAGTCCGTAAATGACAAACTTCAAATATTCCAAAGCCGAAAAGCTCAAAAAAGAGACTGAAATCGCTTTACTTTTCGAGAAAGGTAAGTGGAAAACACTTGGAAACCTGAGAATCATTGTTTTAAAGGAAAAACCGACCATTCCTATTGATCAGGCAAAATTCGGGGTTTCAGTGTCTAAAAGATATTTCAAAAAGGCTGTTCACAGAAATCGTGTAAAAAGACTTTTAAGGGAAGCTTATCGTTTAAATAAACATATATTTAAAGAAGCTTTCGGTGAGAAAACTTTTGCCATGCTGTTTTGGGTTTCTTCTGAAATTCCTGCAAAATTCCAAGAGGTAGAGGAACAGTTTATAAAACTTTGTGCGTCTCAAAAAAGACAATAAATATTTATCTATTTTTTGTACCTTTAAAAGGAACTATTAATCTGAGAAATAAAATGTTAGATAATATTCCTTACCTTCCTTATATTCTGAGTGCATTTATTGGTATCGGTTTGGCCGCAGCTACCGGATTCAGGGTTTTTCTTCCGATTTTTGCGGTAAGTTTAGCCTCATATTTCCACTGGATTCCTATGAGTGAAAGCTTTGAATGGCTTGCAGGTCTTCCTACTCTCATTACAACCGGGATAGCAACTGTTTTTGAAATTCTTGCGTATTATATTCCTTTTTTAGATCATCTTTTAGATACCATTTCTATTCCTATGGCAACTATAGCTGGCTCTATTTTATTTGCAAGTCAGTTTGCTGATTTAGGTACCTTTCCCCAATGGGCTCTAGCTTTAATTGCCGGTGGAGGAACAGCAGCAACCATCAGTACAGGTTTTGCCGGAATTCGGGCAGCTTCTACAGCAACAACCGGAGGATTAGGAAATCCTGTAGTAGGAACCACTGAGACTGCAGGAGCAGGGCTTATGTCTGCTTTAGCAATGGCAGCACCTATTTTTGCAGGTATACTTGCCATAATTTTTATTTTCCTTGCGCTTTCCATAGGAAGAAAAGCATGGAAAAAACTAAGAAGAAACCAAAATGCCAGTTCAGACTAAAAAATTTGATTTCAATGATAAAAAATGGCGGCTGAAAATAAATTTTCAGCCGCCATTTTTTATTTTATTTTCTTCATATAATCTCCAAAAACAATCCCGAGAGGACCAAAGACCGGAAATAAAATAAGTGCGAGATAAGGTAAGATACCTGCCTTATTTTTAAAGAGAGTTGAAATTGCCACAATGTACAGCACAATAACGGCAACAGCAAACAATAGTATTTCGTAAGGTGTGATTACAAGTAAACGCATACAATAATTTTAATTTTTACTACGGAAATCTTTTATTTCCTGAATTTTATCTTTAAAATATTCTTCTTTTTCCGGGTTCTTTTTAATCAATATCTCAAATGCTTTTATCGCTTTTGTATATAGCTTTTGTTCGAAATATAGTGTTGCCAGCGTTTCAGTCATTAAGTGAGAAATATCGTCATTTCTTTCTTTCACCACATAAGTACTTTCTTCTTTTAACTGACTGATTTTCGGATTGTTTTCAATAAAGCTTTCTATCGCTTTAGCTTTTATTTCCGTTTTTTCTTTTTCAACTTCTTCCGTTCTGTCAATCTTCAGCCAGCTTTGCCACGTATTAATAAATCCTGGAACATTACTGTCCAGAAGGTTTTTCTTTGGTGCTTCAGCTAAAACTTCTTCTCTCTTTTCTTCCTTAACTTGCTCTTTTTCTTCTGTATTCTGAACTTCTTTTTCAGGTTGCGCAATCGTCCAGTTTGAGCTAAAGAAAGAAACATTCATCACCGGAACATCTTCTTTATGTTCTTCCGTCACTTGCGAAACTTCTTGTTCTGTTTTAAGCTCTTCTAAAAGCTCTTCTTTTTGCTCAGGAATATCATTAACAATTTCAGAAGCTTCTACAGTCTCTACTTTAGGTAATATCTCTTCCTGTTGTGGTATTTCTTCCTGAGGTGCCTCTGTTTTTGGACTTGTAATTTCCGCAGGTTTGCTAAGTAAAGAATCCGGAAGATTCGATTCGATAGACATTGGCTTCCATGTAGATTTTACTTCCACCTGCTCCTCTTCTGTAGGTTTTTCCTCAACATTTTCTTTTTCAGGTTCTACCTCAACCGTTTTAGACTCAACCTCAGCCATCATATTTTCCTCCTTCAATTCCTCTTCAGCTTGAGGAGCCGCTATTTCAAAACTTTGAGTTTCTGCAAAACTAATTTCGTGACCAATATTTTCAGGGTCTTCTTCTTTTATTTTTTCAGAAGCTGCCTTCTCTTTCATTTTTTTCTCAACTTCTTCTATCAGACGGCGCATTTCGTCTTCATGCTTGGTGAGATTGGGTTGAGAAATCTCTGTAATAACTTCTTTAGAATTATTTGTCTGAATTTTTACTTCCGGCAAAAAAGATTCCATTCCGTGGAAGCTTAGCTCTTCTTTATCCTGAATATTTTCTGTTTCTGTTGAAATCTGATCTTCATCAATGATTTTTTCAGGAGTAAAATCAGTCTTTTCTATTGCTTTATCCTCTTGTTTTACTTCCACTTCCGCAGCAATCTCTTCCAATTCTTCATTAGATTCGATCTGAATATCCGGCTGTAAAGTTTCTATTTCATGGAAGCTTACTTCCTGTTCTTCCAGAATTTCTTCTCTTATTGGCTCTGATTCAATTTCCTTTTCCTCAACAATTGTTTCCGGTTCTGCTTCTTCAATCTCTTCAACAAACTCGTTGTTTGATATGTTCAATGAATCCGGAGTTACGGTAATTGTATGTGTATTTTCTTCTGTAAGGAAATTTTCTTCCCCTTCAAATAAAATCCTGTTTCTTTCTCCGTTTATATAAACGTAAGTAGCCACTTGTCCGGCCGATTGAAAATCACATGAAACCCCATTAGTTTCATTTTCTCTTTTCAAAGGGAAACTGCTATTCTGGTAGAATTGCTGTTTAGGAGCAGTTTTAAATTCCTGGTCTGTTTTATCTTCCTGAACAATTTGCTCTTGAATCTTCGGTTTAGGCTTCTGTTGGATCTTGCCATTGATCAGCTGGTAAAGAATCTTTTTATCTGTAGTATATGCAGCCGTAGTGGAAAGCTCTCTTTGATAATTCTCTTTTTCATAAAGGTGCACTCCATACAGATGTAATGCTCTGATATTTTGAATATAAGGAAAGGCATCAATCTCTCCTCTCAAAAGATGTACATCTTCCGGCTGGATGTTTTTCGGATTTTTTAATAGCTCTAAAACTCTAGGATTCATCTTACCAGTTTGCTACAATATCGTTAAATATTTTATTAATAATTCTCTCGTTGACAATTTTTACCTGAGATGCTTCTATATCACTTTGAGATAAATTACTGTTGAAAGTCGCTTCATCTGAATATGTTCTGTCAAAGCTCAGTTCTGGATGTAACTTATTTTCATAATGAACTTTCACGGTAATTGTCAATTTATTCTGTGAGTCCTGAATAACTCCTGCACTTGTGTTAGAAGTAGTTGAGCTAATTGTAGTAGGAGTGATGGAATAATCAGTAATTTCCCCTTCCACTAAAATATCAGGACTTTGTTTGGTTCCTTTAAGCGTAGTTCTTTGTAAAAACCTGTTTTGAATATCTGTAGAAAACTGCTGTGACAGTGCCGGATTCACCAATGCTGCATTGTTCGGGAACTCATTAATCTGTATTGTTTTTTCATCTTTAAGAGATGAACCCGAAAAACCGTAGCAGGAATGTAATACATTCAAACAAAGCAATAAAAGCCAAAATAGTTTTGGCTGGTTTATTTTGATATTTTTAATTTTAAAATTCATTTTTAAATTCGATTTCAATATTAATCTTCTAAATTATATTGTTTTATTTTTCTGTATAAGGTTCTTTGCGAAATCCCCAGTTCATCAGCAGCTTTATTTCTGCGTCCGTTGTGCTTTTCCAACGCCTTCACAATCAGATCCTTTTCATTATTCTGAAGTGATAAGGATTCTGGTTTATTTTCTTCAATTTCTATATCCTCAAAATCTTCAAAATTATCATCCGGATTGGAGATAATGGTAGGATTTTGAATATGCTGATTGTTATTGTTCTGATTTTCAAAATACAGCAAAGAATTCGGCGCTACATTCTGTTGAGTTTCAGGAGTATAAATTCTGTTGATCAAATTTTTCTCATGACTGCTCAGGTCTGCAGCTCCGCGGTTCTTTATTAATTCCGAAGTTAAGGATTTTAAATCATTTATATCATTTCGCATATCAAAGAGAATTTTGTACATAATTTCTCTTTCGCTGCTGAAATCACTTTGTTTTTGTGTATTCGGCTGATTGATAACCATTGGCAGATGAGCATCCATAGGAATATATTCAGCCAGTTTCTCGACCGTAATATGTCTGTTTCTTTCTACCACCGTCATTTGTTCAACCAAATTTCTCAGCTGTCGGACATTTCCCGGAAATGTATAATTTTCAATATAATGAACAGCACTTGGCTCCAGTTCCAGCTCCGGCATTCTGTATTTTTCTGCAAAATCTATTGCAAATTTTCTGAACAGCAAATGAATATCTCCTTTTCTTTCTCTTAAAGCAGGTATATCAATCTGGACAGTATTCAGACGGTAATATAGGTCTTCACGGAATCTTCCATCCTGAATTGCCTTCATCATATTCACATTGGTAGCAGCTACGATTCTTACATTCGTTTTCTGAACCTGTGAAGAGCCCACTTTCATGAATTCACCGCTTTCCAAGACTCTCAGTAAACGAACCTGAGTCTGCAATGGCAATTCTCCTACCTCATCAAGAAAAATCGTTCCTCCGTCCGCAACTTCAAAGTATCCTTTTCTTGTTGCTGTTGCTCCTGTAAAAGCTCCTTTTTCGTGACCGAATAATTCGGAGTCAATGGTTCCTTCCGGAATCGCTCCACAGTTCACAACAATATAAGGTTGATGTTTTCTTTTTGATTCCGAATGAATAATTTTAGGGATAAATTCTTTTCCTACCCCACTTTCCCCAATTACAAGGACTGAAATATCTGTAGGTGCAACCTGAATGGCTTTTTCCAAAGCGCGGTTTAAAGTCGGGAAGTTTCCGATGATCCCGAAACGGTTTTTTATATTTTGTAACTCGTTACTCATAAGTAAATTTTAGATTGTTGATTTAAATTTGATCTTACGGTCTGTAGATCTTGAATTAGTTTAAAATGGATTAAATTTTAACCAATCACATTCAAATCATCTTTGTTTCTAACCTTTGTAACTTTAGCTTTAAAATATAGAATTTCAGTAAAGAGATTTTCTTTACTGTTTTTTTCAAAGTTTTTCAAAAGCTTGGTATGTTTTTCTTTTTCAGAAAAATTAACTTCTGCTTTATTTTTATAAAATTGGCTTTGCTGATTTCCAGTAAAAAATCTGCCAAAAACTTCAGCAGCATTTTGTTTATAATGGATCGCAAAATTGTGCCCAGATTTTTCTTTTATGCAGAACTTCTGTGAAGTTTCGCATTCATGATTTAAAAATTGGTTATAAATTTCATAGAATCCGCAATCATCAGCTTCTGTAGCACCATTGTTTATCTGTGCCGAAATATTACTGCAAATTATCACCAATAAAACACTGAGGCAATATTTCTGAA
Organism: Chryseobacterium sp.; assembly: GCA_039594975.1. Lineage (GTDB taxonomy): Bacteria > Bacteroidota > Bacteroidia > Flavobacteriales > Weeksellaceae > Chryseobacterium. Next base: position 2,895 of record JBCNMJ010000129.1, on the reverse strand, counting down.
ATTTTTCCATTGTCTGAGTTTTAAAAGTTAATAATGATAATAATTTGTTACTATAGTTCCGGGAAGATTATTTTACAGTTTCCCCCAAAAGTGTGCCTTGTGTATTGTCAAATACAAAAACATCCACAATGTCACCAATTTTCTGACCTTCCAACATATCGAATACACAAACCGCGTTTTGAGAATTTCTTCCTTTCCACTGGTTTTTATTCTTTTTAGAAATCCCTTCAATTAGAATTTTATGCGTTTTTCCTACGTAAGACTTCATACGTTTTCTGGATAATTCTCCCTGTAAAGCAATAACTTCTGCCAAACGTCTTTGCTTAACGTCTGCAGGAATATTATCCTCCATTTTCTTATGAGCCGGAGTTCCAGGTCTTTCCGAGTAAGCGAACATATAACCATAGTCATATTCCACTTCTCTCATCAAGCTTAATGTATCCTGATGATCTTCCTCAGTTTCGTTGCAGAAACCTACGATCATATCCTGAGAAAATGCAACTTCCGGAACAATTTCTTTAGCTTTTTTAATTAATTCTAAATATTCTTCACGGGTATGTTGTCTGTTCATGGCTTCCAGCATATTATTGCTTCCACTTTGAACCGGTAAGTGAACATATTTGCAGATATTTTCGTGTTTCGCCATCATCTTGAAAACATCAAGACTCATATCCTGAGGATTTGATGTTGAGAATCTGATTCTCATTTCAGGGACAGCCTTAGCCACTAAGTCTAGCAACCGTGCAAAGTTCACCGCCGTTGCCTTCTGCATTTCCGATGCTTTGGCAAAATCTTTTTTAGGTCCACCTCCATACCAAAGGTAAGAATCAACGTTCTGACCTAATAATGTAATTTCTTTATATCCATTGTTCCAAAGATCTTTACATTCATCCAAAATAGAATGCGGATCACGGCTTCTTTCTCTACCTCTTGTAAACGGAACTACACAGAATGTACACATATTATCACATCCCCTCGTAATGGTAACGAAAGCTGTAACACCATTTCCTCCTAAACGCACGGGATTAATGTCTGCATATGTTTCTTCTTTTGAAAGAATTACATTGATCGCATCTCTTCCATCTTCTGTTTCTTTCAATAGGTTTGGTAAGTCTCTGTAAGCATCCGGACCCACCACAAGATCAACCAATTGCTCTTCTTCTAAGAATTTGGTTTTCAGTCTTTCGGCCATACATCCAAGAACACCTACCGTCATATTCGGTTTTTCTTTCTTCAGGTTTTTAAACTGAGAAAGACGCATTCTCACCGTCTGTTCCGCCTTTTCACGAATAGAACATGTATTTAGAAGAATAAGATCTGCCTCTTCTGCTTTCAAAGTGGTATTATAGCCTTGCTCATTAAGAATGGATGCAACAATTTCAGAATCAGAAAAATTCATCTGACACCCGTAGCTCTCCAAGAATAATTTCTTGGAGTTCCCGTCTCTTTCTGCAATAGCAAAAGCCTCACCTTGTTTTGTTTCGTCTATATATTTTTCTTGCACAATCGTCTATTTAAGGTTCAATACTTAAAGTTCAAGGTTTCACGACTTGATTTTTTAAACTTTGAACTTTTGAATTAATTTGCAAAGATACAAAATATTGTGACAGATTGTCATAGAAATGATTTGGAGCAAAAAAATAACCTTGGAACAGATTAGAATTAATTTGCATTAAATCTTATAGGCATTGTGAAAACTTGTTTAACAGGCACTCCTTTGTAATAACTGGGTTTCCAGTAAGACTTTTTTGTATTTGATGCACAATCTACAACCATTTTGTTAAACTTTTCCAAATCCGATTGATTATCAATATAAAAAAAGCCAGCTTCACCGCTAGTATCTACATCAAAATTAATGGTGAATGAGTAATCTACATTGGTTTTATATCCATTCGCATCAAAACATTTCACAAAGTTTTCCCTAAACTTCATAATATTGCTTTCTTTATCTTTATGTATATAAACAGGCATTGAAAAATCATCTTCACTGAATTTGTTCTTAAATAACAGATCATCCGTAAAAAGAGTACAAAACATTGCAGCCGTTTTATTACCATCTATTTCTGCGGCCTTCCAGTTTTTTACATTTTTCATTATTTCCAAAACTTTATCTTTCATACATTTGTTGTTCTTAACTGCAATCGTATCTTCATCTGCAACATACTTAACTTTGTTATCGGGAAAAATTATAAATCTCATGAATAACGCTTCTGTTTTTTCACAAGGCTTCATGTTATTTTTGACAACAATCTCCTGAATATCGTCATAAAACTCTTGTCTTCCTCCTTCGTAAAATACCTGACCTTTTGGATAATTGTATAAGACTTGTGCATTAAAGCTGACAAATAAAGTTGAGAGAATAAGAATAAAAATTTTAAGTTTCATGTTATAAATATTAATTCATTTTTAGTGTGTTTTAATAACAATTAATACTTCGGTTAATCACCATGGTCAAAATGGTATGTTGTAAAATTGATTTTAATTATTTTTTTAGAAATTACCGGTTGTCCGTCTTTCATGGCCGGTTTCCATTTCTTTTTTACTTTTTTGATCGCAAATTCCATGTCTTCAATAAACATTTCACTGTTTTTTACTTTGGGTAAGACATCAAGATTTCCAATTTTACCGTCCGGATTTACGTCAAAAACGAAAACAAATTTTCCGTTCACAGCATATTTCTGCAAATCAATATAAGCGTGAACCATTTTCAGAAACTCATCGGCAAAAGCCGAATCTCCACCAGGAAATTCAGCAGTTTGTGAGTTTGTTATATTTTCTTTTTGAGTTTGAGATTGTGATTCCTGAGCGTATCCTTTAAAGCCGATAAAGAATAAAAGTAAGGTTATAATAGTTTTTTTCATAGCGTTTACATATCCGCAGACATCGATGAGAAGG
>JBCNMJ010000128.1:0-11042 GCA_039594975.1 Chryseobacterium sp. | reverse complement strand
GATTTCGTGGCACTGATGTCAAGATTTTTGCTTCCTTTAAATAATTTATTGATACCATTCAATTCAACTAAATCTCCCATCGGAGTAGACGTTGCGTGAGGATTAATATAGTCAATATCCTCCGTGCTGATCCCTGCTTCCTGTAAAGCCAATTGCATGGCCTTGATCGCTCCGACTCCGTCCGGATGAGGTGCAGTCATATGATAGGCGTCTGCAGTCATTGCTGCTCCTACCAGTTCTGCATAGATTTTTGCGCCTCTTGCTTTGGCGTGTTCATACTCCTCCAAGATTAAAGCTCCAGCGCCTTCTCCCATTACAAAACCATCTCTTTCTGCATCATAAGGACGACTCGCAGTTGCAAAATCATCATTTCTTGTAGACATTGCTTTCATAATGGAGAAGCCTCCGATTGAAGCAGGCGTAATGGCCGCTTCAGAACCACCGCTTACAATCACTTTTGCTTTTCCTAATCTGATATAATTGAAAGCATCCATTAATGCCGTATTCCCTGTAGCACAAGCTGAAATTGTGGTGTAATTGATTCCCTGAAGTCCGAATTTCATGGAAATCATTCCCGAAGCCATATTGGCGATAAATTTAGGGACGAAAAAAGGATTAAAACGTGGTGTTCCGTCTCCTTTGGTAAATTCCATTACTTCGCTTTCGAAAGTCCACATTCCGCCTTGGCCGGTTCCCCAGATTACCCCTGTATCAAACGGATCCATGTTCTCCAGTTCAAGACCTGAATCTTTAAATGCTTCCGCTGTCGAATACATAGCATATTGTGAAAAAAGATCGCTTCTTTTGATTTCGTTGTGTGTTAAATGATCTTTCGGATCAAAATTTTTAACCTCACAAGCAAAGTGTACTTTAAATTTTTCTGTATCGAAATGGGTGATTTTGTTGGCCCCGCTTACTCCGTTGATACTGTTTTGCCAGAATTCTTCGACATTATTTCCTAAAGGCGTTACTGCGCCAAGACCTGTAATGACAACTCTTTTCATTTAATTACTGATTTTGAATAAATTAGAGGTTCCTCGTGCAATTAAGCGCGTTTTGTCTGCGTTCCATATTTCGCACTGCGCGTTTACAAATTGCTTCCCTCTTTTGATGATTTTAGTTTCAGCTACAATATTATCATTTTCTTTTGCTGTTGAAAAATAATCGATGCTGTTATTTATGGTGACAATAAAGTTTTTTTCATTTAAAGAAAACATAGTGGCGCCTATTACATCATCAAAAATTGCGGCAGTGACTCCACCATGAAGATTTCCCATGGGATTCAGCCATTCCGGTCTTACCGTGTACTGAAATTCTAGTTGTCCTTCTTCGGCGGAAATCACGATTGGATTAAGCCACCTCATAAATGGAGAAGGTGATGCTGTAAATTCTTTTCCGATGAATTGTTTTAATTGTGCTACTCTGTCCATATTTTTATTTTTCTAAGATCATTGTTACTCCCTGTCCGCGAGCGGCACAGATCGAAATAAAACCTTTTCCACTGCCTTTTTCATGGAGTAATTTTGCCAATGTTCCAATGATTCTTCCTCCTGTTGCTGCGAAAGGATGGGCTGCAGCCAAGCTTCCGCCTTTTACATTTAATTTATTTCTGTCGATTTTTCCTAATGCTTTTTCCAGTCCGAATTTTTTAGCCAGATCATCATTTTCCCAGATTTTTAAGGTGGCCAAAACCTGTGCTGCAAACGCTTCATGAATTTCGTAATAGTCAAAATCTTCAAGGCTCATTCCTGCTTTTTTCAACATTCTGTTGGCTGCGAAAACCGGTGCAAGAAGTAGATTTTGTTTATTTTCAACATATTCAATTCCGGCAACTTCCGAAAAAGTGATATAAGCTAAAATGGGTAAATTATTCTCTTTTGCCCATTCTTCACTTGCGAGCAAGACGGCAGAAGCCCCATCCGTAAATGGTGTTGAATTTCCGGCTGTTAAGGTTCCATTTTGTTTATCAAAAGCAGGTTTCAATGAAGCTAATTTTTCCAAACTGGTATCACGGCGCAGATTGTTGTCTATATTTAAACCGAAAGCGGGTGTAATCATATCATTGAAAAATCCTTCATCATAGGCTTTTGCCATATTTTGGTGACTTTTAAAAGCTAATTCATCCTGTTCTTCACGGGAAATCTGGTAATATTTTGCAGTAATTTCCGTGTGGCCACCCATTACCAAACCTGTTTTTGGCTCCTGACCTTTGTATGGAATCGGCATCCAGTCTTTCAGTTTCGGGCTTAATAATTGCTTGATTTTACCAAAGGCAGATTTTTCTTTATTTGCTTTTAATAAAGCTTTTCTCAATCTTGGAGAGGATTCAAAAGGAATGTTGCTCATGGCTTCAACTCCACATGCAATTCCACTTTCAATCTGACCTAAAGCAATTTTATTTCCAATGTAAATTGCCGCTTCAATTCCTGTGTCACATGCCTGTTGAAGGTCGCATGCTGGGGTTGCAGGATCAAGAGAAGTTTCCATAACGGATTCTCTGATGAGGTTGCTTTCGGAAATATGTTTAATCACCGCGCCTCCGGCAACTTCGCCCAAAAGTTTTCCTTTAAGGTTATAACGATTAATAAGACCATTCAAAGCTGAAACCAGTAAGTCCTGATTTCCTTTGTCTGCATATACTGTATTGATTCTGGCAAACGGAATTCTGTTGTATCCTACAATTGCCACTTTTTTTGTTTCCATATCGTGAAATTTATGATGGAAGTTTGTTCAGTTCGTTGTCTATAATATTGAGAACCTTGTCTAAAGCCTGATTTAAAAATTTCTGATTCCCGGTGGTTTTTGATAATAAGATTCCACCTTCAATCAGCATGATAAATAATGAAGCATATTCTTCTGCATCAGATTTTTCATTCAACTCTCCATTTTTCTGACCTTGGGCAATGACCTGTGAAATTGTAGAAATCCATTCCCCAAAAGATTGGGTAACTTGTTTTTTTAAATTTGGGAAAGTATCATCAGCTTCAGTGGCTGCATTCATCAGGGGACATCCTCCGTTTGAAAATACCGAGCGCCAATTTTTCCTGTAAAATGCCACAAAAGCATGCAGTTTGTCTATTGTCGTCGGAAATTCTTCTCCGAAAGAACGGGACATATTTTTCTTTAAAACATTTGCATTGTATTTATAAACTTCCAATGCCACTTCATCTTTGTTTTCGAAATTACCATAAATGCTTCCTTTTGTTAATCCCGTTGCTTGCGTGATATCCGAAAGGGATGTAGAAGTATAGCCTTTGGTGTTAAACAAAGGTGCCGTTTTCTCAATAATGAATTGTTTGGTCTTTTCTGCTTTTGACATGTTCAACTGATTATAATGCAAATATACAAAAATATACCGATGGGTATATTTTATTTTGAAATTATAAGTGTGTGTTTAATCATCGATTATAATATTAAGATTTTATTTAAGGACGTCAAGATTAATCTTCAATTTAAATTTTTGCTGAAACCGTATTAGTCTTTTAAAAAGAAAACGGGCTTCAGCCCGTTCCTATTGATGTTTAAATTTAGACTCTGTGCTTTAAACCTTATTATTAGTTCGCCAAAGTAGCTTCCAAAGTAATTTCAAAGTTGAAAGCCGCACTTACCGGGCAACCTTCCTCTGCAATTTTAGCATATTTTTGGAATTCTTCTTCAGAAATTCCTGGAACTTTTGCTGTTAAAGTCAATTCAGATTTTGTAATTTTTCCGATATTCGGGTCTAAAGTGATGACAGATTTTGTAGTCAGTTCTTCAGGAGTATAACCTGCCTGAGAAAGCTCTGCGCTCAATTTCATGGTGAAACATCCTGCGTGAGCTGCTGCCAATAATTCTTCAGGGTTTGTTCCCACGCCGTCAGCAAAACGGCTGTTGAAAGAATATTGAGTTTGGTTTAAAGTAGTGCTTTGAGTAGTGATATGTCCGTTTCCCTCTTTGATGGTACCGTTCCAAACGGCTGTTGCGTTACGTCTCATAATAATTGTTTTTTGTTGTTTTTAAATATTGTTATTTTTTGATGTTACAAAGGTATGACAGATATTCTTACAGATAAATACACAAATCGGATTAAATATTGTACTTTTTTCCCGAAGTGTAATTTTTCTTAAAGTTTGCCGGCGTGCTTCCGATTTTATTGGTGAAAAGACGATTGAAATAAGCCGGATCTTCATAGCCTAAATTATAAGCAATTTCTTTCACGGGCTTATCCGTATAAAATAAAAGTCTTTTGGCTTCCAGCAGAATTCTGTTGATGATAAACTGATTTGGAGATTCAAGGTTCAGATTTTTAAATTTATGGGTAAGAGTCTTCGGTGCGATGTGCAGTAAATTTGCATAATCAGCTACATTATGCTTTTCCCTGAAATGAATTTCCAGATGCCTGCTGAAATCACGAAACACATCCAGTTCGTTGCTTGGGATTTTTATTTCGTCGTTATCAAGATTTTGCTTTTTCCATTTTCTGGTGGCGCGGATAATAATTTGTTTAACGTAAGTCCGGATCATTTCTTCAGCAGAAGAATCTTTCCATTCCAGTTCGTCTTTAATATTTTGAAATAGATTTTGAATGATAGAATTTTCATTTTCATCCAGCTCAACAAAAGGGATTTCAAAGACATTATGAAAGAGAATTCCGTCGCAGGCCACTTCTTTGTCATGAATCTGGATGCAGTAGAAATCGCGATTGTAATATAAAAGATTAGACTCCACAATGCCTTTTTCTACCTGTAAATGTTGATTGGTTAAAAAAAATAAGGCCGGATTTTCTGTTTTATAATGTTTAAAATCTACTGTCAGTTCGTAACCGGAAGGAACGTAGAACACTTTGATTTCTGACTTATAGTTGGAGTCTTTAAACGTTTGCAGAGTATGTTCAGAAAAAGTTTCGAAACCCAGTTTCTTGTAGTTGTCTTCAAAAATAAGTGTCTGTGACATAGATTTTCTTTAAGATAAAGGTACAAAAAAGCATGGCTTCTTAATTATTAAATTATTGAAACCATGCCTTTTTTAAACCATTAAGAGAATTGAACGATTAAGATGAATTAAGAAAAAATCAAATTGATTTTTAATCAGCATAACGTTGAAGCGAAGCTGATCTTAATAATCTTAACTGAGCTTAATGGTTCAGACTTTATTTCGAATGGTTTAGAATTTATGAGAAATAATAAAATCATTATCAATTAAACTTTAAAATTCTCAAACTCTCAACTTAGAAAGTCACATCTAATCCGACGTAAAAGTTAGCTTTCATAATCGGAGCATATACCATTCCGCCATCAAAATAATTTCCGAAAGGATTTTTAAAATCAACAATTGCATTTTGTTGATAGTAAGATGTTAAGTTTTCACCACCTAAATACGCTCTGATTTTTTTGTTGAAGTTCCTTGAAATCTGTGCATTTAAAACAGCATAGGATTCAGAATAGGAGGGTAACTGAAACTCTTCAGGATTTGATGAGGTATTCGGAAGCCTTTGTTTTCCGACCCAGTTTAATGTTGTATCAAAACTCCAGAATCCACCGTTGTTATTTTTGTTGGTTGAATAAGCCAGATTCACAAAACCTCTGTGTTTTGCCATGAACGGAACTTCGCGTCTTCCGTCTAAATAATCTGCCTGAACATCATAATATTTATAAGCTAATCTTACATCAAAATTCTTAAATGGCATAAAATCCCACTGTGTCTGAAACGAATTGGCGAAAGACTTTCCTTCGAGATTATAAAAAATCAATTGTTGAGACGAGCGGTCTAAATCAACCATCACCTGATCCTGGAAATCCGTTCTGAAAAAGTCGGCAACAACGGTAGATTTTCTTCCGAAAAGCTTGAACTCCTGTTGTAAGCTTGCGCCGTAGTTCCAGGCAATTTCCGGCTTTAAACCGTAAATATTTCCGCCATTTTGTAAAATCTGAACGTTTCTGTTCGATGCAAAATACTGCTGACTTTCCGCAAAAACATTAGCTGTTCTGAAACCTCTTCCTGCAGACAATCTCAAAATAGTTTGTGGCGTGAAATCATATTTAAAATTCAATCTGGGCGTGAACTGAGTTCCTGCCAGATTGTGAAAATCAATTCTTGCTCCTGCTACCAAGGTATATTTTAAGCCTGTCAACGTATATTCTGCAAAAGCTCCGGGAACGATCTCGTTTCTTTTAAAATTGCTGGTTAAATAGGTTTCATCGTAACTGTCATACATAAAACTTGCTCCGGCTTTGTATTTATGGTTAGTATTTCCTAAAATACTTTCGAAAATCAAGTTTGAATAATACGTCTGCTGCTTTCCTGAGTAGTTTCTTAATCCAAAGAAGCTGTCCTGTTGATGATACGTATATTGGTTCATCCACCCTAAACTTTGATAAGGTTTTCCTTTAAAAACATATCCTGTTTTATTCCAGACCTGAAATCTTGAAATATCGATTCCAACACCATAAAGTGATTGTTTATCTTGTGGAATTTTTTTATCAAAACCAATTTCTCCTGCTGTTCTTTCGTCTTTAATGAAATTAATTCCAAAATGCAAACCTAAACCTGATTTTTCCAAATCATTGTAATTTAATAAATAAGCAGCGTTTAACTGTGTGCCTTTGGGTCTGTCCAGAAATCCATCGTCATTCATGTCCGTATCTCCGAAGGTTCCGTTTCCGTGAAGAAGGAAAGTTTGTGACCATTTGTCATTGATCGGAGAAATACTTGTAATATTTGCTTCGGCCCTTCCATTGAAATCTGCAAAAAGATTTAATGAAGTCTCGGGTTTTTCTGCATTTTTCAACAACTCGGTATTGATTTGTCCTGTAATGCTTTCGTAGCCATTGGTTACTGTACTTCCGCCTTTGGTCAGCTGAATGCTTTCAATCCATCTTCCGGGGATGAAATTCAATCCGTAAGCCGAAGCCAATCCTCTGATTTCGGGCAATAATTCTTTTGTTAAACTCGTATATTTTTGATCTAAGCCTAACATTTTCAATTGTTTTGTTCCTGTTACTGCATTGCTGAAAGAAACATCAACCGTCGCATTGGTTTCAAAGCTTTCGGATAAATTACAGCAAGCAGCTTTTAATAATTCTTTTTTATCAATATTAAAAACCAATCTCGCTTCTTTTTTATTTAAAGAAGTTGCTGCTTTTGATCCGGTTACGATAACTCCTTCGATCTGTTTTTCCTTATTGTCACGATTCTCATTTGTGATATTATTCTTGTTGTGACCGTCATGTTCAGATGTTGTGCCTTCTTCGACGTGAACTTTCGGATTCGTTTCTCCAAAAGGAATGTCTCTGTCATAAAGGCAACACGCAGGCAGATTTTTATAAGTATTATCGCTGGATTTATACTTTTCATTGTCGTGGCCAACTTCTGCAATCTTCTTTAAAATTGTATCTGGGGAAGTTTTTTCCGAATTAAAATTCAAAATAACAGTTTGTGTTTCTGCACTCCATTCGGCAGAGTCTGCTCCTGCGTCTTTCGCTGCTTTTTCAATTCTGGCTTTGCAAGATTCGCAGTTTCCCTTTACATAGAATTCATTCTCTTTTTTTGAATGATGATGGTGTTTTTCAACCGGTTTTATTTGTAGATCTCTTTCGTAATGGCAACATCCCGGAAGAGCTTCGTATGTAGAATCTGTGGCTTTAAATTTTTCATTGTCATGACCTGCCTCTGCTACTTTTTTTAAGATGTTGTCAGTGGAAGCGGTATTGTCTGTTTCTAAAGTTAATGTCTGAAGATCAATAGAATATACTGCTGTTTTAGCGCCGGCTTTTCTGGCGGTGTTTTCTATTCTTTCCTTGCACATATCACAGTTTCCTTTAACTTTAAACTGGTTTTTAGAAAGATGCTGAGCGAATATAAATTGTGTAGATAGTAAGAATACACCAAGAATAATCCTGGAAATATATAATTTCATTTTGTTTAAAATTTAGATTAATAAAAAAACGGTTCATTAAAGTGATAATGAACTTCTGCTGATTGAATTAAGCTATTTTCGGCGGTTGCCAAATCTCTTTTAAACGGTCTGAAATATAGGGATCAGAATATTCGAACTGTAAATTTTTATTGGATTTGTAATATGAATACTCTAATTGTAAACTTTTTGAAAAAGGAGTCTCTATATAAGTGTAATAAGCTAAACAAGTTGAGCAACAATTGTCAGTACAAGAAGATTTTTGCTCTTTTTTGTTATGGTCACCTTGAGAATGTTGTTGATGATCATTTTTGCAGCAATCCATTCCTGATTCGGATTTGCAACAGTTTTCCTGTGAAATTTGAGCATAGAAATTATCTTTAGGAATTAGAAAAATTCCCAAACAGAAAATAATTGCTATAATCTGACCCCATTTCACGACAGCAAATTTACAAAAAATTAAAGAGGATCTCCTACTTTTTTAGCACAGTCATGCCAAGGTTCTCCGTGTGGAGGGTTTAATTCAGGTTTTGGCCCCGTTGGTGCAGGAGTTGGAGCCGGTGTATTTTGGGCAATTGTCTGAACGGATTGTTGAGCAGCCGCTGGTTTACTATTCAATGGTTGTCCTACCGGGATATCACATCTGTGACCCGGCTCTCCGTGCGGAGGATTCATTCCAGGGGCAGTTTTTACCGGTTTATTAGCATTGTTGACTTGTTTTAATGAATTAGGATCAATCTGAATAGTTTGGCCTTGGTTGGCATTTACGGTAATATTTTGAGTTCCCGGTTGTGCATTTTGAGTTGGTGCAGCATTTAAAGGCTGGCCTACAGGAATATCACAACGGTGTTCCGGCTGTCCGTGAGGAGGATTCATTCCCGGGGCAGTAACCATTTGGCTGGGTTGTGCGGTTTGAATTCCGGCTTGCGCCATTAGAGAAGCTTTTGGAGTATTATTTACAGTAGAAACGGGCTGGCTGCCATTTTCATCTTTTATATAAGTAGGTCTTTCATCTTTTTTGCAAGAGATGATTAAAAAACCGGTCACTGTAAGTCCTAAAAGTAAATTTCTCATATCAAATTCAATCGTTTAAAACAAAATTAGCAAAACATTTTGAAATGTCTTGCTAATTTGAATGGTATATTGTTCTTGGTTAAAAAACTTCTAGTTTTTTACCAACAGTCTAAATCCTTCACCATGAACATTGATAATTTCCAATCCTTCGTCATCTTTTAGGAGTTTACGAAGCTTTGCAATATAAACATCCATACTTCTTGCCGTGAAGTAGTTCTCTTTTTTCCAGATTTTTCTCAAGGCAAGATCTCTTGGCATGAAATCATTTCTGTGCAAACAAAGAAGTTTCAGAAGCTCGTTTTCTTTTGGAGATAGTTTGTATTCATTATCTCCAACTCTTAGCTGTCTCAGCATAGAATCAAAGAAAATATTGCTGATCTTAAATTGTTCCTGCTCCTCATTTTCCAGTGTAGAGCTTCTCTGAAGAATAGCTTTGATTTTGTATAGAAGAAGTTCGGTGTCAAATGGTTTTGTAATGTAATCATCTGCTCCCAGTTGATATCCTTTTAAAATATCTTCTCTCATATTTCTTGCGGTCAGGAAAATAATCGGGGTGTTTTTATCTATTTTTTTTACGTCTTCTGCCAATGAAAAACCGTCTTTTTTAGGCATCATTACGTCGAAGATACAGATGTCGAATTCGTTTTCTGTAAATTCTTTCAAACCCTGTTCACCATCTGTGGCAAGAGTAACTTCGAAATTATTTATTGTCAAATAATCCTTCAACACTGCCCCGAAACTCTGATCGTCCTCTACTAATAATATTCTGTTGCTCATAGTTTTAAAATAATTAATAATTAATATTTAAGAATGAACGGGTCACTCTTCTCTTCTTATAATTTGTTATTTGGTTTATATTTATTAAATCTTTTCTTTTTAACTCATCGGAAGTTTGATGGTAAATGTACTTCCGCTTCCTTTGTGAGAATCTACAATGATCTGTCCTTTGTGCAGCTCCACAATTTTCTTTACATAGGAAAGTCCCAAACCTTGTCCTTTCACATTATGAATATTTCCGGTTTCTTCCCTAAAGAACTTTTCGAAAATCTTCGTTTTATTCTGGGTTTCCATTCCCATTCCTTTGTCTGAAACTTCAATCACATAGAAATGTCCCTCGTTTCTTGTTTTAATTGTAATTTCCGGTGTCTCCGGTGAGTATTTATTGGCATTATCCAAAAGATTCACCAGCATATTGGAGATGTGGAATTCATCTATTTTAAACGTGTAGTTTGTAGCATTAAATTCTTGATTAAGGGTTCCGTTTCTTTGCTGAACGATCAGGTTGAAAGATTCTGTTGTCTTTTTAATCAGCTCTCTTACATTGGTTTCCTTTAAGAATAATTTGACTTCATTCCGTTCAAGCTTCGACATATTCAAGACATTTTCCACCTGCTTTTTCATCCTCAGGTTCTCCTGTTTGATCAATTCAGAATAGTATTTAACCTTATCAGGATTGGTTGCAATTTTATCGTTAGCTAATGAATCTGTTGCCACCGAAATCGTTGCCAGTGGAGTCTTAAACTCATGAGACATATTGTTGATGAAGTCCGTTTTCACTTCTGCCAGCTTTTTCTGCCTCATCATATAATTGATGGAAATAATATAAATTCCCAAAATCGTCAGTAGTGAAAGAAAGGTTCCTAAAAGCATCGGCCAGTTGTTCATGGCTAAAGAGTATTCCTTTTTCGGGAAAACTAAAGTTAAGCCATAAATGGTTCTGTCCTTTTTATCGGTGAAAAGAGGGTAATTGTAGAAATTATTGTCTTTTTTCTCTTTATATATTTTGTTGGCGATACTCGTTAGTTTGTTGTTTTTATCTACGATTCCATATCCAAAACTAGCAGTGATCCCTCTGATTTTAAGTTCTTTGGTAATTACAGAGTCAAGAACTTTCTGATCTACTCTTTTCGTGATCGGAAGATTGTTTCCATAGACTTTTACATATTCTTTCATAGAATAATCACCTGTTTCAATATCCTGATTGATATCCGCGGTAAGAGGTTCCCGGTTGGTGGTATCTCTTTTCAGCTTGTATGCAGCTTCATCAGTGTATAAAGTGGTAAGCTTAATGGAGTCG
>JBCNMJ010000127.1:0-11269 GCA_039594975.1 Chryseobacterium sp. | reverse complement strand
ATCGGAAATCCAGTCTTTTGAGTCTTTTTTAATACTGTTAAAATATTCATTCTTATTTTTTTCCAAAAGTGACTGAATTCCATTTTTAGAAAAATCCTGAACGTTTTTATCTCCAAAATAAATACTATCTAAGAGTTTTTTATCCTTAATACTTGGAAAAACCAGCATTTTAGAAGAGTACTTTATGGTCAGTGAATCATTAAGCTTGATAGAATCACTCACCTTAGCTGAATCAACAGAAAATTGTTCAGTTTGAGTTTCCTCGTTTGTTGTCAGGTTTGTTGTTTCAGATTTCTTACAGGCAGAAAAAGTAAAGAAGACAGAAAGTGCTAAAACAGCAATTGTGTTTTTCATAGTTTTGATTTTGAATTTGATTTCCTTTTTTACATGCAAAAACCATTCAAAAGATGAATGGTTTTAGAATTATTTTGAAATTTTATTGCTTTTTACTTTTTCACCAAGCTAATCACCTGATTTTCCTGTTTGGAAGCCACTCCCCAAATCTGTTTAAAAGCCGGATAATATTCTTTAGGATAATCTGCACTTGCCACTTTGGTTGTAGAAACAATTTCCAGTTTATTTCCTTTTTGTTCTATGATGTAGTTATATTCTATTTCTTTATCCTCAGTTACAATTTTTTTGCTCTTTGGCATTTCTTCAATTGCATATCCTTCAGGGATTTCCAATACGACTTTTTTCACTCTTGTGTATGGAGAAATAAAATCAATAGGATATTTACGCTCTTCCGCCTGATCAAATTCGTTGGATGTTTTATTTAAAAATAGCATAGGATTGATAATGATTTTTTTACCAATCTTATCGATCATATTTTCTGAAGAAAATTTCATCGTGCTTTCAAAATCTCCATTCTCCAAAACTTTAGAATCAATATTTGTAAAATCTACGGAAAAATTTTCTTTATATTGTTTCTTATACTTATCGGCATTATCATCATAATTTTCTTTGGCAAACATTGCATAGGTACCTGTATCTTTATCTGAATAGCTTCCTGAAACACTTCCATCATCATTAATTTTTGCATCCAGTGTAAGATAAGTAAAGCTCGGTTTACTGTTTACCATAGATAATTGCTGTGCTTTTTCCTTTGCCATTAAAATCCCAAATTGATTCCAGTCTCTTGGTGGTAACTGATCTATTGAAGACTGTTTGGATGTCGCATCATACAAATGGAAACCATCTTTTGTTTGGATTGCAGCGATTACAAAATTCATGTTTGAAACATTGGGCGAAGCAATATTTATTATTCCGTTATTGATTGTTGAAATCGTCAATGGATCCGCTTTAATTCCCGCTTCACGAAGCATCATCACCAAAAAAAGATTAATTTCTGCAGCATTTCCCGTTTTAGTTTCAAGCATTTTTTTGATCCCGTCTTCTACATAAATTCCCCTGTCCTGATTCCAAGTAAAGGTATTTTTAACATAATCAAAAACAGCATTTGCTTTTTCAATTTCATTGGAAATCCCAGCAATATTGGAAGGCATATTTTCCTTTGCCAACTTTGTCTTTTTTAATTCTCCTCCAAAATCTTCATTTTCATAAAGCCTTTGTTTGATTTGTTCCCAGGATGAGGAAAACAATTTTAACTCTCTAAAATTCGTGGAATGAATTTCTGCACTTACTTTTGTCCTGTAATTTCTGTCATTACTTACAAACTTTTCAGTTTTAAAACCTTTTACATTTTCATAACCAAATCTGTAAGTTCTGTAGTTGGTACCATATAATGTTCTTTCATCGACTTCTCTGTATTTTGGACTTAAAAACCCTGTATAATTTACATTATATGAAATATTTGAAGGACTATCCAGAACATATTCTGTATATAAAGATGGAGTATCTGTCTCAATTAGAATTTCCGGAACACTAAATAGGAACGGTGAAGTAACCTCATATTGATATTCAATAACAGAACCATTTTTTACATTTGGAAATGCAAATTTTGTAATAGAAACATTTTTACTCTCTTTACTTTTATATTTCGAGCTTTTGTCAACTTTCGTTGTAACCGAACTTCCATTTTCAAGATTATAGGTAAAAGCTTTCATTTTAGTAAGTGTTTCCTGATCACTTCCATTCTGATAAAGAGGAATCTCTAAATTCAACCAGTCTTCAGCTTTGTCTTTGTTATAGATCTTAACTCTATAAAAAGTCCTTTTAATCAGATTACCAGTATTATTATCTATACTGAAATGTACTGATTTATATAATATTTCTGCAGGTGCATTCTCATCCAAAGTCGATTTCTGTTTAGACAGATCTGCATCATTAAATTTAGGAGAATTAAGGAATTCATGCTTTTGTGCCTCAATGAACATAAAATTCATTGAACAAATAGCTATCATTATAATTTTTTTCATGCTTAGATTTTAGAAATTAAAATTTTAGAGTTGTCCAGGTTAAGAGTTTTTTTTCTGAAATTAATATATTCGTTATATTTTTCTTTAGGATAAAGTCCTTTATTGATTCTAATTGTTCTGCTTACTTTTAATTCATCACCATTTTTCACAAAATTTAATTTGTACGTTCCAAATTCAGAATTAACAGTAACATTTTCAGGAATTTCATCAAGCTTATAATTTTTAGGTACTGTGAAATTGATTTCATATTCATCTTCAAACGATTGTCTGAGTTCAAAAGGCAATTCTCTGTTTTCATCAGTTTTATAAACTGTATTGGAATGAATAGGAACAGCTCTGAAAATTATACTACTCCCTGCATTTTTTGAATAATTATGAGCCTTAAAATCAAGATCAAATTTTGCAATCGCATTGTCTTTATCATTAAGAAAATTTTTCATTTCAATTTTTTCAAAATTCAAAATATCTAATGAATTTTTCATCACTTCATTTCTTTCTTTCGGACTCAAATTGGTAAGCACCAAATTATTGTCATATTGAATTCCGGTATAAGAGAAATTTCCTTCTCCAACAATACTGTTGTCTTCATTAATTTTGATCTTCAGGTTTTGTTTTTCCTTACTTTGCTCTGCAGAATAAGATGGAGTTTCAATTAATTCAATTCCATTTTTTCTGATAGAAAGCACATTCCGGTCAGTCGTACTATAACTTAAATGATTGAACGCCATCTGTTGAGAAGTATTTTCCAGCCAGATATTTCCTTTGTCCGTAGGTACCATCAAAATCACGTGATTTCCTCCCATTTTTGGAAAATCCTTATCAAAAGAAACCGGAGAAATTCCTGAATTGATCACTGAATAATAAGACGGAATACCAGCTTCATCCAACAAAGTTTTCATGTAATTGGTAAGCCCTTTACAATCACCGTATCCTTTTTTCTGAACCTCATCCGGAAGCATTGGCTGCCATCCTCCAATTCCTAATGCGACAAAAATATACCTGGTTTTTGTCTGCATATATTGATATATTTTTTTTACTTTTTCTTCGGTTGAACCTTGTAAATTTAAAGCACTTACTTCTGCTTTAATGGCAGGTGTTGATAAAGAAACAGGCTGCAAAATACTGTTATAATACCAGGATCCGAAATCACCCCAATTATTGATACTTCCTTGCTTACCTTCCAAATTAAATTTAGTAAGGGCAAAGCTAACTTTTGGCAAAATTTTTATCGGTTGTGGTAACAAAAACGCTTCATCTATCGCCGGAACATTTTTATACATATATGTTTTTTCACCTGAATTATCGCTTTCTGCAACTGATGTATAATTATATTGTGAAGGATAGGTTTTTGACTTAAGCTCAATTCCAGATTTGTTGATGATTTTCATTTGAGCTTCCTCCAAAGAAATATTTGTGGATCTAAAAGGAACAAAGTCAGGGAGGAAAACTGTATTTTCTTCACCAATCTGATATGAAAATTCAACCGTATAAGGATATTGAGTCGGAGTATACGATAAGGCTAAAACTCTGCTATTAGAGTAAAAAGTACCCTGGTTGTTATTGGCAAAATCACCAAAATCAGACTTGGAATATGATTTTATCTTCTTTCCGGCATCATCATAAATATTAACTTTAACATCTGAAATATTGTCCCCTTTTTCATAAGGAATAGCAATCACAGCTTTTTCATCACCATCCTTGTTTAAAACAGTGGTTACTGTTGTATATTGATATTTAATATCATTAATAGAGTTAATTTGAATTGTTGTAAGATCCTTCCTTATAACAGCATTCGCATTTTTTTTCAAATTTTCAGGAATCGTAGAAGCGGGAAAATTTTGAGCGTAATAAAAAGAAGCCATCGAAAGTGCTCCAATACAAAATATTTTCATCATGGTTATTAAAATAAGGCAAAAATAGTGAAATCTAATAACTGTTGAAAATATTTTTTTGCACTAAAAAGCTTTAGCAATTGTAAAATAAAAAGACTTCATTGCTGAAGTCTTTTATTTATAATTGTAAGAATTTACTTATGCATCAATTTTTGCATATTTAGCATTCTTTTCGATAAATTCTCTTCTTGGCGGAACTTCATCTCCCATCAACATAGAGAAAACACTGTCCGCTTCTACCGCATTATCAATAGTAACCTGCTTTAATATTCTGTGTTCCGGATTTAGAGTAGTTTCCCAAAGCTGTTCAGGATTCATTTCCCCAAGACCTTTGTAGCGCTGAACCTCAACTCCTTTTCCGTCCGGAGACATTTCTAAAGTGAACTCTTCACGTTCTTTTTCATTGTAAGCATATTGCTTTTTATTACCTTTTTTCAATAGATATAAAGGCGGTTGAGCAATATAAATATATCCGTTCTCAATCAATTCTTTCATATATCTGAAGAAGAATGTCAAGATCAAGGTAGAAATGTGAGAACCATCGATATCAGCATCGGTCATGATTACGATTTTGTGATATCTCAGTTTCGACATATTCAATGCCTTACTGTCCTCTTCTGTTCCCACAGAAACTCCAAGTGCAGTATAAATATTCTTAATTTCTTCGTTATCATATACTTTATGAAGCATTGATTTCTCAACGTTCAAAATTTTACCTCTTAACGGAAGAATCGCCTGGAAAAATCTGTCACGACCTTGTTTCGCCGTCCCACCTGCTGAATCTCCCTCTACTAAGAAGATCTCAGATTCTTCAGGATTTTTAGATGAACAGTCAGATAATTTACCCGGAAGTCCGGAACCTCCCATCGGAGATTTTCTCTGCACCATTTCACGGGCTTTTTTCGCTGCCTGTCTTGCTTTAGCAGCTAGAACGACTTTTTGTACGATCTGTTTTGCTTCAGTTGGGTTTTCTTCCAGGAAATTGGTAAGCATTTCCCCTACAATTTTGTCTACAGCCCCGGAAACTTCGGAGTTACCTAATTTCGTTTTGGTCTGTCCTTCAAACTGAGGCTCCATCACTTTAACAGAAACTACCGCAGTAAGTCCTTCACGGAAGTCATCTCCTGTAATTTCGACTTTTTCTTTTTGAGGAATTCCTAAATCATCCGCATATTTCTTCAAAGTTCTCGTTAACGCACGTCTGAAACCGGCCAAGTGAGTTCCTCCTTCATGGGTATTAATATTATTTACATAAGAGTGAAGGTTCTCGTTAAATGAAGTATTATAACGCATCGCTACCTCAACAGGAATATCATCTCTTTCTCCCTCCATGAAAATTACATTTTCCATGATCGATTCACGGTTTCCGTCGATGTATGCTACGAACTCTTTCAGACCGCCTTCGGAATGGAAAACTTCAGTTCTGAAAGAACCGTCTTCCAGCTTTTCTCTTTCGTCTGTAAGAGTAATTGTGATTCCTTTATTAAGGTAAGAAAGCTCTCTTAAACGGCTTGCTAAAGTATCATAGTTATATACTAATTCCGTAAAAATAGTATCATCCGGCTGGAAGAACTGTTTTGTTCCTCTCTTTTCGCTATGCCCTATTTCTTCAACTCCTGTCTGAGCTTTTCCTCTTGAATATATCTGCTGATAAATATTTCCGTCTCTGTAAACAGTAGTGATCATTTCATTGGAAAGTGCATTCACACACGAAACTCCAACCCCGTGAAGACCACCCGAAACCTTGTAAGAATCTTTATCAAACTTACCTCCAGCCCCGATTTTTGTCATTACAACTTCAAGAGCAGATTTTTGTTCTTTTTCGTGGAAGTCAACCGGAATACCTCTACCGTTATCACTAACCTCGATTCCGTTTCCTTCTTTAATGCTGACAAAGATAGTGTCGCAGTACCCTGCCAATGCTTCGTCAATAGAGTTATCTACTACTTCATAAACCAAATGATGGAGACCTCTTACTCCCACATCACCAATGTACATTGAAGGACGCATACGTACGTGCTCCATTCCTTCCAATGCCTGAATACTACTAGCTGTATATTGTTTCTGACTCATATCAAATTTTAAAAACTTTGCCCAATGCAAAGACTCACAAATATCGTGATTTTTTTCGAGGTATGAAAGTTAAAATATGTCAAAAAAAGAGAGCCTTTTTAAACAAAAAATATTGGTGATTTATTTTAAAAAATATCAAAGTTAAAACCTATTATTTAAATGAATACTGTTGTAAATCATACCGAGCATCAATAATTTATGCTTAAATTTATTTACTCAAAAAGTTGATTTTATGGATGATTTTCTGGCTGCCCGTTCGCAGATGGCAATGTCACTTGGTTTTCATATCATATTTTCCTGTGTAGGAATGGTGATGCCTTTTTTGATGGCATTTGCCCACTGGAAATATCTAAAAACAAATAATGAGGTCTATAAAGGTCTTACTAAAGCATGGAGTAAAGGTGTAGCCATCCTTTTTGCCACAGGAGCCGTTTCCGGAACCATGCTTTCCTTTGAACTAGGATTGCTTTGGCCTCAATTCATGAAACACGCCGGACCTATTTTCGGAATGCCTTTTTCATTGGAAGGAACCGCATTCTTTATTGAAGCTATCGCCATTGGATTTTTCCTGTATGGATGGGACCGGTTTAATAAATGGTTTCATTGGTTCTGCGGATTTTTGGTTGGATTAAGCGGTCTGGCTTCAGGAATTTTGGTTGTTGCTGCTAATGCCTGGATGAATTCTCCTGCAGGATTTGATTATGTAGAAGGACAATATTTAAATATAGATCCCATTAAAGCTATGTTTAATGAAGCTTGGTTTCCTCAGGCTTTACATATGACGGTTGCTGCATTTTGCGCAACGGGATTTGCAGTTGCCGGAGTTCATGCTTATTTAATTATGAGAAAAAAGAATGTGGAATTTCATACCAAGGCATTCAGGATTGCTGCAGGATTCGCATTAATAGGAGCATTTGGAGCCCCATTGAGTGGTGATGTTGCCGCTAAATCTGTTGCCAAAAGACAACCTATTAAATTAGCTGCAATGGAAGCTCATTTCGAAACAGAAAAAGGAGCTTCTTTTGTAATAGGCGGAATTCCTGATGAGAAAAAAGAAGAAATAAAATATGCTGTAAAAATTCCGAAAGTCCTTAGCTTTCTGGTTGCAAATGACTTTAGTGCTGAAGTAAAAGGCTTGAAAGATTTCCCAAAAGACGAATGGCCTCCGATTGCCGTTGTCCACTACGCCTTTCAGATTATGATATTCTTTGGAGTTGTAATGATTATTATTGGAATGGTTTATTTATATGCTTTCTTTTTCAAAAAAGAATGGCTAAATGAAAACTGGCTATTAAAGACCTTTTTATATGCTACACCCTTCGGATATATTGCCTTGGAAGCAGGCTGGACAGTAACCGAAGTTGGAAGACAGCCCTGGATTATTTATGGAATCATAAGGACAGTTGATGCGGTAACTCCGATGCCGGGAATTCAGTATTCGTTTTACTTTTTCACAGCAATTTTTGTTTCGTTATCATTAATTATTGTATTCCTTTTGAGACGACAAATACAGATGGTTCCGAGATTATATGACCCTACGGATTCTCAGTTCAACCCTAAAAATAAGAAATTATGATTTACGTTGTTATAGGTTTTCTTTGGCTATCGATTTGCCTGTATGTGATTTTGGGAGGAGCTGATTTCGGAGCTGGAATCGTAGAACTTTTCACCAAGAAAAAAGCCCGTAACAAAACACAGGAAATCATGTATGAGTCTATAGCCCCTGTTTGGGAAGCAAATCATATGTGGCTTATCATTGCGGTTGTAATTTTATTTGTGGGATTTCCTAAAATTTACACCACTCTTTCCACCTATCTTCATATTCCATTAGTCTTAATGCTGGTCGGAATTATTGCAAGAGGAACCGCATTCACCTTCAGACATTATGATGCCGTAAAAGATGATTGGCAGCATGTTTACACTCAAATCTTTTATTTTTCGAGCTTATTAACTCCTTTTTTCTTAGGATTAATCGCTGCTGCAACAGTTTCTCATTCCATTGATCCCAATGCAACCAACTTTTTAGATTTATATATTTTCAGCTGGCTGAATTGGTTCGGTATTGCTGTAGGATTGTTTACCGTTTCCATTTGTGCCTATCTGGCTTCGGTTTTTGCTCTAAGAGAAACCACTGACAGATTAGAATTAGGTCTAATGATCAAAAAATCCAAGCAGACCATGATCTTTGTAGTAATCACAGGTATTCTGGTGTTTTTAACGGCTTACATTTCTGATATTCCACTAGTCATGTGGGTATTCTCAAAACCTTTAGGAGTAATGGCCATTTCATTTGCTACGATTTGTCTAATTCTTATTCTTCGTGCCATGAATAAACAAAAGCTTCTTCCTGTAAGAGCTTTAGCAGGATTTCAGGTGGTTATGATTTTAGTAGCTGCAACTTATCAGCACAACCCCAATATTATTCTTTTCGCTAATGGAGAGCACCTTTCTTTACTAGAACAGGCTGCCGCACCCAAAACAATTTCGGCACTAGGTTGGGCTTTACTATTGGGTTCTATATTTATTCTGCCATTTTTATTTTATCTGATGGCTTCATTTAGTAAGTTGAGAAAATAAGAATTTATAATATGGGTTTCGGCGGCAGCTTCGCTGCCGCCGAAATCTTTTTTATTTATTTCTTTAGTAAAACAATTTCAACCCGCCTGTTCTTAGTCCGATCCGATTCTGTTTGTTCAGGGTATACAACAGGATTAAGATGTCCTGCACCTTCTGCTTTTATGCGCTTAGCATCAATTCCTATTGCCAATAAGAAATCTTTGATCGACTGCGCCCGTGTAAAGGAAAGGTTAAATGTTCCCAGATCCTGATCTTCCCCATCAAAATTTTCGTAATCACAGCAAATATGCCCCTGAAGCTCAACCTCAAGTGTCGGATTTTCGTTTAAAATTTTATACAGCTGATATAATTTAGGTTTTGCCTGCGGAAGCCAGACATGACGACCACCAATAAAATTGACATCCGGTAAAGAGAACGTATCTTTCACTTTCATTGAAGCAATCTTTACATCAAAAAAACTAGGATAAACTTTTCTCGAAATCTTTTCTCCTTTCTCAAAATATCGTTCAATGAAAATATCAACACGACGGTTTTTTGCAAGCAGACTTTCCGAACTGTTGTCGTTGATCTGTTTTGAAATCCCTAATCCCACAGCATTTGTCAACCGAATATTTTTACCGATTTTACTACTTAAATAATCGCTTACTGTTTTTGCCCTGTTTTCAGACAATGTTTTATTTAGCGCTTCATTTCCCAGCGGATTTGCATTTCCAAAGATCCTAAAAATAAGCTTTGTATTAAGCTTCGCCAAGCTATCCAGCTTTCGTTTCGACTCATTATTCAATTCATATCTGTTATTTTTAAAATAAATGGAAGTAAGCGTCTGCGAATACACAACTGTAGAGAAGAAAAGTAAAAACAAAAAGGCTTTCATCAGGATTGTTTTCTTACAAACGCAAAATAACAGAAAATAGTTCAGGTTTCGGGTATTTTATAAAAAAGTTCCGGCGGAAGCTTCGCTTCCGCCGGAACTAAATTTATTTTGAATTAATTTAAACCAATTTCATCAAAAGGCTTTCCTCAATTTTCTCCACTTTTACCAAATTCGCTTTGGTTAAAGTTTTTGAGGCTTTATCCCATTTTTTTCCTGAAAGTTTCGATTGTTCTTTTACTTCAGCTAAAGCAATCTGCTCTCCTGACTTTAAAATGTCTAGGATTACTTTTTCATCATCGCCCAATTCGATTTGAGGAACTGCTTTTTCAGGTCTCATCTGAGGGAAGAACAACACTTCCTGGATGGACGCATTATTCGTTAAGAACATGATCAATCTGTCCATTCCAATTCCTAATCCTGAAGTTGGCGGCATACCATATTCAAGAGCTCTTAAGAAATCTTCATCGATAAATTGTCCTGCTTCATCATCACCTTTTTCAGACAATCTCAACTGATCTTCGAAACGTTCTCTCTGATCAATCGGATCATTCAACTCTGAATATGCATTGGCAATTTCTTTACCACAAACCATAAGCTCGAAACGCTCTGTAAGACCTTCTTTGCTTCTGTGTTTCTTGGTAAGCGGTGACATTTCGATCGGATAATCCGTAATGAAAGTAGGCTGAATGAAATTTCCTTCGCATTTTTCACCGAAGATCTCATCAATTAATTTTCCTTTACCCATCGTTTCGTTAACGTCGATTCCGATAGATTTAGCAAAATCAAACAATTCCTGTTCAGTTTTTCCAGTGATATCATAGCCTGTGAATTTCAGGATAGCATCTGTCATTGAAATCCTTTGATAAGGGGCTTTGAAATCAACTTCATATTCACCAAAAGTAGCTTTTGTAGTACCGTTTACCTGAATGGCACAGAATTCCAACAGTTTTTCTGTGAAATCCATCATCCAGTTGTAATCTTTATAGGCTACATAGATTTCCATGGCTGTAAACTCAGGGTTATGCGTTCTGTCCATTCCTTCATTCCTGAAATTTTTCGAGAATTCATAAACTCCGTCGAATCCACCAACGATCAATCTTTTCAGATATAATTCGTTTGCAATTCTTAAATATAATGGAATATCTAAAGCGTTGTGATGTGTAATGAAAGGTCTTGCAGCAGCTCCACCGGGAATTGACTGTAAGATTGGTGTTTCAACCTCAAAATATCCTGCATCATTGAAGAAAGTTCTCATGGCATTGAACAGTTTAGTTCTTTTCACAAAAATTTCTTTTACCTGAGGATTTACCGTTAAATCTACATAACGTTGTCTGTATCTCATTTCAGGATCTGTAAATCCGTCATGCACCACTCCATTTTCATCAGTTTTCGCCTGAGGAAGCGGACGTAATGATTTTGTTAAAAGGGTAAAGTTTTTAACCAAAACCGTTTTTTCCCCTACCTGAGTGGTGAAC
>JBCNMJ010000126.1:0-11271 GCA_039594975.1 Chryseobacterium sp. | reverse complement strand
GTTCCGAGAAAAAATCCTACCATGGTTTCCATGCGTTCGGTAATTGCTTCCCAGAAATTCCAGAATACAGATATGGATCTTCCTGTGGTTTTCGGGAAAACGATTTCGAATGAAATTTTCATGGCCGATTTGTCTAAAATGCCTCACTTATTGATGGCGGGTGCAACCGGTCAGGGAAAATCGGTAGGGATTAATGCGATCCTGACTTCCCTACTCTATAAAAAACATCCTAGCGAATTGAAATTCGTTATGGTAGATCCTAAAAAAGTGGAACTTTCTTTATATTCAAAAATTGAAAGACATTATCTGGCAAAACTTCCGGATGCAGAAGAAGCAATCATAACAGACACCAATAAAGTAATTAATACGCTGAATTCTCTTTGTATAGAGATGGATACACGATATGATCTGCTTAAAAATGCATTTTGTAAAAACTTAAAAGAATACAATAAAAAATTCTCTGAAAGAAAGCTTAATCCGGAAAACGGACATCGATATTTACCATATATCGTTTTGGTTGTAGATGAGTTTGCTGATTTGATTATGACCGCCGGAAAAGAAGTGGAATTGCCGATTGCGAGATTGGCACAGCTTGCAAGAGCAGTAGGTATCCATTTAATTGTTGCTACACAGAGACCTTCTGTAAACGTTATTACGGGGATGATTAAAGCTAACTTCCCTGCAAGAGCGGCATTCAGGGTAATTTCGAGTGTAGATTCCAGAACAATTTTAGATTCTCCTGGTGCAGATCAGCTGATTGGTAAAGGAGATATGCTTTATTTTAACGGAAATGAAATTTTAAGACTTCAGTGTGCTTTTGTAGATACTCCTGAAGTGGAAAGATTGGCGGAATTTATTGGAGAGCAAAAAGGATATGCTTCTGCTCTTATGCTTCCTGAATATGTTTCTGAAGATTCAACAAGCACAGTCGGAACTTTTGATCCGAACGAAAAAGATGCTTTATTTGAAGAGGCGGCAAGAATTATCGTTTCTACGCAACAAGGTTCTACTTCTATGCTCCAAAGACAATTGAAATTAGGATACAACAGAGCTGGTAGAATTATGGATCAATTGGAGGCAAGCGGTATTGTTGGAGGGTTTAATGGAGCTAAAGCAAGAGAAGTAATCATCGGAGATCTTCATTCTTTGGAACAGTTTTTGGAAGATCTGCGTAAATAAAGGAAAAACGATTGTTTAACCTTTATCAATCTAAAATATCTATATACTATTAAATTAAAAAAATGAAAAATATTATTTCAAAAATTATACTGAGTAGTTTAGTTGTGGGAACAGTAGGATTGGCAAGTGCACAAAAAATTGATGCAAAGGCTAAGAAAATACTGGATGATGTTACTGCAAATTATAATTCTAAGAAAAACTCTTATTTCAAATTCTCTTTTGGTAGTGGAGTAAATGGACAGATTTCCAAAACGGAGCCGGGAATCTATTATGTAGCCGGAGACAAATATAAATTGAAGATCATGGAAACGGAACAGATTTTCGACGGAAATAAGATCTATAACATCAATACAGAAGATATGGAAGTTACCATTGCAAAACCTAATGGTAGCAGTGCTATGTTCTCCCCTATTAATTATCTGACAACGTACAGAAAAGATTATAATGTTACCTATAATGGTAAAAAAACTGTAGACGGGGTAAGTGCTGATTTTATAAAACTGACTCCTGTAAAGAACAATGGACTGGAAGCGGTTTACATTTTCGTAAATTCTGCTAAGAAACAAATGTTAAAATTAGAACAGCACGGAAACAATAAAGATATTGCCATTATTTCGATCAAAGAATACAAAGAAAATCAAAATCTGGATCCCAACATGTTTGTTTTTGATAAAAATAAGTTCAAAAATTATATCATCACAGAATTATAATCTTAATATCTAGAAAATATATAAAGTCGCAAAGAACAACTTTGTGGCTTTTTTTTTAATTTTGGCAAATGTTTAAAATATTAGACCGCTATATCATAAAAACCTTTTTTGGTCCCTTTTTCTTTATTTTCAGTGTATTGTTTTTTATATTCATTGTCAATATCATCTGGGTACAATTGGGGCAGTTTATGGGAAAAGGGCTTACAACTTTTCAAATCGTTAAGCTTCTGTTTTATCTCGGAGTAAGTGTTATCAGTATGGTATTACCCCTTACCATACTTTTGGCAAGTATCATGTCTTTTGGAGAATTTGGAGAACGTTATGAGCTTGCAGCGATGAAAGCAGCAGGGATTTCGCTAACCAGGGTGATGACTCCTCTTTTAGGGGTAGCTACGGTACTTGCAATCATGCTTTATTTCTTTTCTAATGATATTATCCCCGATTTCCAGAGAAAGGCAAAAAATATGCTTTTTAATATTGCCCAGACCAAGCCTGCATTGAATTTTACTCCCGGTCAGTTTATTGATCAGCTTCCGGGATATATGGTGAAGTTTGATAAAATTTACGGAAAAGACGGAAAAGATATAGAAGGCGTTTTTGTTCATAAAAAAGCAAGCACTTTCGAAAATCAACAGACAATTGTTGCTAAAAAAGGAAAATTTGTAACTCCTGCGAATAAAAACTTTCTGAAGCTTGAGCTGTATGATGGTTATGTAATTGAAGACAATTTTGCGGGTAAAGGAGAGAATGTAAGACTTAAACAGCCAGATCAGGTTATTAAGTTTGATACTTTAGTTTCTCACTTTGATGTCAGTGAACTTATTAATAAAGCGATTGAGGAAGAACAGATTACGGATGACTACCGTTTTCAGACATATGCTGAGCTGAATAAAACGATTCAGAAAAGTAAAAAAGATAATTCGTCTTATTTTAATACTGTAAATGGAGATGTTCTGAATCAGGTAAATTCTCTGGTCACCTACATGGATAAAAGCAAGTCTAAAGTAGCTGCAAAACAACAGATAAAACTGGATACTGTAAAAGGTGAGAAAAAGCTGGAAATGATTTCTAATGCTTACAACAGAATGGATAACTTAAAAGCTACTTTGGAAACTAAAAACAGTGAAATAAATCCAAGCATAAAGTACTTTAGCAAAGTGGTCATGTATCAGCAGAGAATTGTAACCTATTCTTTTACGTGTGTTATATTCTTTTTGATTGGAGCGAGTTTAGGATCTATCATCAGAAAAGGAGGAATGGGATTACCGGTAATTATAGCCATTGTTATTTTTATCATTTTCTATATTATCAATGTTGGAATGGAAAACTTAGCCTGGGCAGGGAAAATGAATCCTTATCTGGCTTCCTGGCTTCCCAATATGGTCTTGTTTCCTTTTGGAGTCTGGATGACTTATAAAGCTCTTACTGATTCTCAGCTTTTTGATGCTGAAAAATATAAATCTCTTCTGAAGCCTATTACGAAAAGATTCTCAAAAAGTAAAGAACATAAAAGATATCAATAATTTAAAATCCGGTTTTTCCGGATTTTTTTATTTATGAACAATTAAATATAGTTTTAATTTTGTAAAAAACTAAAAAACTAAAAAACCAGCAGATGAATTATACAGGTAAAGTTTTACTTTTTATTGTTTTATTTTTTACTTCCATATATGTGTTCGCTCAACAAGAACATTCGCTAATTTTTGATTTTAAAAATCTGTATTGTGTTGATGAAACATATGATGAAAATTACGACGGAGCTCCGGGGTTATTTATCTTTATGTTTCTCATTTTTATTTTTATTCTGATTTGTGTTGGAGTCGGAATTGTAATCACTGTATTGTTATTTTTATTATTGTTTGGGATCATAGCAATAGGATTAGTTTCCAGTTCCATATTAGTAGGACTTTATAATAAATCATTTCTAAAAGGGTTTAGAATCCTCATTATTGGTAGTTCTACTATAGGCTGTACTATTTTAGGAATTGGAAGTTTTATTATATATAATAAAATTGTCCATTATTGGCCTTTGCAGACATCAATTTTTGTGGGAACTCTTAGTGGTAGTATTGCCGGTTTCCTATTAGGAATTATTATTTTTTATGCAATTCGAAGGTTGACAGGATTCTTTTATTCTAAATTAAAAGCTACCAAATGAGTTTGATTATAGTTAATTAGGTATAAATAAAAAACCTGCTCGAAAAGCAGGTTTTTTATATAGTGTATGGAAGAATTTTTAATGTCCGGATTTTGCATCTGCATCATGTTGAACATGACTTAAATATTTAGTGCAGTATGCTCCAAAAATTAAAATCACCAGATAACAGAATACAGGAATGATAAAAGAATGCTGTACTCCAAAATGATCAGCAAGATATCCCTGGAAAATAGGAACGATTGCTCCACCTAAAATTGCCATTACGACTAGCGAAGAACCCTGACTGGTATATTTTCCTAATCCGGAAATTGCTAATGTGTAGATATTCGAAAACATAATAGAGTTGAAAATACCAATTCCTAAAATGCTGTACATAGCCATTTCTCCGTGATTTAGCATTGCAGAAATAAGTAGGATCACATTGATGGCTGCAAAGATCGATAGTGTTCTTGCTGGTGCTGCTTTTCCAATAAAGAAAGCAATAAAATTCAGAACGATAAATACTAAAAAGAAACTTATTTGTGCAAACGTTAAATTCACGATACTGAAAATAACAAGGAAAACCAATGTGGCTGCTGCTAACATATAAATTGCTTTCTTTACCTGACTAATGGATTGATTCAAAGAGATTGCTCCTAAGAATCGACCGATCATTGCTCCACCCCAATAGAGGGAAAGATAGTTTTTACTTACAACCTCATTGAGGTTCATAACCTGAGGTTGCTCCAAAAAGCTGATGATAAAACTTCCTACAGCCACTTCTCCACCAACATAACAAAACATGGCGAAAACTCCGAATTTAAGGTGAGTGAACTGGAAAGCTCCAAAGCCTTTTTCAATTTCTTCCTCTGAAGTCTGAAAAGATGGAAGCTTCACTCTTGAAATCAATAAAGCCACCAAAAGTAAAATTGCCGCAAAAATTAAATAGGGAATTCTCGTGGCAACCGCACTGAAAGATCCGTCTGCAGCTGAGAAAAATTCAAAAATCAAATGCCCACCCAAAACAGGAGCAATAGTAGTACCGAATGCATTGAAAGCCTGTGTCATATTCAGTCTGCTGGATGCAGATTCTTCTGAACCTAAAAGAGAAACGTAGGCGTTTGCCGTAATCTGCAAAACGGTGAATCCTAATCCTAACACGAACAATGCTCCTAAAAACAATCCGTAAGAAGAAAAAGTCGCTGCAGGATAAAACAAAATACATCCTAAAGCCGCCAGGAAAATACCAAAAAGAATTCCCTTTTTATATCCGACCTTGTTGATAGGATCCCCGCTCGAAGTGGAGATCAGGAAATAAATTAATGAGCCTATAAAATAAGCTCCGAAGAAACAAAACTGCACAAGCATAGATTCAAAAAAAGTCAGTTTGAAAAGCTGTTTCAGATAAGGAATAAGGATGTCATTCATACAGGTAATGAAACCCCACATAAAAAATAAAAGTGTAATGGTAATAAGAGGAACAGTGTAGTTCCTGCTTTTGTTTTTTACTTCATTCGTCATAATCATTCATTTAAAATAAAAAGAGGCTAAAGATAGTGTCTTTTTATTTGATTCTATGCTTTTAAATCCCAAACTTTTTATTAAATGTTTACTTAATTCGTGAGAAAAAAATAAATTTCACTAAACTATGAAGTAGAATTAGAATGATCTCGGAAATTAAATCTTAACTTTGTGCTTCAGATTATACCAGTATTTTAGTATGGACTCTAAACAACAATTTTTAGATAAGTCTTCAGAAGCAAAAGAAATATTCCTGCCCCATTTATCGACAGACCCTGTGATCTTCGGGTTCGATAATAATGAACTGAAAGTCTTGCTTCTTAAAATGAACTATAGAAAGCAGTGGATGCTTCCGGGAGGTTATATTCGTAAAGACGAAGATTTGGATGAAGGAATTGTAAGACTTTTGAAGGAAAGAGCTGGTGTAACAGTATCTTATCTTGAAGAATTTGGTGTTTTTGGAAAAAAGAACCGAAGCGAATTTTACTTTGAAGATTTTGATGAAACATTGTTTCAAAAACAGAGATTCATTACTATTGGCTTTTATGCGCTTTATAATGCTACTGAGCTTCATCCTGTAGCTGATGAAATGAGCGAAACCTGTGAATGGATTTATTTAAGTGAGCTTCCCGGGATAGAATTAGCAATGGATCATCGAGAAATTATAGAGAAGGCTTTACTTACTTTGAGAGAAAAAATCTCTATTAAGCCTATCGGATATAATCTTCTGCCCGAAAAATTTACTCTACCTGAACTTCAAAAATTATATGAAGCTATTTTAGGAAAAGAACTTAATAGAGGAAATTTCTACCGAAAAATTAAAAACCTAGGAATCCTGAGAAAACTGGATGAGCAGCGTCGTGGAGGAGCTTATAAATCTCCGGATTTATATAGTTTTGATGAAGAAAATTATAAAAAAGCTTTAGAAAACGGACTTAATAGCTGGTAAACAGAAGATTTATTTGGTAATAAACTAAAATTAAGCGGCAAAACATTAAAAAACAATTAAAAATTTAATGTAAACGGGGCATTTTTAGAAAGTTCTTTCTTAAATTTGTAGTAATACAAATAGAAACACAAATAGATGAAATTTTTACGTAGAATGTTCCCTTCTAAGTACGAAAACATTGTTACCCATGAAGATTTTTGGGATTGGTTTTTGACTCACCATAAAAAATTCTGGAGAGCCATACATGACGGAGAAAAGCTGGAAGAGTTTTTTTTTGATACCATGATGTCGAAATTGAATCAGATTAAAGACGGTATTTATTTTCTTACCGGAATGCATGACAGCCAGACTGCAGAACTGATTTTAACTGCTGATACAAATATTAAAAATATCGTGTTTGTAGAAGATCTGATAAAATCGGCTCCTCGTATTGACAATTGGAAATTTACCGCTCTGAAACCTGAAGTTGATATTTCCAAGTTCCAGATAAAAATAGAAAATCACACTTTTACCACAGAGAATCTGTTTTTTTATGCGACTCAGGATGATAATTATCCCGACGAAATAGATCTTACAATAGTATACGATAAATTCAGCGAAGCAGAAAAAAATGTAATTATAAACGGAGTATATATCTACCTTAATAATCTTTTGGGTGAATTGTCTTCTGCTACCATGATTGACCATTTACAGATAAAAGGAAATGATCAGGAGAATGAAGAGCTTATTCCTATTGCCAAGCTGAAAGATTATCTTGCATGGAGAGAAAGTGAATTCGAACAAAAATACCAACATAAAAGGTATTCTGCCCAAAAAGACAGTTGGGGAAGTTTTGAAGCGGCTCTTAGTAATGGAAAACCTTATTTTGCAATCGCCAATACCACTGTTCTGGAATGGGATCATAAAGCTTCACATCCCTGGGTTTTAAAGATTGAAATCCACTATGAAGGAAAAGGCAATAACGGGTTGCCAAATTCAGAAGATATGCATGCAATGAATGCTTTTGAAGAAGAATTGAATAATGTTCTTATCGATACTGAAGGCTATTTAAATATAGGTAGAGAAACTGCAGATAATCTCAGAGAAATTTTCTTTGCGTGTAGAGAATTTAGAGATTCATCCAGGATTACCCATGAAATTATAACCAAATATTCGGATCAATTACACATTGAATATCACATTTATAAAGATAAATACTGGCAGACTTTCGACAGGTTTAAATATAGCTAAACAAAAAGAGGTTTTCAATTGAAGACCTCTTTTGTTTTATATTCTTTCACGAAAGTTATACTTTCATGATGTCTGCTTCTTTTATTTTCAAATGCTCATCACAAAGTTTAACATATTTGTCGGTAAGCACCTGAATTTCAGCTTCGATTCCTTTAATAACATCTTCAGAAACACCATCAAGTTTTTTAAGTTCCTTTAAACCGTCCTGTCTTGCATTTCTTATCACAATTTTAGTCTGTTCAGCTTCACTTTTAGCCTGTTTTGCCAAATCTCTTCTTCTTTCCTCCGTTAAAGGCGGTACATTAAGGATAATATTGATTCCGTTATTGGAAGGTGCAAAACCTAAATTTGAATTGATGATCGCTTTTTCAATATCATTAATTGCCTTTGCATCCCAAGGTTGAATAGAAATTGTCATCGCATCCGGAATAGAAACGTTTGCAACCTGGTTGATAGGAGTCATCGCTCCGTAATATTCTACCATCACATCCTGAACCATAGTTGTAGAAGCACGCCCTGCTCTAATTCTTTGAAATGCATGATCCAAATGCTTTACTGCTGCATCCATGTCCTGTTTTACAGATTCTAATATAAGATCTAATTCTTCCATTATATAATAAAAATTTGATAAGTTACACATTATAATGAGATTCACTCGGCTCTTTTTACTTTTTACTTGGCTCTTTATTTCAGAGATCAACTAAAGTCCCCACATTTTCTCCATCAACAATTCTTTCCAAATTACCATCTTTATTCATATCAAATACGATAATTGGCAATTTATTTTCGTGGCTTAAAGTAAAGGCAGTCATGTCCATTACTTTAAGATTCTTAGCATAAACCTCGTCGAAAGATAATGAATTATATTTTACGGCGTTTTCATTTTTTTCAGGATCGCTGTCGTAGATTCCATCTACTCTTGTTCCTTTTAAAATTACATCAGCACCAATTTCGATAGCTCTTAAAGTGGCTGCAGTATCGGTGGTAAAATATGGGTTACCTGTTCCCGCCCCAAAAATAACTACTCTGCCTTTTTCAAGATGTCTTACCGCTCTTCTTTTGATGAAAGGTTCAGCTACTTTATCCATTTCTATAGCAGACTGAAGTCTTGTTTTAATTCCTGCATCCTCCAATGCACCTTGTAGAGCCATTCCGTTGATTACAGTTGCCAACATTCCCATATAGTCTCCCTGCACTCTATCCATTCCTTTTGCAGCTCCGGCTACTCCACGGAAAATATTTCCTCCTCCAATTACGATAGCGATTTCACATCCTTTGTCCACTACTTTTTTGATCTCCGAAGCATATTCCTGCAGTCTTTCATTGTCAATACCATATTGTCTGTTTCCCATTAAGGCTTCACCGCTAAGTTTTAGAAGGATTCTTTTATATTTCATCTTTTATTTTTAAGAGTTTATTTTAGAACCAAATTCTTTTAAATTTGATGGTGCAAATATAATCATTAAAAATATTGTAAAAAGAAAAATATTTAGGTGTAAATAATGTTCTAAATATTTTGATACGTACGAAAAAGAATTATTTTTGCATTAATTATAAATTGAATTGAAGAAAATTATCATTTTTTCATTATTTCTGTCAGGAATTGTTTCTTATGCACAAACAGGAACAAATGTTTATCCATTCTTAAATATTCCTGTATCTGCCAGACAAGCAGCTTTGGGAGGAGATGCAATTACGATAAGAGATCATGATGTTTCCTTTGCAATAGCAAATCCGGCATTACTCAATAAAGATTCAGATCAACAACTTTCCGTGAACGGGGCAGCTTATCTTGCTGATTCAAAATATGGAACCATTGCCTACGCCAAAGACTTTGAAAATGGTCATATGGCTACCATCAATGCCCGTTATATGAGTTATGGTAATATTCCCAGAACAGATGAAAGCGGTTTTGAAAACGGTGAGTTTTCAGCATCAGATGTTGCAATCGGAGCAGGATATGCTTATCAGTTTGAAGAAAACTGGACGATTGGAGGAGGTTTAAACTTCATCACTTCAAAAATTGATAATTATACCTCTTCTGCCATTTCAGGAACGGCAGGAATTACTTATCACAACAAAAAAAGCAAAGAAACCGTATCTGCTGTGGCGAGAAATTTCGGATATCAGTTCAAGTCATTTAATGGTACAAGAGAAAATCTTCCTTTCAGAATAGATTTAGGATACACAAGAATTTTAAAGACGATTCCTTTGGCAGTTACCATTACGGCTCATGATCTTCAGCAGTTTGATATCTCTTCTCAGTATAATGTAGACGGTCAGGAAGTGAATTTCGGGAGAAAAATTGCCGATCACTTTTCTATCGGAGCTGAACTTTTCCCTGAAAAAAGCTTCAATATAAGATTAGGATATAATGTAAAAAGAGGAAATGAATTGGCAGTTGCCGATCAACGAAACTTTTCCGGTCTTTCCGGTGGTTTCGGAATTAAACTATCAAGATTCAGGATTGATTACGCTCATGTGAGATACCACAACTCTTCTAATGTCAATCAGATAGGAATTTCTGTAGACCTTACAAGCCATGCAGGATATTAACCAGCATTCGAAATTTTAAATATAAATATGAAGAAACCCTAAGAAAATATCTCAGGGTTTCTTGCTTTTTAAGAAAATTTCTTGAAATTTGCGGTATGAAAAAACCTGTAATTGCAATTGATGGGTACTCATCTACCGGAAAAAGTTCAATATCCAAAGTTATTGCTGAACGACTTGGATTGATTCACTTGGATACCGGAGCCCTTTACAGAGGAGTGACCTGGTTTGCTCTTCAGAATTGCCTTAATGAAGATGGAACAATCAATTTGAATGAACTCTTTTCTTCGTTTGATCAGATTGAATTGGAATTTAAAAAAGTAGGAACTGAACTTGTCCTTTTTCTTAATCACATTGATATTTCCAAACCGATTAGAACCAATGAGGTCTCAGATAATGTAAGTTTGGTGGCAAAACAGAAAGAAGTGAGAGATTTTCTGTTACAATCTCAACGCTCTTTAGCTGAAAAAGGGGGAATTATTATGGATGGAAGAGATATAGGAACGGTAGTTCTTCCCAATGCAGACTACAAATTTTTTCTTACAGCAAGTATAGAAGAAAGAACTAAAAGAAGATATCAGGAGCTTATTGGATTAGGAATACAGGCTGAAGAGCAGCAGGTAAAAGACAACCTGATCGAACGTGACAGAATAGACAGTGAAAGAGAAATTGCGCCATTAAGGCAGGCCGATGATGCCATTGTCATAGACAACAGTCTTCTTACTAAAGAACAGACCATAGAAAGTATACTGGCTTACATTCATAAGATTTAACAATTTTTAATAGCCTTTTTCACCCTTTGGTATGTTAATTGTAATTATTTTTATCGTAAAAACTAATTTTATTAACTATTAAAAAAACAAGAAATGTCTAGAAAAGGAAACAATACAGCTGGAATTTTAGCAGGACTTCTTGCAGGAGCTGCTGCAGGAGTGGTTTTAGGAATGCTTTATGCTCCGGAAGAAGGTAAAGAAACAAGAAAGAAAATTAAA
>JBCNMJ010000125.1:0-11344 GCA_039594975.1 Chryseobacterium sp. | reverse complement strand
TGACGCGGGCTACAGGTTGTGTATTAATTCCTGAATTGGACGCATAACCATTGTTAGTTTTTACCCTTTGAGTAATCGTCCCCGAAGAATTCCTCACCTCCCAAATTGCTTCTGTCTGAACATTGGCAGAAGCTTCAACTACCTGGCTTGAAAGCGCATAGGTAAAAGTAGCAAAATACACCCCCGCTCTTGGCGCAATAAACTCTCCTGTAGTAGGATTGAAATTATTGACCCCTGTTGCCACACCAGAATCGGTATCTGATATCTCTGTCCAGTTTGTAAGGTAAGAGGAACGACGTTGCATTATTCCTATTTTAGGGCCTGAATCAGCTCCTTCAAACACTTCAGTGTTTTGAGTGGTTTTATTTGCCATTATCACAATGCGTGGTTTGCCATAAGGAAAAAAACTTATCCAATCAGTTCCGTCTGAATATTCCAAATACCCCAAGACCCCGATAGCGGGTTTGTTTACATATCGTAATGCACCTTTTCCTGCCTGTGCAGCTGTCTGGGTAGTATTTCCTATGGCTACTGAGTGATTGTTACCGATACCACGCAGATCCACAGCGACTTTAGGACTGGTGACCAATACCCCTACTTTTCCTGTATTATCTACAATTACTTTACCGGCAGCGGTAACGATTTCGGTGGAATTTCCAGGCGAAAGTTCACCCACTCCCATCTGAGCATTTGCTTGCGTTACAAACAATACCAGTAAACAAGCACTCCCGATCCTTTTTATTTTATGTTGTATTATTCTCATTGTTATACTTTTCTATAATTCTTGAATGCTGAAGTTGTTCAATGTAGCATCGCTCAAAACAGTTCTTGTTCCACCTGTGGTATGTTTAACCGTAAAGAAAACCTTTGCCCCTTGATTGAGGTAAAAAATACCATTGCAGTTACCACTGATGTAATTTCTAATAGTACTGGCCTGAAATGCAGGGTAAGAATTTACCGTAATGAATTTCGGAATGGTGGTTGTGGTTACTCCACTGGTTTCTATGGCCGTTTCTATGAAGCTACTATTGTTTATAACACCTCCTGCACCAGTATTGGGCCCCAAAGTAATACTGAAAGAAACCAGATAAAACCCCGGACGAGGAGCAGTAAAATCATTATTGACGCTATTGAAGGTACTCTCCGTATCTCCGCTTAAAGTCCAACTTCCAATACGTGTACTGGTGTTATTATTAACATTCTGTCCCGATGCTGTAGTGCCGCTTATGCTTACCTTGGTAGGCGCTGTCTGTGCAAGAGGAATCCAATTATTGCCATCCGAATACTCTAGCTTAAGAGTTGCAGCATTGTAGCGTATCGCACCAGCGCCTGCACTACCCGCAGTTTGCGAATTGGAGCCCAAGCCAATAATCCCTTTCTGATCGGAAGAACGAAGATCGACTTTGGTTACAGGAGCCAACACGCCGACCCCTATACTGCCTGCTGTTGTAACGACAACATCGTTCGCTGCCTGAGCAGCACTTATTGTCCCTGCATTATCATCCGCCGCATCTATATGTAGAGGAGCAGATGGGTTTTGGGTAAGCACTCCAGTCTGTGCTGCCAAAGTACTTACTGAAAAGATCAGAGTACAAGCAAACATTTGATATATGATATTCAATTTCTTTTTCATAATCTGTTCATTACATTAATGCTCTATAATTGTTAAACTATTAAAACCTGCATCCGGATTATCCGGAAGGGAATTATTTGGCACTCTTAATGGAATATTTCCTCCTGTAAGATTGTGAAGCATCCTTACTGTAACTGTTGTACCCTGAGTCAGGCTAAATGTAGCTGTACTTGAACCACCAGCCTGTGTATCTTTCATTCTAAAACCTGCAGGTCCATCCTCTGTTTCATTATTCATTGAATGACCGAAAGTTTTATATACTCTAGCCAAAACGGCAGGTGTTCCTGATGTTCTGTAAAATTGAGATTCAACCCGAGTACCATCATCAATCATAGTAGCTGCAAGGTTAAAAGTGAATAAGAAAGTATACTTCCCATCACGAGGAGCTGTAAAAACACCAGTTGCAGGGGTAAAGCCAATATTATTCGCCTGAGGATCTAATGTCCAATTAATAATATCAGCTGCAGAAGTGCCTATATTTTGTCCCAAATTCTGGCGGGCTACCACAACCACTTTTTTTGGAGCTACATACAATTTGTTCCATACTGAACCATCTGAGTACTCAATTTTTGCCCCAACGGGTGCATTCACCTCATCATACCGCACTGCACCTGCGGCTGCGGCTGCGGCTGTCATTGTAGTAGTACCAAGTCCTAAAGCGTTTTCAGAATTTATCGAAGACCTCATATCAAGAGGAACTTTGGGTGTAAGAACACCTACTCCTAAATATCCTGTAGCAGCATCTATAACTACATCATTGGCTGCCTGTGATATTGTAGGTAGAGCAGGTGCCGTAACATCATTATCTTTGGCACCGTCTATATGAAGTGCTCCCTGTGGATTCCTAGTTCCAATACCTGTCTGGGCAAAACCCAAACCAACCGAACAATATAATACCGACATCATCAATATTACATTCATTCCTTTATTTATGCTTTTCATTTTTTAAAGGAATTAGATTACTTTTTACTGTTTTCTTTTACCAAAAGCTCTTCAAGCTTTTCCATACGTGATCTCAGATTATTGATCTCTGTCTGTTGTTTAGAAATTTGTTCCTGCTGTTCTATGGTATGCAGATATAACTCTTCTATTTTCTCCAATTGCTGGATGGACAATTCGGATAAATTGACTACGTAACCATTTTGAGTTTTCAATATATCTTTAATCGAAGTAACACCAGGCAAATGCTTATTGGCTTTGATATAAGCGGCTGTTTCTGCTAAAGATTTGAAATTATAGTCAGCATTTATCTTTGATACCCCATCCAAATAATCTTCAAAAACATAATCCGCATATTTTGCTGTTGTTGTATAGAAAGCCCCTGTCGAAGCAACATCTCCTGCTACAGATAACTTTGGCGTAACAGTAACTGAGTTAGAAGTAAACGGTGCAATAGGCGTAGAAGAACCTATCGAAACATTCCCTGTCTGGTAAATGTTTTGGGTATTAGTGGTCGCAGCATTTGTTGTACCCTGAATTCTCCACGGCTCCGATACAAGTAATGATGTATCTTTCCATGATAATGTTGCATTCCCAGCTGCCCCGTCAGTTGTTAGAACCTGATTGGCAGAGCCGTTGGTTCTAGGGAAGGTGTAAGAGCCTTCCAATATTCCGCTACTATTCTTAAAATCATAAGTCACTCCTTTTACTCTTTCTAGCGTTACTTGAGTCGCTGTTGAACCTGCCTGTTCCTGAATAAGCATAACACTATTACCTATGGTATTGCTGTTCGCCAGCACTGTGGAGCTAACAGTTCCTGTAGTATCGACGGATTGGAGCCTGATGTCCGAACCGGTTGCAGCGGATGTAGATACCACACCTCCTGAAGTGTGATTCCCAGAAACAAGATAATTAGTATACATCTGAGCATTTAATGCACTAAGCGCCAGCCCACTGATCTTACCGGCATTTGAAATATCTGCTGCGTCTGCAACATGAATATCACTCATTGGAATACCGTAATCAGTCATATTGGTATTAATAACACTGTAAAAATCACCGGAGGTATTACCATATAGGGACTTTAGGTCACCTTTCACTTCAAGTTGTTTTGTAGAAACCGCATCAGTATTGGAGAAACCGATCGCTACCTTACCTTGCTGATAGATATTCTGGCTATTTGCAGATGCCGGAGTTGTTGTATTTTGTATATACCAGGGTTCTGGAGTAGAACCGGTTCCGCTTCCAAATTTGGTCCAAACACTACCATCAAAATAATAATAGCCCTCTGCTGTTATATTAGTCGTTTTTGTGGACGCTGTTCCTACAGGTGCGGTTGCATACACGATAGCTCCTTTTTGAGGCGAATTATATAATGCATCTCTTGACTTGATTTCGTCACCCGTCAATCTTGGAGCGATTAATCCTTCGGGGAGTATAGGTCCGGTTGTTTTAACGGTTACGTCTAAGGTGGCTTGAGGAGATGAGGTATTAATACCTACTTGTGAGAATGCCACAGCACTAAAGCCTAGTGCACTCAATAAAATAATTTTTTTCTTCATTTTATTTGTTTTTAAATGTCTTTTATAGTATTTCAATTCTCTAAAGGTTGGAGAATTAATGTTCGAAAAAATGACCAGTTGAAAGTTCATTGCTATCTACATTAGAGGCTTTCCAACTGTTGTTATAATGACATCAACAGATATAACCAATCCAGTAATTTCAATCGAAAAGGATCTTTTGACCGTTGAGGTATTTTATGCAGTAATTAAGTTTTTTAGATCAAAAATGGCGGTGGTCTTGCGTGAATAGTACGCTCAGAATAAGTATCCCTTCCAAAGTCACGGTAAATTGTATTTTCTACAGATAATGAGACTATCAACAATGATATCGAAAATGTAATTAAGATGTCTGCTACTTTCAACTTGAGGTTTGTAGGTAGGACAATCTGGAACCTTTGCGAAGAGCTTATAGAAAAAGAATTGTTAGGATTTAAAGGTACAGTACTGATTTGCTCAACTATTTGTACGGCCTTTTCACGCCCAGGCTTAACTTCACTATTTTTATATTTCGCTTGTAAAATAGCACGATTCTTTTTGTAGGTATGTAAGGATTTTTTAGCGGAAGTTCTTAGAGAAGCTTTGTCTTTAGCCTTACTATTATATATATTACCTGTCACATAGATTCTGGCACCCTGTGTAATTGTTATATTGCCGAAAATATGAATGGTTTCAAGGGTATCCCCAGTTTGCATCGTGCTGTCTTTAACCGATGCGAAAACGTTAACGAAACTTAGTAAGAATAAAAACAGCAACAACCTGCCACCTGATGAAGGCAGCAAAGTACTACTGTTTAAATTCAATCTTATCATTTGTTTTTTTGTCTTTTTTTATTAAAGAATGGTCAAGACTTTCCACTCTTTAACACCACAATGATAGGATGATTTCAGTAAGATAAAAAAATAAACATGTAATAAATTATGATTCCATTTCGTCATTTCTTCCAAGTTTTCACTTATAGTAAAAAACAAAGAAAACAACATATAAATAATTATTAACCAACTATTTGTATCTAAAAAAATATACAATAATTTAATATTTTATTACATAAAAAATTAGCACAAATGCCTACTTTTACATTTTCTTTGCAGCCTCAAAAACATACAATGAAAAAAACTGTGAGCTTATTACTACTTATCACTTTTGGATTTACTTTTGCACAAAAATCCGAACAGCTGCTTAACGAGGCTCAAATAGATCAGCAGATAGCAGATGCAAAAAAAATTTCATCAAAGAATATCAAAAAAACCATTGAAATATCTAAAAAAACATATCAGGATTCGAAAGTAATAGATTACAAAAAGGGAATGTTGGAAAGCAATATTCTTTTAATGGCCAAATATTTTGATATTGGGAATTTTAAAAAAGTTATAGAGCTTAATAAAGAAACAATAAACCTGGCCGAAGATACTGGTGATAATGAAAAACTGGCAAATACTCACAGACTTAGTGCTGCATCACTCACAGAATTGGGTTTTAATGATGAGAGCCAAAAAGAATTTAGAATAGCTTTACAGATCACAAAAATGATCAGGTCTGAAAACTGTAAATATTATCAGCAGGCTCTTATTTACAATGGATTGGCAAGCTATTCCGCCCACATCAATGCACCAATAGATTCTGTGATCTATTATCAGAAAAAAAGTCTGGAAACCGTTCTTAAAATAGATGAAGATATAAAATATACTGATAAAAAATACCACACCTTGGCTCTGGCTTACATGAATCTAGGAATGACAAATGTGGCCAAACATCGTCCAAAGGAGGCTGAAATGTACTTTTCTAAAGCTCTCAAACTGTGCACGGATACACAATACAAAATCAATAAAGATTTGGAAGTTGCAGTGCTTAATGAGTTTGCCTGGCTTTACTACGATCAAAAAAAATATACTGAAGCTATTCTTTATGCAAAACAGGCGGAGCAAATGGAGAAACAACTCAGTTTACCCTATATCCGACGTGATATCTATGAAGTCATGTTCAAGTCATCCGTAGAAAACGGAGAGAAAGATACATCGTCCAAGTATATGAATCTTTACACTGCTTTGAATGACAGCCTGGTAAATGTGGAAAAGAAAACGATTAATACACCTGTAAAACAGCTGATGAATACACAGGGAGAAAAATACACTAAGCATATACAAAAATTAATAATACTTTCTTCTGCAGCTCTAATTATTACCTTATTGGCAGGATGGCTTTTCTGGAAGAAAAAACAACAACAGCTCACTGAAAGATATCGTATCATTATTGACGAACTGCAAAAGAGAGAAAACTCAAGAAGCGCGGAAGAACCTATTGTTTCTACAGATAGATCGGCAGGTATAAAAGATGATACGACAAAGACCATCATTGCAAAATTGAAGAAATTCGAAACATCTCAAAAATTCCTTCGGGAGGATATTAGCCTATCCTATCTTGCAAATTCCATAAATACCAATACCAGATATCTTTCTGAAGTGATTAAACAACACAAGGGAAAAAGTTTTAATAATTATATTAACGGTTTACGAATCCAATACATCACAGAAGCACTATATAAGGATCCAAAATACAGAGAATATAAGATAAGCTATCTTGCACAAGTTTGTGGATTTTCTTCCAGAGAGGTTTTCGGAGTGATTTTTAAAAAAGAAACGGGCGTTACACCATCATTTTTCATAAGCCAACTAAAAAATGATCAAAAA
The DNA here is from genome assembly GCA_039594975.1 of Chryseobacterium sp. Classification (GTDB taxonomy): domain Bacteria; phylum Bacteroidota; class Bacteroidia; order Flavobacteriales; family Weeksellaceae; genus Chryseobacterium. Next base: position 4,526 of record JBCNMJ010000125.1, on the reverse strand, counting down.
TAAAGTTTCAGAATTCGTCAATTTCGAAAGGGAATTTCATAATTTCTAACAAGCTTAAATTTTATACAGTCAATAAATACCACAACTTTGAGTAATAATAATTATAACAATTACTATTATGAAAAAAATTCATCTCCTTACCTCTTTTCTGTTACTGGGCATTCTAAATGCTCAAACCAACTTAAGAGTCCTTACTGGTGCGGGCTCCCGCTTGTATGATATTAACAACAATGGCAATGCCGTACATCCCGGTGCTTATTATGATTACGCTACCGACACTTCAACTCCGATTGAAAGTGTTGCTTCATCTACCAATCGACTCAACAATGCCTCAAATGTAGCGGGTACTATGCCATTCGTGGCTACAGATGGTTCCAATCTCGACCAGGCTGCCTATAGAAAGAATGGTGTTTGGAATTCGATAGGTTGGTTCCCTGGTGATATCCCAGGAAATAGCTGGTTTGGAAACGCCAATGCCATATCGGCAAGCAGCAAATTCGTAACCGGACAAATTTCTGTCGGAGCTTCTGGTTCTTATCCCTTCATTTATGATACTGAAACTAACACGCTAACTAAACTTACGGATGATGATAACCTTTGGGAATACGGAAGAGGACAGGGCATTAATGATGCAGGCTATGTGTCCGGATTTGTAGATAGAGAGGATCTGTTTAATATTGGGACATTTTGGGTTCCTGTTTATTTTGATCCAAGCGGCACGCTGCATTATATTGATTTTGGCACGCCGGAATCCGGAGAAGCAGCGGACATTAACAATGCTGGTCAAATTGTTGGTTATAAAGGCAATAAAGCCTTTATATATAATATTAATACCAATACTTATAAATCATTTGGTTCCACTACGTCAATTACCAATCCAGTTTTTACAAGTATCTCCGAGAATGGTTTGGCTGTTGGATACGAGGGTAACATTGGAAACCGCAATGTTATTGTGTATCATGAGGGTATGACAGAACCAATACTTTTAAAGGACTACTTAGCTTTAAAAGGCGTTTCTATCACGACCTTTGATGGAAAACTTGGAACAGGAATGGGGGTTTCTCCCGATGGTAAATATATTTGTGGATTTGATAACACGGCCCCAGTTTTCTTTGCTGCAGGATGGATAATACATCTTGATGAGCTCCCATATGCGCCGGGATGTTTGTCTTCTCCTAATGGCTTAAATCCTGCCTCACCCTTCATTCCTGCCTGTACTGGAGCAACTGAAACCATTACAACGACCGCAAAAACGGGAGAGTATTCTCTCGTACAGCTGACTGCAGGCAAGCAGTACACTTTCAGCAGCTCTGTTAATACTGATTTTATTACTATTGCCAATGAGACGGGTACTCAGGTTATCCAATACGGAACCGGGCAGGTTGTGCTAACCGCCACCCAGAATCAAACGGTAAGATTTTCATTAAACTTATCAAGTGATTGTTCTTTCTCCTCTGCCACAAGAACAAAATATGTTAGCTGCAGTACTCCTGTAGGCTGTAATTGGACAGTACACGTGTTTGATGCTCTGGGCTATGGCGATGAGGTTAGCTGGTTTTTAAAAGACAGCTCAGGAAACACGCTTTTATCAGGAGGAGGATATGGAGCAGGATATGATGATATTCAAAGTATAGTTGCACAGGGACCGCTAACATTTTATATCGAATCTTTTGGAACATTTGGTGATAATACTCCAGTATATACAGTCTCTAACGGAACTACAGATGTTGCATCGGGGTCTTTATCGTCAGCAAATCAGGAAGCAAGTTATTCAGGTCTTAATTGCGATGTATTAGCAGTTAATGATAGTACCAAAAGTAAAATTACCTATTATCCAAATCCAGTTACAGACCTATTCAACATTACCTCTGATAAAAATATTACTTCTATATCCGTATTTAGTATAGATGGCAGATTAGTACTAAATAATACATTTAATGATATGAATATCAAACTGGATTTAGCAAAATTAAAATCAGGCATCTATCTAATAAAAGTCAATTTACGAGATGGCAGTCAAAATAATATAAAGGTGCTGAAGAAATAGAATTCAACAAATCAAAATAAAGGCTGTTGTGGAAATGTGCGCAGCCTTTATTATTATTAAACATAAAAGAAATGGTTCACGGTAAAAAAAGTAGATCAAAACTAAAAAGCAAATACGGTAAGCTTATCGGCAAAACAAAAGATGAAGCACATTCTATCATACATAGTTATGGCTTTGTAAATAATGAAAATGGAATTTACACAAAAAAAACAAGTTTGTTTTCTAATGTGAAACTTGAACTTGACTACGTGAAAAATACCGTTATAATGGTTGTGATTTATGAGGCGTATTTGAATCTTCTAACATATGAATCTACGTTCATCTAATTCCTTCATCAGTTAAAAGGTTTAATGTTCAATTTTTAAATATTAATCAAATTAAGAAATTCTAGAAAGGGGTGGTCAAAATCGCTCCTTTTTTATTCATAATATTCTGCCATTAAACTTTTTCGTTGTTGCGTTTCCAAATTAATATAATCGAATTTCTTATATTGACAGAAAGATCCCATGTCTTTATCTCCGTTGATAAAAATAGCACCTACCAAAATCACATATTTACAGGGATAATTGGTTTCTTTTACTAACACTTCTATTCTTTCATCAATGGCTTCGTACATGACTTCCGTTGCCTCAAATATTTGATTTTCTGAAGTAAGTATTCTTTCTTTCTGATAAAGAAAGATTTGCTCAATGGTATTCATCTGGAAGTCCAGTGAAGTGATGTTCCCTTCAATAATTTGTCCTGCCGAAAGCTTTCCCAATGCTCCTTTCGCAGCACCACAGCATGCCGAATTACCACTCTGCCCTATTCTGCTTATTTCTCCAATAGTACCATCCTTTGTAATGCCAATATGTGGCGCATAAAATATGATAACAGCACCGTCTTCCGGAACATGATGAGCAAAAGCATTCATCCCTGTAATCCCAGCGAAAGGAAAGCCGTCCAATCCCCCTAAATGAAACGGACCCAACATTTCATAAGCTCTTGGTGGATATTGTATGGCATTGACATCATCGCAGCACATACTGTCTGCGTGCATCAATTGATTAGGTTTTAAACCTATATACTTTTCAATAGTGTCTAATAGTCGGTTAACGGTATCAATAGAAGTTAAGGCTTTAGGATACCACTTTCTGACAGATTCTAAATGTTCCATAATTTACTTGTATTTATATTTTACATTAAAATATTATTCTGTGCCACTATTGCTGGTGGCAGATCTTTTTCACCCAACATTTCACGAAGGTCAATTTCAATATTTCTGCTTATCTGGGTAATGGGAATATCGTTGGCATTCCCTTCAAATGGGTTTTCCGTACTTTCGCCGATCTGTTCCAAAACTAAAAATACCCATCCCAGCAATACACTGAAGGGAATAGCAAGCCAAATTATATTATCCCCGAATTTTTCCGTCATCTTGGAAAATTCACCTATGAAGCCCAATGGCATTAGAAGACACAGGGCATTGGTAAAATATAAATTGATGCTCGAAAACTGTCTCGGGTAAGGAAAGTTTTTAAGACGTTCGCATTTCCCCTGCTGGTCGTACAATTCTTTGAGCTGATTCTCAAGGGCAACATAATTGTAATCTGATATTTTGTTTTCCTCATTCAGTTTTTTTAGTTGGGAAGATTGGGAACTTATGATTTGTGTTGCGCGGTTTTTTGTTGATAAAATGTATTGGAGTTCTTCTTCACTAAGAAATCCCGCCAGTTCTTCATTCAAACTACTTTCCCATTCCGGAACGTTGTAATATTGAAGATATTCCCGATTATAACTTTTGGTTTTCACGTTCTCCCAACTTTTAATTTCTCTAAGCTGAAAGCGTAGTGCGGTGAGCCACGCAAAATGTCGATAAATAATTTCCTGATGCAGTTGTTTTTCAAGAATTTTGTCCTCTGAACGGATAAAATCTTTTACCATAATCCCAAAAGCCCGGCTACTATTAATGATAGCACCATACACCTGTCGCGCTTCCCAGGTCCGGTTATAGGTCTGAGTATTTTTGAACCCCGAAATGAATGCCGTGGCTGTTCCCAGCAAAGCCACCGGAACCCAGGGAATTGCCAGCCACTTCCAGTCCAGAAAATAAAACAGCAACGTCGGGATTATACTTAATAAAAGCATTTTATATATTTTAGACCTTGTCCAGGGAATAAAATGCTTAAGCTTGTAATGAGAACTTATATTCATATTGATTTAATTTTTTGAGGAAAATTTACTGATAAGGATACCAACCAAAACTACCGTATAAAATTGCCCTGCAACACCTATAAATGCTGTAATTAATTTGGTAGTATGCGTACCTGGTGTGATATCCCCAAAGCCAATGCTGGTAAAGGTTATAGAGCAAAAATATACCAGATCAATATATATGCTTGATGGTGAAGAGACATCTATTCCTTTAAAAGACAACGGATTATAATATTCAAATGTTTGTAATAAGAATACCGAAATCTCTATTAATAAAAAATAACCG